>CAINHS010000031.1 GCA_903848955.1 uncultured beta proteobacterium
CCGCGGGCGCCGGAGTCGGCCATCATGTAGATGGAGTTGAAAGACTCCTGAAGCGCATGACCCACCTTTGGACTCACCTTGGCGGCCCCCGGCTTCGTCGGCTCAAATTTTTGGTCTAGATTGTCAAATGCCACCTGACCAATTGTTTGGCGGGCATTCGAACTCTCCACATACCTAGCCTTCCACCAATCCTCTTGCGCGACTCCGGGGAAACGCTCCGCTGCATCCTCCTTTGCAAGGTGCTCCATCATGGCTTTGGCCACCTTGTCACCGGCGCGGCCCCAGATATCGACCACTTTGTTGTAGCGTTCGCCAACTGTAACAAGACCGGATGTGTACTGCTGTTCAATTGCCTGCACGTCCTTCTCAGAATCGCCAATAATTTCGCCTTTTTCCTCCGGCACAAGCATGTCGTCGATACAGATTGAAATACCGGCCCGGGTAGCGAGACGGAAACCAGCTTGCATCAGCTTGTCGGCAAAAACAACCGTCTCTTTTAACCCGCAGCGACGGAAACTCTCGTCAATAAGTTTGGAGATTTCCTTCTTCTTGAGAGGCTTGTCGAGCACCTTGAACGACAGGCCGCGCGGCAGAATCTCCGACAGAAGAGCGCGTCCCGCAGTGGTTGAATAACGTGTGATCCTTGGCTGCCACTGCTTGTCGGCGTCCAATTCATACTCGCGTATGCGCACCGTGATTCGCGCATGCAAGTCGATCTGTCGCGAATCGATGGCTCGGGTAATCTCGGCGATGTCCGCAAACATCATGCCGTTGCCGCGGGCGGAAACATTCTCTCGCGTAGCGTAATAGAGGCCGAGCACCACGTCCTGCGAGGGTACGATGATCGGCTGTCCGTTGGCCGGCGACAGCACGTTGTTCGAGGCCAGCATCAGGGTGCGCGCTTCCATCTGCGCTTCCAGTGAAAGCGGGATGTGCACCGCCATCTGGTCACCGTCGAAGTCGGCGTTGAACGCCACGCAAACCAGCGGATGCAACTGGATCGCCTTGCCTTCGATCAAGGTCGGTTCGAAGGCCTGAATGCCAAGACGGTGTAGCGTCGGGGCACGATTCAGCATTACCGGATGCTCGCGAATGACTTCTTCGAGAATGTCCCAGACCACCGCGGTTTCGGCTTCGACTTCCTTCTTCGCCGCCTTGATCGTGCTGGCGATACCCATCTTTTCGAGGCGCTCGAAAATGAAGGGCTTGAACAGCTCCAGCGCCATCTTTTTCGGCAAGCCACACTGGTGCAGTTTGAGTTGCGGACCGACGACGATGACCGAGCGACCCGAGTAATCAACGCGCTTGCCGAGCAGGTTCTGGCGGAAACGGCCGCCCTTGCCCTTGATCATGTCGGCCAGCGACTTCAGAGGCCGCTTGTTGGCCCCGGTCATCGCCTTGCCGCGACGGCCGTTGTCCAGTAGCGAGTCAACCGCCTCCTGCAGCATGCGCTTTTCATTGCGAACAATGATGTCGGGCGCTTTTAGCTCGAGCAGGCGCTTGAGACGATTATTGCGATTGATGACGCGACGGTACAGGTCGTTCAGGTCGGACGTGGCGAAGCGCCCGCCATCCAGCGGAACCAGCGGACGCAGATCCGGGGGCAGAACAGGCAGCACCTCCAGAATCATCCACTCCGGCTTGATGCCCGAGTGCTGAAAGCCCTCGAGAACCTTGAGTCGCTTGGAAAGCTTCTTGCTCTTGGCTTCGGATCCGGTGGTCTCCAGTTCCTGGCGCAGGGTCTCGACCAGACGGTTCAGATCAAGCGTACGCAGCAGTTCGCGCACGCCCTCGGCACCCATCACGGCGGTGAAATCGTCGCCGTATTCCTCGATCTTGGCGAGGTAGTCATCTTCGGTCAGCAATTGCGCGCGATTGAGCGGGGTCATGCCCGGATCGACGACCACGAACGCTTCGAAGTACAGTACCCGCTCGATGTCGCGCAGCGTCATGTCGAGCACCATGCCGAGACGGCTCGGCAGGCTTTTCAGGAACCAGATGTGCGCGGTCGGCGAAGCCAGTTCGATGTGGCCCATTCGTTCGCGACGCACTTTCGACTGAGTGACTTCCACTCCACACTTTTCGCAGATCACACCGCGGTGCTTGAGGCGCTTGTACTTTCCGCAGAGGCACTCGTAATCCTTGACCGGGCCGAAAATCTTGGCGCAGAACAGGCCGTCCCGTTCCGGCTTGAACGTGCGGTAGTTGATGGTCTCCGGCTTCTTCACTTCGCCGTAGGACCAGGAGCGAATCTTGTCGGGCGAAGCGAGGCCGATGGTAATCGCGTCGAATTCCTCTTCGGCCGCCAGGTTCTGCTTGAAAAGGTCTGCAAACAGGCTCTTCATATAATTTTCTCCAGTGGGCAGCTATCGGGTCAGTAACGCTCGAGATCGATATCGATCGCCAGCGAGCGAATTTCCTTGACCAGCACGTTGAACGATTCCGGCATGCCGGCATCGATCTTGTGCTCGCCCTTGACGATGTTTTCGTACACCTTGGTGCGGCCGTTGACGTCGTCCGACTTGACCGTAAGCATTTCCTGCAACACATACGCGGCACCGTAAGCTTCCAGTGCCCACACTTCCATTTCGCCGAAACGCTGGCCGCCGAACTGCGCCTTGCCGCCCAGAGGCTGCTGCGTAACAAGGCTGTAGGGGCCGGTGGAGCGGGCATGCATCTTGTCATCGACTAGATGGTGCAGTTTCAGCACGTGCATGTAGCCGACGGTTACCTGTCGCTCGAATGAGTCGCCGGTGCGGCCGTCATACAGGTCTACCTGCCCGTTGCTGGGCAGGCCGGCCAGTTCCAACATGGCTTTGATTTCAGACTCGTCGGCGCCATCAAACACCGGCGTGGCGAAGGGCACGCCCCCCTGAAGATTTCCGGCAAGTTCCACCACTTCCTTTTCACTCAGGCTGTCAATATCCTCACTGCGGCCTGATGCGTTGTAGATCTTGTTCAACAGTTTGCGGATCTCCGTTGCCGCCGCCTGCTTGCGCAACATCTCGCCGATCTTGTTGCCCAACCCCTTGGCCGCCCAGCCGAGGTGGGTTTCCAGAATTTGGCCGATGTTCATCCGCGAAGGTACGCCCAACGGGTTGAGCACAATGTCCATGGGCGTCCCGTCCGCCATATGCGGCATGTCCTCGACCGGGACGATCTTCGAGACTACGCCCTTGTTGCCATGGCGCCCGGCCATCTTGTCGCCGGGCTGCAGCCTCCTCTTGACGGCCAGATAAACCTTGACCATTTTCTGCACACCCGGCGGCAGCTCGTCACCTTGGGTGAGCTTCTTCTTCTTCGCCTCAAAAGCTACATCGAAGTCCTTCCGGGTCTGCTCCACGCTGTCGCGCAGACTTTCTAGCTGCTGCTGAGCCTCTTCGTCTGCCAGGGATATGTCAAACCAGTGGTAGTGCTCCACGGATTCGAGATAGGCCTTGGTGATCTTGGTACCCTTGACCAGTTTCTTGGGGCCCTTGCTGGCCACCTTGTTGATCAGCAGTTTCTCGATGCGAGCGAAGGTATCCCGTTCGACGATCCGCATCTGGTCCGCCAGATCCTGTTTGTACCCTCGCAACATGTCGTCGATGATCGACTGGGCACGCTTGTCGCGCTCGATGCCTTCGCGCGTAAATACCTGGACGTCGATAACCGTGCCGATCATCCCGGACGGCACGCGCAGCGACGTGTCCTTCACATCCGAGGCCTTCTCGCCAAAAATCGCGCGCAGCAGCTTCTCTTCCGGAGTGAGTTGCGTTTCACCCTTCGGCGTTACCTTGCCAACCAGGACGTCCCCGGCTTCGACTTCAGCTCCGATGTAGACGATACCGGACTCATCAAGACGACCAAGCTGTGATTCGCCCAGAGTAGCAATATCGCGCGAAATCTCCTCGGCACCCAGCTTGGTGTCGCGAGCGACGACCGTCAGTTCCTCGATATGGATCGACGTGAAGCGGTCATCTGCCACAACGCGTTCCGAAATCAGGATTGAATCTTCGAAGTTGTAGCCGTTCCAGGGCATGAACGCCACAAGCATGTTCTGGCCCAGCGCCAGTTCGCCCAGATCGGTGGAGGCGCCATCGGCCACCACGTCACCCTTCGCGATCAGGTCACCAACCCTCACGATCGGCCGCTGGTTCATGTTGGTATTCTGGTTCGAGCGGGTGTACTTGATCAGGTTGTAGATGTCGACGCCGACTTCACCCGACACTGTCTCTGCGTCGTTTACTCTCACCACGATGCGGTTGGCGTCAATGTAGTCCACCACGCCGCCACGCAATGCCTGTACCGCCGTTCCAGAGTCGACAGCCACGGTACGCTCGATCCCCGTACCGACGAAGGCCTTTTCCGGTCGCAGACAGGGAACGGCTTGACGTTGCATGTTGGCGCCCATCAAGGCGCGATTCGCATCGTCGTGCTCGAGGAAGGGAATCAGCGAAGCAGCAACGGAGACGATCTGACTCGGCGCCACGTCCATGTACTGAACCTCGGGCGGCTCCTTCAACTCGAATTCGCCCTTGAAGCGGCATGACACGAGAGCATCGCTGAGCTTGCCCTTCTTGTCGAGTTGGGCATTGGCCTGGGCAATAACGTACTTGCCTTCCTCGATTGCCGAGAGATACTCGATCTCGTCGGTAACGCGACTGTTCTCCACCTTGCGATAAGGCGTTTCCATGAAGCCGTACTCGTTGGTGCGTGCATACAGCGCCAGCGAGTTGATGAGACCGATGTTCGGGCCTTCCGGTGTCTCGATCGGGCAGACGCGGCCGTAATGGGTCGGGTGCACGTCGCGCACCTCGAAACCGGCCCGCTCACGAGTCAAGCCGCCCGGGCCGAGGGCCGAGACGCGCCGCTTGTGTGTAATCTCGGACAGCGGGTTGGTCTGGTCCATGAACTGCGAAAGCTGGCTGGAACCGAAGAATTCCTTGATCGCTGCCGAAATGGGCTTGGCATTGATCAAGTCGTGCGGCATCAGGTTGTCGCTTTCAGCCTGGTTCAGGCGCTCCTTGACGGCACGTTCGACACGCACCAGACCGGCACGGAACTGATTCTCTGCGAGTTCGCCCACCGAGCGCACGCGACGATTGCCCAGGTGATCGATATCATCCACTTCGCCGCGTCCGTTGCGCAGTTCAACCAGGATGCGGACGACATCCACAATATCGTCATTCGATAGCGTACCGGCGCCTTCAATTCCCTCGCGCCCGACACGACGGTTGAATTTCATGCGGCCGACTGCAGACAGGTCGTAGCGCTCTTCGGAGTAGAACAAGCCGTGGAACAGATTCTCCACGGCGTCCTCGGTGGGCGGCTCGCCAGGGCGCATCATTCGGTAGATCGCCACACGCGACGCCCATTGATCGGCACTCTCGTCGATACGCAGCGTCGATGAGATGTAGGCGCCGCGATCAAGGTCGTTGACGTAGAGTGTCTGAATCTGCTCGATGTCACCGGCCGCCAGCTTGGCCAGCAGGTCCTCGGTAATCTCATCGTTGGCGTTGGCCAAGACTTCGCCGGTTTCCGCATTGACGATGTTGCGAGCGATGATGCGCCCGATCATGAACTCGTCGGGGACAATGATCTTCTTGATGCCCGCCTCGGCCATCTCGCGAATATGCTTGACGGTAATCCGCTTGTCCTTGGCGACAATGACCTTCCCGGCCTTGTCGAGGATGTCGAACTTCGCCACTTCGCCACGCAGGCGCTCAGGCACCACTTCGAAGAGGATGCCTTTCTTCGCAAAATGGAAAGTATCGGACTCGAAGAAGGTGGCGAGGATCTGCTCGTGCGTCAGGCCGATCGACTTGAGCAGAATTGTCACCGGCATCTTGCGGCGACGATCGATGCGGAAGTAGAGGATGTCCTTCGGATCGAATTCGAAGTCCAGCCAGGAACCGCGATAGGGAATGATGCGCGCCGAGAACAGCAGCTTGCCCGAGCTGTGGGTCTTGCCCTTGTCATGCTCGAAGAAGACGCCCGGCGACCGGTGCAACTGGGAGACGATAACGCGCTCGGTACCGTTGATAACGAAGGAACCGGTAGTCGTCATCAACGGGATCTCGCCCATGTACAGCGGTTGGTCCTCCTTGACTTCCTTCACCGCCTTGGTATCACGGTCAAGCAGTTCGAGGCGCACTTTGGCACGCAGCGGGCTGGCGAACGTCAGGCCGCGCTGCTGACACTCCTTGACGTCGAAGGTCGGCTCGCCAAGCATGAATTCGACGAAGTGGAGACGGGCGTTTCCCGAGTGCGCAACAATCGGGAAAATCGACGTGAATGCGGCCTGCAAACCTTCGTTGCGACGCTGCGCCGGCGGCACGTCGGCCTGCAGGAAGCGCGTATAGGACTCGATCTGCGTCGCCAGCAGGAAGGGCACGTCAAGGACGTTGGCCCGCTTGGCAAAGCTCTTGCGAATGCGCTTTTTTTCGGTGTAGGAATAGGCCATGGTGGCTCCGTTCAGGATTCAGACGTCGAAGGTCAAAGGACAGGGCTGAAGGAAAAACGTTCAGCACTCTCGTGTAACCCCCGGATCAGGTACAAAGGGGTGCAACTAAACAAGTACGACACACTTCTGTTTCGCCAAGCACAAAAGCGGGTTGGCGGCAGCGCCGCCAACCCGCGATCGGAACCGCAATTACTTGACTTCGACCTTGGCGCCCGCATCCTCAAGCTGCTTCTTGAGGGCTTCGGCGTCGGCCTTCGAGATGCCTTCCTTGACAGCCTTCGGCGCGCCATCCACCAGATCCTTGGCTTCCTTGAGGCCGAGGCCCGTGGCAGCACGAACGACCTTGATGGCTTCGACCTTCTTTTCGCCCGCAGCCAGCAACATCACGGTGAATTCGGTCTGCTCTTCCACAGCAGCCGCGGCGGCAGCCGGGGCGGCAACGGCAACGGCGGCCGCAGCGGCGGAAACGCCGAACTTGACTTCCATTTCCTTGATCAGTTCCGACAAATCGAGAACGGTCATGCCAGCGATGGCATCGAGTATTTCAGCTTTGCTTACAGCCATGATTACAACTCCTGAATGAATGTTTGGTTCAATGAAAAACGATTACGCAGTCTCTTTGGCGTCGCGCACGGCAGCGAGGCCCCTGACGAACTTCGTCGGGACTTCGTTGAGGGTGCGGACAAACTGGGTGATCGGGGCCTGCATGGTGCCGAGGAGCTTGGACAACAGCTCTTCGCGGCTCGGCATCGTCGCCAGCGCCTTGACACCAACCGCGTCCAGGACGTAGTTGGGCATTGCGCCGACTTTGATGGCAAGCTTGTCATTACCCTTGGCAAAGTCGTTCAGCAGCTTGGCAGCGGCCACCGGATCCTTGGAAATTCCATAGATCAGGGGACCGGCCAGCTTGGCCGAGAGACCTTCGAACGGCGTGCCGGCGAGGGCGCGACGAACCAGGGTATTTTTTACCACACGCAGGTAAACACCGTTCTTGCGTGCATTGGCACGCAGCGCGGTGAGATCAACCACTCCGAGACCACGGTACTCTGCGACGATGATCGACTGGGCATTCGCAACTTCTGCGGACACTTCGGCAACTACCGTCTTCTTGTCGTCAAGATTGAGACTCACGGTCAACTCCTAGTCAAACAGCCGTGCCGAAAATTCGGCACTTGCGATACGGCGACCTTCATTCAGGAATCAGATTCCTTTCATCGGGTGACGCCATCTACGCCGGCAGTTGCGACGATGTTCCGTCGCCAACGTTTAAGTCCTCGCGGACACCTGCGGTCTTTGATAACCTGCCGCGCCGCCCGCCGGATTGCACAGGCGACGCAACAGCCCAAAGTCTTTTAAGCTTGCGCCGACAGGCTGGCCTGATCGACGCGAATGCCGGCGCCCATGGTGCTGGACAGCGACACTTTCTTCAGATAATGACCCTTCGAGGCCGCCGGCTTGGCCTTTTGCAGCGCCTCGATCAGCGCCACAAGGTTCACCTGCAGGGCCTCGACGGTGAATGAGGCACGGCCGATGGTGCAATGAATGATGCCGGCCTTGTCGGTGCGGTACTGCACCTGACCGGCCTTGGCGTTCTTCACCGCGGTGGTGACATCCATCGTCACGGTGCCGACCTTCGGGTTCGGCATCAGGCCGCGCGGGCCGAGGATCTGGCCGAGCGCGCCGACCACCTTCATGGCGTCCGGCGTTGCGATCACGATGTCGAAATTCATGTTGCCGGCCTTGACTTCAGCCGCCAGGTCATCGAATCCGACGATGTCGGCACCGGCGGCGCGGGCCGCTTCGGCCTTTTCGCCCTGGGCGAATACCGCTACGCGAACGGTCTTGCCGGTGCCGGACGGCAATACGACCGAGCCGCGCACCAGTTGGTCGGATTTCTTGGCATCGATGCCGAGATTGACCGAAACGTCAATCGACTCATCGAACTTGGCGGTTGCGCAATCCTTCACTAGGCTCAACGCGGCGCTGACCGGATAGGCCTTGCTGCGGTCGACCTTGGCGAATACCGCTTGTGCGCGCTTGGATGATTTCGCCATGATTACAGACCCTCCACGGTAATGCCCATGCTGCGGGCGGAACCCGCGATGGTGCGCACTGCCGCTTCGAGATCGGCAGCGGTCAGGTCTTTCATCTTGGCCTTGGCGATGTCCTCGGCTTGGGCCTTGGTGATCTTTCCGACCTTGTCTGTGTGGGGCTTCGGCGAACCCTTGGTGATGCCGGCCGCCTTCTTGATCAGAATGGTCGCCGGAGGCGTCTTCATGATGAAGGTGAAGCTCTTGTCGGCGAACGCGGTAATCACCACCGGAATCGGCAACCCGGGCTCGAGACCCTGGGTCTGGGCGTTGAAGGCCTTGCAGAATTCCATGATGTTGAGGCCGCGCTGGCCCAATGCCGGACCAATGGGGGGCGAAGGATTGGCCTTGCCCGCCGGTACCTGCAGTTTGATGTAACCGATTATCTTCTTTGCCACGACTGGCTCCTGTCTTTGGTGAGTCTTAACGCGCTTTCGATCACATGTAGCAGCAATCTACTGACGCTCCTCTTTGCCGCAAAACTACAAACTTCCAGGCCGCTGCGGCGCAGCCAAAAACTACCAATGCGTTCGCTGGCTGGCGTCAGGCCTTTTCGACCTGCGCAAACTCCAGTTCAACCGGCGTGGCGCGACCGAAAATGGTCACGGAAACACGCAAGCGACTCTTTTCGTAATTGACTTCCTCGACATTGCCGTTGAAGTCTGTAAATGGACCTTCCTTGATGCGAACCATCTCGCCCACCTCAAACAGCACCTTGGGACGCGGCTTTTCGACGCCGTCCTGAACCTGCTGCATGATCTTCGCGACTTCCTTTTCGGAAATCGGAGTCGGCTTGGTCGAGGTGCCGCCGACAAAACCCGTCACCTTGGGCGTGCTCTTGACCAGATGCCAGGAGTCATCGTCCATGTCCATTTCGACCAGCACATAGCCGGGAAAGAACTTCCTCTCGGAAATGCTCTTCTGCCCGTTTTTCATTTCGATGACTTCTTCAACCGGCACCAGAACCTGACCGAACTTGTCCTGCATCGCGGCGCGGGTAATGCGCTCGATCAGAGCGCGCTGCACCGATTTTTCAAAACCGGAGTAGGCGTGGACGACGTACCAACGTTTAGTCATGATTTTTTCCAGCCCAGAATCAGGTCGTAGAGCACCCATTCGAGGCCCTTGTCAGTCGTCCACAGCACGATTGCCATCACCAGCACGAATGCAAACACGATGCCGGTGGTCTGCATGGTTTCCCTGCGCGACGGCCAGACAACCTTTTTCGTCTCCACCACCGCTTCCCGACTGAAGTCGAAGAAGCGCTGCCCCGGCGCCGTAAACCACGCCACCGCGATGCCCGCACCCAAGCCGGCGAACACGGACAGCACGCGCAGGATCATCGGCTGTTCGCGGAGGAGGTAGAAACCTGTCACGCCCGCCGCCAACAGCAGCAGCGCCAGCATGAACTTGAGTTTATCGGCCATAAATAGTCAGTTGTTGCGCAAATGCTTCAATTCATTGGCAGGGGCGGAGGGAATCGAACCCCCAACCTGCGGTTTTGGAGACCGCCGCTCTGCCAATTGAGCTACACCCCTGCAGCAGAGACTGCAGGGCGACACCTCGTTGTCGAAGTGCCGCCCCCCTTGCTAAAGCTGCGCGTTGTTATTCGATGACTTTGGCGACGACGCCGGCGCCGACGGTACGACCGCCTTCACGGATGGCGAAACGCAAGCCTTCTTCCATCGCGATCGGTGCAATCAATCTCACCGTCATCGCAATGTTGTCTCCCGGCATCACCATTTCCGTCCCCGCCGGCAACTCGATGCTGCCCGTCACGTCGGTCGTCCGGAAGTAGAACTGCGGCCGGTAGCCGTTGAAGAACGGCGTGTGGCGCCCGCCTTCATCCTTCGACAGAATGTACACCTCGGAACTGAAGTGCGTGTGCGGTGTGATCGAACCCGGCTTGGCCAGTACCTGGCCGCGCTCGACTTCTTCACGCTTGGTGCCGCGCAACAGTACGCCGACGTTGTCTCCGGCCTGGCCCTGGTCCAGCAGTTTCCTGAACATTTCAACGCCGGTGCAGATGGTCTTGACGGTGGGGCGGATGCCGATGATTTCAATTTCCTCACCAACCTTGACCACGCCCCGCTCGATCCGGCCCGTTACTACGGTGCCGCGTCCCGAGATGGAGAAGACGTCTTCAATCGGCATCAGGAAGGGCTTGTCGATGGCTCGCTCGGGCGTCGGGATGTAGCTGTCCAGCGCGTCGGCCAGGGCCATGATGGCCACTTCGCCCAGTTCGCCCTTGTCGCCTTCCAGCGCTTTCAGCGCCGAACCCTTGATGATCGGGATGTCGTCGCCCGGAAAGTCGTATTTGCTGAGCAGTTCGCGCAGTTCCATTTCGACCAGTTCGAGCAGTTCGGCGTCATCCACCATGTCGCACTTGTTCATGAACACGACCATGTACGGCACGCCTACCTGGCGTGCCAGCAGGATGTGCTCACGCGTCTGCGGCATCGGGCCGTCAGCCGCTGAACACACCAGGATCGCGCCGTCCATCTGCGCCGCGCCCGTGATCATGTTCTTCACGTAGTCGGCGTGTCCCGGGCAATCCACGTGTGCGTAGTGGCGGTTCTTGGTCTCGTACTCAACGTGCGCCGTGTTGATCGTGATGCCCCGCGCCTTTTCTTCCGGCGCCGCATCAATCTGGTCGTAGGCTTTCGCCTCCCCGCCAAACTTCGCCGACAGCACCGACGTCATCGCCGCCGTCAATGTCGTCTTGCCATGGTCAACGTGACCAATCGTCCCCACGTTCACGTGCGGCTTCGTCCTCTCAAATTTCGCTTTCGCCATGTC
>CAINHS010000032.1 GCA_903848955.1 uncultured beta proteobacterium
CGCCGGTTTAGGCAACGCCTGCGCCTGCACCGATGTCGCCAACAGGCCAAACCCCACGCTTGCTGCACATACAGCAATAATTCGTTGCCACGGCTTCATGAGTTAGCTTCCCGAAAATTACACAATTTGAAGGCTTTCTTAAGCGATTCTTAATGCTTTTCAGGGCGCGACAATGCTCCTCCGCAAGCGATAGGTCAACCCCGGCGACGGCCTGTCACACAGGAGTTATTTACAAAGATTTACATTGTATTGGCACCGGAAGGAAAGCGAGCACCACTGATGAATGGCACTCCTTCCCTTGCAACCCGGCGGCCTTTGACCATCGCCCGGGCAAATCCCTGACTGGGCGGGCAACAGTTGCTTGACACTTGAGATACTTCAGCCACCCCTGGTTTCAAGCAAGGCAGCAAGCCGAAACTTCTCCAGAAAAGTCAACTTTCCGAAGAATCATTTCTGTAAATTTTTGCAAAGTCTTGAGTTGGAGCGACGCCGGCCGCTCGTTTGCCGGCACTCCGCGACGCGTGGATTTGCCAAGGCTTGATCTGGAAGGGCCTTCCCTTTGCAATCCGAACCGCAACTATTGCCGGTCAGGGGCTCAGCCCGGGCAAAGACCTCTCGATGTCGGCTTCAGGCCGAAGCCAAGGACCTCAAATACTCGCGCACTTTCACCGCATCGAGAAAGTAATGACAGAGTTCGCGGCCCTCGCCATCAACCAGCACCGGCACGAGTTCGTCGTACCTGGCTTCGAGCACGGGGTCGGCATCGACATCCGCCACCTCGATGTCGAAGTACGGCACACCCGGCTCGCCGCGCAGGGATTCCAGCGCAGCGAGCATGTCGTGGCACAGGTGGCAGTAGTTGCGGCTGAACAGCCGCAACTGCGGCGACGGCCGGCTCCGGGCGGACTTACTTATCGGGCAGTCCCTTGATGGTGATGAAGGTCTGCGAATCGCCACGCCGCACCAGCAGGGTAACGGTGGCGCTCTTGTCGACGCCCTGCAACAGATCGTTGAACTGGGCCAGCGACTTGACGTCGGTCTGGCCGCCCTTGATGATCACCGACAGGATGACGTCGCCCGCCCTCAAGTCGGTGCGGGTGCCGCCGTTCCTGACATCCTCGACGATCAATCCGTGCTGGATTCCCAGCGCCCGCTTCTGCTCCGCCGTCGGCAGCGCCAGCACCAGCCCGAGCCGGTTGGCCGCCGCCGGTTCTGCCGGCTTGCCGCTGCGACTGGCAGTTCGCGTACCACCCTCTTCGTCCGGTATCTCGCCGACCGTCGCACTCAGGTCGCGACTGGCACCCTTGCGCCAGATCTGGACCACGACCTTGCTGCCGGGTCGCGTTGCGCCCACCATGCGCGGCAAGTCGCCGGATTCGGCCACTGCCTTGCCGTCAAACTTGAGGATGATGTCGCCGACCTCAATTCCGGCCTTGTCTGCCGCAGCGCCTTTCTCGACCGAGGCCACCAGCGCACCCTGGGACTTGGCAAGATTGAAGGAGTCCGCCAGTTCCTTGCTGACTTCCTGAATGCCGATGCCGAGACGGCCGCGACTGACCTTGCCCTTGGCCTTCAACTGGGTCTGGATGTCCATCGCCAGATCGATGGGGATGGCGAAGGAGACGCCCATGGATCCGCCGGAACGGGAATATATCTGGGAATTGATGCCGATCACCTCACCCTTCATGTTGAACAGCGGTCCGCCGGAATTGCCCGGATTGATCGCCACGTCGGTCTGAATGAAGGGCACGTAATTCTCGTGCGCCAGGGAACGGCCCTTGGCGCTGACGATGCCGGCGGTAACCGTATTCTCGAAACCGAAGGGGGAACCGATGGCCACTACCCATTCGCCGACCTTGAGCTTGACCGAGTCGCCCAGCTTCGCCACCTGCAGGTTGCCGGCCTCGATCTTGATCAGCGCCACGTCGGTGCGTTTGTCGGCGCCCAGCACCTTGGCCTTGAACTCGCGCTTGTCGGTGAGTTTGACCAGCACCTCGTCCGCGCCATCGACCACATGAGCATTGGTCAGGATATGACCGTCGCTACTGATGATGAAACCCGAACCCAGCGAACGGTTCTTGAACTCCTGCGGCGTGCCCGGGAGATTCGGGATCTGGCCCGGGAAAAAGCGCCGGAAGAACTCCTGCGTCGCCTCGTCGCCGTCGAACTGAAACGGGTGGCCGCCGCGTTGTCCCTTGATGATCTGGGTGGTACTGATATTGACCACGGTCGCGCCCTGCTTTTCGACCAGGTCGGTGAAGTCCGGCAGGGCGCCGGCCTGGGCATGCGAGGACAGCGAAAACAGCGCGGACAAGGCCACTGCGAGAGAGATAAACAACTTCTTCATGATTGCTCCTTGAAACGTACTTCACTGGTTTGAACTTGCAACGAAAACAGGCTGCCTTCGCGCCGTGCGCGGATCTCCTTGCGACGCAACAGGACCAGGCCGCAGCCAAGACCGGCCACTGTGCCGATTACTGCCCATTCATCGCCGGCCGCGGACTGTCCGGCCATCGCCCCGGCTATGGCCAGCAACAGCGGCAGGATGTAGGAGGCCAGCGAGGCGCGCCATAGCGTGCCATCGGCCACGATCAGTTGAACGTGGTCGCCGACCCGGGCTCCGATGATGTTGTCGAGCCGGTAGCGGCGCGGCGCGGCACTCAGTCCGGGCAGACCCGTCTGGCAAGCGCCGGTACTCTCGCAACTACCGCAAGAAGAAGCGCGGCCGGCCATTTCAACCCAGACCTCGGTGCCGCAAGCTTCGATGACGACAGCATCGCACCGGCTCATTTGCGCCTGCGCTCGATACCATCGCCGAGCCGCTTGACGGCCAGCGCCGGCACTTCACCCATGACTACCAGTCGATACTCGCCCAACTGGCGTCGATATACATTGACCGGGCCGACCGCGGCCACAGCGTCTGCTTCGCCAACCGCCCCGCCCGACTCGACAAACACCGAGATCGATGCCAGACCGTCGGAAAACACCACATGCAGGCGCTCCGGATTCTCCGCTGCGGCAGGTCGCTTCATGGCCGCCACGCGACGAAAGCCCGGCAGCACGGTGCGGAAATTCCAACCCAGATCCTCCGCCTTCAATTCGATCGCCCTGACCTGCTGCACCCGCACCCGCTCGCTGTCGAAATGCGGCTTCAGCGCCCCCTGCTCGAGCGGACCGCCAATCTTGACCTGGGTGAAAGCAAAGGACTCCAGCGTCTCGCCGCGTTCGCCGATCAGGTTGGCCTTCAGCAGCAGGCCGCTGGCGAGATCCATCCAGAACTCATGGCCATAGCGCAGTTCGTCGCGCGGTTCGAGCAGCACGGCACGACTCGGTATCCCCGCCACCCGCCCCTGTCCGCCGCTGCGGATTATGTAATGCTCGGGCAATGCGCCCAAACCGGCCGGCAACAGGGCGGGAAATCCGCGCTGATTCGAGCGGTTCTCGATGATGACGAGTTTTTCTTCCGGGAAGAAACACTTGACCTCGCTGCCGGCGCGCAGGACCTCGCGCGGACTGCCGTCGAGCGCCTCGATGCGTTCGACCTCGACGCCGTCGCTGAGCGAGTGCGCAATATGGGAAGTGTCCACCTTGCCGCCGCTGCGATAGACGAAGATGCCGCTGTAGGTCATCTGCCGCGAACCCTCGGCGATGTGCTGCAACAAGGCCAGCCCGTCGTCGGCCGAGGCCGATGCGGGTAGCAGCAGGAATGCAGTCAGGACCAGCAGCGGGATGCGCACAACCGTCATCAACGGCCCTCACCCGACGCCGCCACGGTGCGGATATTGCGCGCACCGCCGACCAGAGCACCGCCCGGCGCGTAGGCCTGATGCGCCAGCAGATACTCCTGCAGGCGCGGTGTCGACTGCGACTTCGCCACCGGCGCCTGCTTCACCGCGGCCAGTTCCGCCGGCCGGCTCGCGACGCCATCGCCAAGCGGTGCCAGTGCCAGCCAGGCAACCACCGCGACGCCCGCCGCGGAGGCCGCCAGAGCAAGTGCCGGCCGTTGCCACGCCAGGGCACGCCTCGGCGCCGGCGCCAAAACGGTCGGCTCCATATCGATGGCCGACATCACCCGTGCGGTCACGTCGATGTCGAGCCGCTTTTCTCCACGCAAGGCGGCGCCGATCAACTGGCCTTCGCACCATTCGCCGCGCAACTCCGGGCTGCGGCGCACTGCGCGCAAGGTCTCGGCAATTTCGTACTCTGCCAGTTCGCCATCCATCAGTGCCGAAATACGTGTCTTCATTTCATCACCATCTCTTGTCCGGGGCCGCATCGAGCAGCGGCCTCAACTTCGCCGAAATCGCATCGCGCGCGCGGAAGATTCTGGAGCGAACCGTTCCGATCGGGCAATCCATCACTTGCGCAATCTCCTCATACGACAAACCCTCGATCTCGCGCAGGGCGATGGCCGTGCGCAAATCCTCGGGCAAGGCTTCCAGCGCGGCATTCACCGTCTGGCCGATCTGCTTCGTCATCAACAGGCGCTCGGGAGTATCGTTGTCGCGCAGCAGGTCGGCGTCGTCATAAGTTTCCGCCTCCTCGCTGTCCACCCCGGTAGTCGCCGAAGCACGCCGGCCATGAGTCATCAGCCAGTTCTTCGCGGTGTTGACGCCAATCCGGTACAACCAGGTATAAAAGGCACTGTCGTTGCGAAAACCCGGCAAAGCCCGATAAGCCCGAATGAAACTGTCCTGAACAATATCCTCCACCTCGGCTGAATCGCGCACCATGCGCGAAATCAGACGTGCCAGCTTGCGCTGGTACTTGGCAACCAGAAGGCCGAAAGCCTGCTTGTCACCCGCCTGCACCCGCTCGACCAGTATCCGGTCCGCTTCGCGATCGCTCATGAGCTTTGCTGTCTGTTCCCGCCAGGTAAAAAATACGCGGGTCAAGATTGCCCGCAAGCGAGTATAACAAGCCGCCCAGCCCCGTTTCCCGTTGTTCCGGCGGCGACGACAACCGACCGTTGCCAACACTGACCGGGTCCTGCGCAAATAGTTCCACACTCGCGGCAGTGGTATAGTCCGTCCCCATGAATTCCGCTGCCGTTCAGCATTTCGACGTCCTCATTGTTGGCAGCGGCCTCGCCGGTCAGTCACTGGCACTGCGCCTTGCCGACAGCCGGCGGGTGGCACTGGTCACCAAGAAAGCGCTGGCGGACTCCGCCTCGGCCTGGGCACAGGGCGGCATCGCGGCGGTACTCGATCCAGCCGATTCGGTCGAAGCCCACGTCAACGATACCTTCACAGCCGGTGCCGGGCTGTGCGATCCGGCCGCTACCCGCTTTGTCGTCGAGCATGGCCGCGAGGCGATTGAATGGCTGATCACCCGTGGCGTCCGCTTCACGCCGGACGACTCGCCGCTGGGCTTCCACCTGACGCGCGAAGGCGGCCACGGACAGCGCCGCATCATTCACGCCGCCGACGCAACGGGTTCGGCGGTGCAGCAGACCTTGACCGAGCAGGTGAAGAACCACCCCAACATCACGGTCCTGGAAAATCACATCGCGATCGATCTGATCACGGCGTCCAAACTCGGCCTGCCGCGCAATCGCTGCCTCGGCGCCTACGTCCTGGACATCGCCCGCGATCGCGTACACACGCTCGGCGCCAGCCATACCGCGCTGGCCACCGGCGGCGCCGGCAAGGTCTATCTCTACACCAGCAACCCCGACACCGCGACGGGCGACGGCGTGGCCATGGCCTGGCGCGCCGGTTGCCGGATGGCCAACATGGAGTTCATCCAGTTCCATCCCACCTGCCTGTATCACCCGCACGCCAAGTCCTTTCTGATTTCGGAAGCGCTGCGCGGCGAAGGCGGCCTGCTGCGCCTGCCCGACGGTACGCGCTTCATGCCCGGCCACGACAGCCGCGCCGAACTCGCGCCACGCGACATCGTCGCCCGCGCCATCGACTTCGAGATGAAACGTCATGGCCTCGACTGCGTGTTCCTCGACATGACGCACAAGTCGGCAGACTTCCTCAAGGCTCATTTCCCGACCATCCTGGCACGCTGCCTCGAATTGGGCATCGACATCACCAAAGAACCGATTCCGGTGGTGCCCTCGGCGCACTTCGTCTGTGGCGGCGTGGTCACCGATCTGGCAGCGCGTACCGATCTGGCGGGGCTCTATGCCCTCGGCGAAACGGCTTTTACCGGCCTGCACGGCGCCAACCGGCTGGCCTCGAATTCACTGCTCGAATGCGTGGTTTTCTCGGCGGCGGCGGCGCAGGACATTCTCGCGACGCCGGCCGAGCCCCTGCCCCATTTGCCGCAATGGGACGAAAGCCGGGTGCGCGACGCCGACGAGGAAATCGTGATTTCCCACAACTGGGCCGAACTGCGCCGCTTCATGTGGGACTACGTCGGCATCGTCCGTACCAACAAGCGGCTGGAACGTGCCTTGCACCGCATCCGCCTGCTGGAAAAGGAAATCGACGAGTACTACGCCAACTACCGGGTCGGCAACGACCTGATCGAACTGCGCAACCTGGTGCTGACCGCCCATCTGATCGTGAAAAGCGCGCAGCGGCGCCACGAAAGCCGCGGTCTCCACTTCAGCCGCGACTATCCGGAAACCTTGCCGCGTGCTCTGGATACGGTGCTGCACCCGAGCCAGAAGTAAGCCGCCGTCAGGACGAAGACCGCCAGCGCAGCCAGAGCCGCAACTGGCGAAAATCCTCCGCCGCCAGGCTGTCCGCCAGAACGGTCATGGCGCGCAAACGTCCTTCCTGGCGATACAGCAGCACAACCAGAAACGGCAGAACCAGGGTATGCGGATGCACGCTGGCCTCGCACGGCGCGCCATCAACGTCCGCCGTTTCCAGCCGGCCGTCGCCGTGCAGCAGCAGCGTTGCAACGGGCGATATGCCGCGCAGGCGCGCCAGCGAGGCGCCGATCAGGAGCAGTAGAAGGATTGCCTGCCATGACGGCAGAGTAGCCGCCAGAACGGCGCCGGCAGCGGCAAGATGAGCCGCCAGTTCGACCAGCAGCAAACTGCGTGACGGCCTGAGGGACAGTTGCAGCAGGGCGACCGGCTTCATCGCCCGGGCTACCTAGATGCGCCGGAACACCAGTGAGCCGTTGGTGCCGCCAAAACCGAAGTTGTTCTTCAAGGCCACATCGATCTTCATCGGCCGTGCGGTATTGGCGCAGTAATCCAGATCGCATTCCGGATCCTGATTGAAGATGTTGATGGTCGGCGGCGATATCTGGTGATGCACCGCAAGCACGGTGAACACGGATTCGAGGCCGCCTGCGCCGCCAAGCAGATGACCCGTCATCGACTTGGTTGAATTCACCACCAGCCGCTTCGCCGTATCGACGCCGAACGCCAGCTTGATGGCCTCGGTCTCGTTCTTGTCACCCAGCGGCGTGGAGGTGCCGTGAGCGTTGACATACTGTACTTCGTCGCCATTCACGCCGGCATTCTTCAGCGCGTTCGCCATGCTGCGTCGCGGACCATCGGTGTCCGGCGCCGTCATGTGGAAGGCGTCGCCGCTCATGCCGAAGCCGGCCAGTTCGGCATAAATCTTCGCGCCGCGCGCCCTGGCGTGCTCGTACTCTTCCAGCACCATGACGCCGGAACCCTCGCCGAGCACGAAACCGTCGCGGTCCTTGTCCCACGGCCGGCTCGCCGTCGCCGGATCGTCATTGCGCGTGGACAATGCCTTGGCCGAGGCGAAGCCGCCGACCGCCAGTGGCGTCGTCGTCGCTTCGGCGCCGCCGCAAACCATCACGTCGGCATCGCCGTACTCGATCATGCGCGCGCTGATTCCAATTGCATGCAAACCGGTGGTGCAGGCCGTGACCACCGCAATATTCGGCCCCTTCAGTCCCAACATGATCGACAGATTGCCCGAGATCATGTTGATGATGGTGCCGGGAATGAAGAACGGGGAAATCTTGCGCGGACCGCCGCCCAGGTAGTCGTTGTGCGTATCCTCGATCATCGGCAGACCACCGATGCCCGAGCCGATATTGACCCCGATGCGATCGGCGTTTTCGGCGCTTACCTCTATCCCCGAGTCGCGGAATGCCTGGATGCCGGCGGCCATGCCGAAATGGATGAAGGTATCCATGCGGCGCGCTTCCTTGGCCGAAAGATAGGCGGCAACGTCAAACCCTTTCACCTCGCCGGCGATGCGCGCCGACAAGGCCGAGGCATCGAAGCGGGTGATCGGTCCGATGCCGCTCCTGCCGGCAATCAGGTTGTCCCAGGCTTCCGGAACGGTATTGCCAACCGGCGAGACAAGGCCCAGCCCGGTAACGACCACACGACGTCGCGACACGATGAACTCCGAAAGTCGGGAAAGGGTGACTTACTTCTTGATGTTGGCGTTGACGTAGTCAATCGCCTGCTGCACGGTGGTGATCTTCTCCGCGTCTTCGTCAGGGATTTCGCACTCGAACTCTTCCTCCAGCGCCATCACCAGCTCCACGGTGTCGAGCGAGTCGGCGCCCAGATCGTCAACGAAGTTGGATTCGTTCTTGATGTCAGCTTCATTGACGCCGAGTTGCTCGGCGACGATCTTCTTGACGCGTTGTTCGATGTTGTCCATCTTGAAACTCCTTCCCTGAATTGTTCGGGTGGTGAAAAGCTGCGTATTTTAACAAAAACACCGGACACCCTCGCGGGTATTGCGTCCGGTCAGGCCATGTACATTCCGCCATTGACATTCAGCGTGCTGCCGGTGATGTATCCGGCGCGTTTCGATGCCAGAAACGCCACTGTCGCCGCAATCTCCTCCGGCTGTCCGAGACGGCCCAAAGGAATCCGGCCCAGCAGCGCGTCGCGTTGCGCATCCGGCAAAGCCCTCGTCATATCCGTGTCGATGAAGCCCGGTGCGACACAATTCACCGTGATGTTGCGGCTGCCCAGCTCCTGTGCCAGCGCACGGCTCATGCCGGCCACACCGGCCTTGGCGGCTGCGTAGTTGGCCTGACCCGGATTGCCGGCCTCGCCGACCACCGAGGTGATATTGATAATGCGCCCGAAGCGCGCCTTCATCATGCCGCGCATGACCAGTTTGGACAAACGGAACACCGCCTTGAGATTGGTCTCGATGACCAGATCCCATTCATCGTCCTTCATGCGCATGGCGAGATTGTCGCGGGTAATGCCGGCGTTGTTCACCAGCACCGAAACCGGGCCGAATTTGCTGTCAATCTCGCCGATCAGCGCTTCGCAGGCAGCCGCTTCGGTGACGTTCGCCACCGCTCCCCAACCGGCAATGCCGGCCGCATCCAGCGCCTGCTGAATTTCAGCCGCACCGGCTTCACTGGTCGCGGTGCCGATCACGGTCGCGCCCTGCGCCCCGAGTTCCAGTGCGATGGCACGACCGAGACCGCGTGAAGCACCGGTCACCAGGGCAATCTGTCCCTTCAAGTCCGTCATTTCAAACTCCTCTTATGTCCCCGCGTGGGATACCGCGGCGACGGCAGCATCGATTCCGGCCAGATCGCTCATCGCGGCACCGCTGAGCCCTTCGACGCAACGCTTGACCAATCCCGACAAGACCTTGCCCGGCCCGCACTCAAACACGTGGGTCACCCCCGCCGCCTGCATGGCCTGCATGGTTTCGACCCAGCGCACCGGCGACGCCGCCTGGCGCACCAGCGCATCCTTGATCGCGGCCGGATCGAAAACCTGCGCCACATCGACGTTGTTGATTACAGGAATCTGCGGCGCAGCGAGATTCAATTGCGCCAAACGCAACTTGAGTGCTTCCGCCGCAGGCTGCATCAGCGCGCAATGAAACGGCGCCGATACCGGCAGCATCAGGGCGCGCTTGGCTCCCCTGGCCTTGACCAGTTCAGCCGCACGCTCCACCGCCGCCTTGTGCCCCGCGATCACGGTCTGTTTCGGCTCGTTGAAATTCACGGCCTGCACCACCTGGCCTTGCGCCGCCTCGGCGCAGGCCTCGATCACGGCTGCGGCGTCAAGCCCCATCACGGCCGCCATGGCGCCCTCACCGGCCGGCACCGCAGCCTGCATCGCCCTGGCGCGCAGTTCCACCAGCGGCACCGCCTCCTGCAGTTGCATCACCCCGGCGGCCACCAGTGCCGAGTACTCGCCCAGGCTGTGTCCGGCCACCAGCGCCGGTTGCGAACCGCCCCTTGCCAGCCAAAAGCGATAGGCGGCGATTGCGGCGGTGAGCATCAAGGGTTGGGTATTGACGGTCTGGTTCAGTGCCTCTGCCGGACCCTCCGTAACCAGTTGCCACAGGTCGCGCCCCAGAGCCGCCGAGGCCTCGTCGAAAGTGGCGCGGATCACGGCGGTGTCGCCATAGGCGGCCATCATGCCCAACGATTGGGATCCCTGTCCCGGAAACACGAGCGCAAATTTCATATCGATTCCTCTTCAGTTCAAAACCTGAGCAGGGTCGCGCCCCAGGTGAAGCCGCCGCCGACGCCCTCCAGCAGAAGGTGCTGGCCGGGCTGGATACGGCCGGCGCGTACCGATTCGTCGAGCGCCAGAGGAATCGACGCCGAGGAGGTATTGCCGTGATGATCGACGGTAATGATGCATTTTTCCGGCGCCATGTGCAGCTTCTTCGCCGTTGCCTGCAGGATGCGCACATTGGCCTGATGCGGAATCAGCCAGTCCACCTGCGCCGCCGTCATGCCGGCCGTGGCCAGCACTTCATGAGCGACATCGGCCAGCACCTTGACGGCGAACTTGAACACGGCCTGGCCGTCCATGCGCAGGAAGGGATCGCCGGTGGCTACCCCGCCGCAGAGTTGGCCCGGCACCGAAAGAATGCCATGCTGACTGCCGTCGGCATGGAGCGCGGTGGCGAGCAGCCCCGGCTCCCCGGACGCCTCCAGCACGACGGCACCCGCGCCATCGCCGAACAGCACGCAGGTGCCGCGATCCTTCCAGTCGAGGATGCGCGAAAACACTTCGGCGCCAACCACCAGCGCACACTTGTGCGAACCGGAGCGGATGAACTTCTCGGCTATCGTCAAGGCATAGACGAAGCCGCTGCATACGGCCTGCACATCGAAAGCCGGCGCGCCGTTGGTGATGCCGAGTTTGTGCTGCAGCAGGGCCGCGGTACTGGGAAACACGTAATCAGGCGTCGAGGTGGCCACTATGACGAGATCGATTTCCCCGGCACTGCGTCCGGCGGCTTGCAGCGCACGCCGGCTGGCTTCGAACGCCAGATCGCTGCTGCCGACGCCGTCCGGCGCCAGATGACGGCAGCGAATGCCGGTACGCTCGACAATCCACTCATCGGACGATTCCAGTCCGTGCAGCGCAATCAAATCAGAATTGCTGACGGGTTCGCCGGGCAGGTAGCTGCCGGTACCGCTGATGCGGGCATGGATCATCACTCAGTCTCCATCAGTTGCAGAGCCCAGGTGCCGGCCCGCTCTGCGTACCTGGGATTCCGCTTCGCGGGCAGGCAAAGGCGGCCATGCGCGCGGCGATGGTTTCCGGCAGACGCTGACGCGCCTCTTCGGCAGCCTTCTCCAGCGCATGGCGGAAAGCCATCTGATCGGCCGAGCCGTGACTCTTGACCACGATGCCCTTGAGTCCGAGCAGGCTGGCTCCGTTATAGCGGCGGGGATCAAAGCGCTGGCGGAAGGATTTCAGGACGGGCATGGCGGCCAGGGCTGAAAGCTTGGTGAAAATATTGCGCGAGAACTCTTCCTTGAGCGCGCCGCCGATCATGTGGGCCAGTCCTTCGACTGCCTTCAGCGTCACATTGCCGACGAATCCGTCGCACACCACCACCTCGGCGGTACCCTTGAAGATGTCATTGCCCTCGACATTGCCGACGAAATTCAGATCGGCGGCGCGCAGCAACTCCGCCGCGCGCTTGACTACTTCGTTGCCCTTGATCGCTTCCTCGCCAATGTTGAGCAGGCCGACCGTCGGCCGCTCCTTGTGCTCCAGCGCGGAAACCAGCAAGGAGCCCATGATGGCGAACTGCAGCAAGTGCTCCGGACTGCAGTCGACATTGGCACCGAGATCCAGCACGTAGGTGCTGCCGCGCTGTGACGGCAGGACTGAACAGATGGCGGGCCGGTCGATGCCGGGCAGGGTCTTCAGCACAAACCGCGACACCGCCATCAGGGCGCCGGTGTTGCCGGCCGACACAGCCGCGTTGGCGGTGCCTTCCTTGACCAGGTCGACGGCCACGCGCATCGAAGAATCCTTCTTGCCGCGCAGCGCACTGGCTACTGTCTCGTCCATCCCGACCATTTCCGAGGCGTGACGGATCGACAGGCGTTGGCCGAACTCGACGGTCGCCTGCGCTGCCTGCGGGCGCAGAAGTTCTTCGCGGCCGACCAGAATGGCGGCGCAATCGAGGTCATGGCGCAGGAATTCAAAAACCGCAGGCAACGTTACCGACGGTCCGTGGTCGCCGCCCATGCAATCCACCGCGAGGGTGATCGCCATCGCTCAGGTATTTTCCGGGACTCTCTATGTAAAAACGGCCGGACGCGCAACACGCATCCGGCCGGTTTCAACACAATTGATTATTCGCCCTTGGCCTTCACGACCTTCTTGCCGCGATACACGCCGGACGGCGAGATATGGTGACGCAGGTGAACCTCGCCCGTGGTCGGCTCGACGGCCAGCGGCGGATTGACCAGAAAATCATGCGCGCGATGCATGCCGCGCTTGGACGGGGATTTCTTGTTCTGTTGCACAGCCATTTCGCTACTCCTTGTTTAGTTACTGCATAACACCCGCTAACACGGGCATTAGCTTCATCTGAAACTCTGCTTCGCTTTCAAAGCGGCCAGCGCCGCAAACGGCGATGATCCCTGACCACTTGCGTTCGCCAGAGGCGAGTCGCACTGCTCATGTCGCGGCGCAATGGGCAGCGCCAGCAACACTTCATCCTCAATCAGCGACAGCACCGCCAGCTCTTTTTCGGCATTTACGGCATCGGTGCTGTCATCGACCAGATCTTCGTCCGGCCATTCCTCCCCCGGCGCTATCAGCTGCAACCGGCTCTTGATACCAAGCGCAAACTTGACTCCATCGAGACAACGCTGACAACGCAGCACCGGCTCGCCTGCTATATCCATTTGCAACCACGACTTGCCTTCTGCGTCGCGCCAACCCTCTACGCGAACCGACAGGACGCCCGCCGTTGTAGTCAGTTGATCCGCCAGTCGCGGCAATTCATCAAGGCCGACACTGCGAACCAGCACACCACCGATGCGCGCGAACTCAAGACAGTCGATAACTGTTCCGGCAATTGGCTCAGACACGGAATGACGCTCGCGCGACACAAACGGTGGATGTTATCATGGCCGGCCCTGTATTTTCAAGTCTGAAACATGACCCGCCTAGTCGTTCTCGCCTCAAGTTCGCCCTTCCGCCGCGAACTTCTGGCCCGCCTGCAGATCCCCTTTGTAACCGCCTCGCCGGATGCCGATGAGTCGGCCTTGCCGGGCGAAGCGCCGGTTGCCACTGCCCGGCGCCTGGCCGAAGCCAAGGCGCGTGCCATGGTAGAACGCTATCCCGACGCCCTGATCATAGGCTCCGATCAAGTGGCGGCCAGCGGCGACCAACGCTTCGGCAAGCCGGGGAATCGGGCGAATGCCATCGCCCAACTGCGCTCGATGCGAGGGAAAAGCGTGGTCTTCCACACCGGACTGTGTCTGCTCGATGGCGCCAGCGGGCGCACTCAGGTGTCTTGCATAGATACGCACGTGGGCTTTCGCGACCTTGGCGATGCCGAAATCGAATCCTATCTGGACAAGGAAGATGCGCTCAACTGCGCCGGCAGCGCCAAATCCGAGGGCCTCGGCATCTCCCTGCTCACCTACCTGCGCGGCGACGATCCCACCGCCCTGGTCGGCCTGCCGCTGATTGCCCTGTGCAACATGCTGCGCGCAGAGGGCATCGCCCTGCCATGAGCAGGGCATCCTGACATCCGATGACCGGCACGCTGTGGATGCTGCCCGTGGCTCTCGGCGATGCGCCCTGGCAAAGCTATTTGCCTGCAGCCAGCCGTGACCTTGCCTGCCGGCTGACCTATTTCGTTGTCGAAAACGCCAAGTCGGCGCGTGCCGAACTGAAACGCATCGGCCATCCGCTGCCCTTGCGCGAACTGGCGATCGAACAGTTGCCGGAAACTCCCACGGCGACGGATGTCGAGCGCCTGCTTGCGCCATTGCGCGCAGGCCACGATATGGGCCTGATGTCGGAAGCCGGCTGCCCGGGGGTAGCCGATCCCGGTGCCTTGCTGGTGCGCCGTGCCCATGAATCGGGCCTCGCCGTCAAGCCGCTGGTCGGCCCTTCCTCGTTGCTGCTGGCACTGATGGCCTCCGGACTGGACGGCCAGCGTTTTGCCTTCAACGGCTACCTGCCGGCACGGGAACCCGAGCGCAGCAGGCGCATCGCGGAACTTGAAGGGGAATCCGGGCGGCTGCTGCAAACGCAGATCTTCATCGAAACCCCTTACCGCAACCAGGCGCTGTTCAGCGCGCTGCTGCTGGCCTGCCGGCCAAACACGCGCCTGTGCCTTGCCACCGACCTGACACTGGGTGGAGAAACAATCATCACGCGTCGCGTCGCCGAGTGGAAAAGACTGCCGCCGCCGGATCTGGACAAGCGACCTACCGTGTTTCTGCTCCTCGCCGGCTGACCGCGAATAGTCTCTCAGGCGCCCACGCTCACCCGCGCCGGACCGGACTCCAGCCTCCCGATCACGGCCGCCGCCGCAAAACCTTCGGCGCCGAACACGCCCAGCACCTCATCGACTGCCGCTGGCTCACAAGCCACCAACAGGCCGCCGCTGGTCTGCGGATCGGTCAGCAGGGCGCGCTGCATTTCGGTGATCGCCGCATCAAGCGAGACATCCCCGCCATAGGCCATCCAGTTACGCGCCGAAGCGCCGGTGATGTAACCGGCCGTTGCCAGCCGCTCCACCCCGGCAAGAAAGGGAATCCGGTCCATGTCGAGAAACGCCGACAGCCTTGCGCCGCGGCACACTTCAAGCAGATGGCCGAGCAGGCCGAAACCGGTGACATCGGTCAAGGCATGCACGGCCTCAAGGTGCGCGAGGCGCCTGCCCGGCGTATTGAGCCTGGTCGTGCTGGAAATCATGACTTCATAGCCGGCCGCGTCCAGCGCGCCCTTCTTCAAGGCGGCCGACAAGACCCCGACACCGAGTGGCTTGCCGAGGATCAGCACATCGCCGGGCCGCGCTCCGGCATTGGTTTTTACCTTGTCGGGATGCACCAGTCCCATTACCACCAGGCCATAGATCGGCTCTACGGAATCGATGGTGTGGCCACCTGCGATCGGAATGCCGGCGGCGGCGCAGACGCTTTCGCCGCCCTCGAGGATCTTGCCGATGACCTCCAGCGGCAGTTTGTCGATCGGCATGCCGACCAGCGCCAGCGCCATGATCGGCGTGCCGCCCATGGCGTATACGTCACTGATCGCATTGGTGGCGGCAATCCGCCCGAAGTCGTAGGGATCATCAACGATGGGCATGAAGAAATCGGTGGTGGCAATAAGTGCCTGCTCGTCGTTGAGGCGATACACCGCCGCGTCATCGCTGGTTTCGATGCCGACCATCAGTTCTTTCGGCACCGGAAATCCGCGCGTACCGCGCAGGATTTCGGACAGCACGCCGGGCGCGATCTTGCAGCCGCAGCCGCCGCCGTGACTGAAGGCAGTCAGCCGGATCGGATTGGCGGAAAGTTTGGCGGAGTTCATTGGTTCGATTTCCTCGTCAAGTTGGAAGGACTCGCGACGGCAGATTGACCAGCACGATGCCGCCCAGCACCAGCAAGGCAGCAGCAACAAAGTCCGGCGTCGGCCGGTCACCCATCAGCATCACGCCGAACCAGACGCCAAACAGGGGCGTCAGGAACGAGAACACCAGCAGACGGCCGGCAAGATAGCGCGTCAGCAACCAGAACCACGCCAGATAGCTGATGCAGGCAACCACCACGATCTGATACGCCATGGCCCAGAGTACAGGCGCCGACAAAACGCCGATGCCGCGCTCCCCGGCCAGCCACGACAAAGGGAACATTACGGCGGCGGATACCACCAACTGGTACAGCAAGACTTTGGTCGCCGTCACCTTGGCCAGCGCGGTGGCACGGATCAGTACCGTGGTCGCCGCCCAGAACAGCGCCGCGAGAACGCCGAATACATCACCGAGGACGCTGCCGCCCGACGCCTTGTCGATGAAAGCCAGCACCAGGCCGGCAAAGGCCAGCAGCACGCCGGTCCCCTGCCGCCAACCCATACGCTCGCCTGGCACGAAGAAGTGCAGCCCCAGCACGGTGAAGCACGGCGCGGTGTAGAGGAACACCACCATGCGCGATACCGTGGTGTGATCCAGGCCGGCGAAAATGAAGATGAATTCCAGGCCGAACAAAAAACCCACCAGCAATCCCGGCTTAAGCGACCGGTCGTGTGCGACGAGGGCAATGCCGCGCCAGCGCGCCCAGGCAAATACCAGCAGGGCGGCAACACCGGAACGCAGCCCTGCCTGCAGGATGGGGCTGATGCCGGTCGAGGCGACCTTGATCGAGACCTGCTGCATGCCCCATATCGCGCACAACAACAGCATCAGGCCGAAGGCCGCGGGACCGGGAGCAATGCGGGAATTCATGCCGCAACAGGCATCAACGGCGGCAGCCGGTGGTGGCGCCGCGCTTCGGCGCAGGCCTCGTCGCCACGCCCCAAGGCTGCCAGCGGTGCGAACTCGCGGCAGGCTTCCGGGCGGAAATCGTAAATGCGGCAGGAAACCGACTCGCCGATGCTGCCGCTCAATGCGATGCAGCGCCGCGGCGCCACGGCTGTGCCACGCATGCAGACCAGCGGCGACGCAATATGCTCGACCAGTCCGGCCGGCACACGGCCACCGGGCATGTCGTCAACTTCATCGCTGTGGAACGAAACACGGTACGCGGCGCAACATGCACCGCACGACTGGCACGGGCTCACAGCACCAGACGGCCTATCCACCAGGCAATAGCCGCTATCAGTGCGCTGGCCGGGATGGTCAGGATCCAGGCCCAGACGATGCCGCCGGCGACTCCCCAGCGCACGTTCTTGGGACCGCCGGTCGAGCCGACGCCGGCGATCGCGCCGGTGATGGTGTGCGTCGTCGACACCGGAATACCGAGCATGGTGGACATGAACAAGGTGATCGCGCCGCCCATGTTGGCGGAAAAACCCTTGGCCTGATTCAGCTTGGTGATGCGCTGGCCCATGGTGCGGACGATGCGCCAACCGCCGAACATGGTGCCCAGTCCCATCGATGTGTAGCAGGCGGCGATGACCCACACCGGCACCGACTCATCCACCTTCGTCACTCCTGCCGCCAGCAACAGCATCCAGATGATGCCGATGGTCTTCTGCGCATCATTGCCGCCATGGCCGATGCTGTAGGCCGCCGCGGAAAGCAGTTGCAGACGGCGGAATACCTTGTCCACCTTGCGCGGCGCCATGCGGTTGCACAGCCACGAGATGCCGACCATGAGAAAGCCGCCGAGCAGGAAGCCCAGTACCGGCGCAATGAGGATGAACATCAGGGCCTTGCCCAGGCCGCTCCAGATCAGGGTTCCCATGCCGCCCTTGGCTACCGCCGCACCGACCAGGCCGCCGATCAGGGCGTGGGATGAACTCGAGGGAATGCCGTAGTACCAGGTGATGATGTTCCAGACGATGCCGCCGATCAAGGCGCCGAACACCACATAGTGATCGACAATTTCCGGATCGATGGTGCCCTTGCCGATGGTTTTGGCCACGGTAAGCTGAAAGATGAATATCGCCACCACATTGAATACGGCCGCCCAGATCACCGCCTGATGCGGCTTCAGCACCCGCGTCGAAACAATCGTGGCGATGGAATTGGCCGCGTCGTGAAAGCCGTTCATGAAATCGAAGACCAGCGCCAGCAGCACCAGCACCACGATCACCGTCAGACTCATCTCGACCGCATGCATGACGGTCGCTCAGGAGTTCTCGAGGATGATGCCCTCGATGATGTTGGCCACGTCCTCGGCGCGATCGGTCACCGACTCCAGCAATTCGTAGATGCCCTTCATCTTGATAAGCTGCCGGACATCCGCCTCCTCGCGGAACAACTTGGTAATGCCGGTACGCATGGCGCGGTCGGCGTCCGACTCCAACTGGTCGATTTCGCGGCAGAGCTTGAGCATGGCCGGCGCGTTGTCCATCTTGTGCAGCAGGATCACCGTCGATCTGACGCGCTCGCAACTGGAGGCGACAATATCCGAAAGCTGCCTGGCTTCCGGCGTCAGCTGGCGGATGTCGTAAAGATACATGGCCTCGGCGAAATCCTGAATCAAGTCGAGGATATCGTCCATGCGCATGATCAACTGATGAATCTCGTCGCGATCCAGCGGCGTGTTGAACGAGGTGTGCAGCAGGGCAATCGTCTCGTGGGTGATCTTGTCCGCCGCCGTCTCGATTTCGTCGATGGCCTGCACATGCTGCGCCAGCACGTCGTGGCCCTTGCCCAGATCATCCACCAGTGCCACCAGTTGCCGGCCGCCCTTGACGATCAGGTCGGCATGGGCATTGAACAAATCGAAAAACTTGGCCTCTCTGGGCATCAATCGGGAGAACATCGGGCACCGCCGGTGGCAACAAAACGGGTTGATTTTATCAGCTTATGGCGACGGGCCCACTGCCAGGCAACTGGTAGAATTTCACTCCGCCGCTTCCTGCGGTTTAACCTCCGGCACCATCCCCCATGAAACGCAACCGCCTTCCGCGCCGCGCCCGCCAGACGCCGGACTCCGAGCTTCTCACCCGTCTCGCAACACGGCTCAGCCAGTCCTCGAACCGGATCGAGGATGCCTACTGGGAAGCCCGTCTGGCAACTCTGATCGACCGCCTGCTGGCGGATGACGCCGAGGAAACCCTGGTTACCGTGCTCGACCAGCTCTATGGCGGCGGTTCGCGCGCCTATGACGAACTGGCCGACATGATCGAGTCCTGTGCAGAAACGCGCCGTGCTGAAACCAACAGCGGCCTTGACGTGGTGATGATCGCGGCGCCGCTGCTGGCCTGGTCGCGCTTCCAGATCCCGTCGGGCAGCATTCCGGCAACGCAGATGGATGCGATACGGGTCCATCTGCAGGCTCATGTACTGGCTGCCGATGCCAAGCTCAGCCTCTCCGACATTCTTTACAGCCCGGACCAGTTGCCGCAAAACTACGTCGAGACCGCGCAACTGACCGAAAAGCTGGCGAAAGCCGCCGTCCATGGCCGCAATCTCAAAACCGACCCGGCGCAGCTTGCCGAAACCATGAGCTTCCTCTCCGACAGCCGCTACCTGATCGGCGCTGTGGCTGTGCCGCGCGGTGCGGCAATGTTCCGTTGGCAGGAAGACGATGGCGATGCCGCGGAATCATTCCGCCAATGGGCGCTGCAGGGCGGCGATGCGATACGGCCCCTGCTGCCTGCCTGCGCCGTGGAGTTCCTGCCGCTGCTGGCCTACCACGCCGCGGTGCGCGACGCCGACCGCGCCTCGCGCCCATGGTCGCTGCGCTCTGCCGTGGCTTTCCTGCAAACCGTACTGAACAAGCCGGCGGCTGAACTGCGCGCGGTGGTCGCGCCGTTTCATGATCGCCAGCTCGAGGAGTTTCGCATCGGCTTCGTCCAGCACGGCAGCAGCGACGTGGTACATGGCGTGGTCTGGCCGCTGCTCGAACACGAGGATGAAAACAACGATGCGCCGGCGCAGATCGATGCGGCGCTGCGCGAGGCCGGGATCACCAGCGTGCTGATGCTCGATCAGCGTTTCCCGCTGGAATTCTGCGACGACTGCGGCGCCCCGCTGTATCCGAATCCCGAGGGAGAGCCGGTGCACGCGGAACTTCCCGAAGAACAGGCCGAAACCGCACCGCGACATCTGCACTGAGGCAAAGCCGGATAGTCAGAACCGGTAGGGAGCGGCGTCCAGCCCCGGATCGCGGCCCGCCATCAGGTCAGCCAGCAGGCGCGCCGAACCGCAAGCCATGGTCCAGCCCAGCGTGCCGTGGCCGGTGTTGAGCCACAAGCCCTTCAGCCCGGCGCCGGCCATGTCGCCGATCAGCGGCACATTGCCGGGTGTGGCCGGGCGCAGGCCGGCCCAGTAGTCGACCGTGGTCACGCCCGCCAGCGCCGGGAAGATCCGGCAGGTGCGATGCAGCAGAGCTGCGCAGCGTGCCGCGTTGAGCGCGGTATCGTAGCCGTTGAACTCTGCCGTGCCGGCCACGCGCAGCGACTGGCCAAGACGCGAGATGACGATCTTGTGACCGTCATCGGTGAGGCTCACCGATGGCGCCGCGACCCCGTCGGGCAGCGCCAGCGTCGCCGAATAGCCCTTGGCCGGGTACACCGCCAGGCGCACACCCAGCGGTCGCAGTAGCAGCGGCGAATAGCTGCCCAATGCCAGCACGGTGATGTCGGCAGACAGGCTTTCGCCGGAAGCCAGACGCACGCCGGTCAGACGTCCGCCTTGCCGCAGCAGCGCCGTCACCGCTTCGCCATAACGGAAATGCACGCCGCGCCCCTTGGCATGCCGCGCCAACGCTTCGGTGAAGCGCCTGGCATCACCCGATTCGTCGCCCGCGGTATAGGTTCCGCCCACCACCGGAACCTGCGAACCGCTCAGCGCGGGTTCGATGGCAAGACATTCCGCCGCCGTCTTCGGCACCCGGTCACAACCGAATTCGCGCATCAGCGCCGCCTGCGGCAGTGCGTGCTCGAATTCGCGGGGATCGGTATAGAAATGCAGGATGCCGCGTTCCAGATGATCGTAGTCAAGCGCCAGTTCCCGCCGCAGGGACTGCAAGGCGCTGCGACTGGCCAGGCCGAGACGGACGATGGCGCCGACATTGGCCCGCGCCCGCGCCGCCGTGCATTCGCGCAGGAAGCGCAGACCCCAGGCCCATTGCGCCGGATCGGCACGCAGGCGCCACAACAAAGGAGCATCTTCATGCCCCATCCACTTCAGCGCCTTCAACGGCGCCTGCGGGTTGGCCCAGGGTTCGGCATGACTGACCGAGATCTGGCCGCCATTGGCGAAACTGGTTTCCTGCGCCGGCTGCGGCTGGCGCTCGATGACCGTGACCTCATGGCCGTCCGCCGCCAGGTACCAGGCGCTGGTGACGCCGACCACGCCGGCGCCGAGCACGGTCACCCGCATCGCGCCATCCTGATCCCGCCTGGCGGCGCCTGCCCGCAAAGCGACGTGCGAGGCGGGCAACGCACCGTTCCCTGCGCAAGCGCCGGGCAGACAACTTTTTGTATATGCTGCTTGATCTGAATAAGCATGGCTCGGATTATAGTCAGCGCCCGGAGGCGTTCATGAGCAATAAACCGAAGCTCAGCAAGACCGAAGCAGAATGGCGCGAACAACTCACGCCCATGCAGTACCACGTCGTCCGTGAGAAGGGCACCGAACGCGCCTTCAGCGGCGAATACTGGGACTGCAAGGAACCGGGCACCTATCGCTGCATCGGTTGCGGCGAGCCCCTGTTCGAATCCGCCGCAAAATTCGATTCCGGCTGCGGCTGGCCCAGTTTCACCGCGCCGCTGGATGCGCACGGCGTCACCGGTATCGAGGACACCAGCCATTCGATGCGCCGCACCGAGGTCATCTGCAGCAACTGCGGCGCCCACCTCGGCCACGTCTTTGCCGACGGACCGGCACCCGCCGGCTTGCGCTACTGCATAAACTCCGCCTCGATCGACCTTGAGCGGAAGCGCTAACCGCTACAATGCCGTCCATGAAATTCCTCTTCGACCTTTTCCCGGTCATCCTCTTCTTTGCGGCCTTCAAGGCCTTCGACATCTACATAGCAACCGGCGTGGTAATCGCCGCCACGGTGGCGCAGATCGGCTGGGTCTGGCATCGCCACGGCAAGGTAGACACCATGCTCTGGGTCAGCCTGGCACTGGTGGTGGTCTTCGGCGGTGCCACCTTGATCCTGCACGATGCGAGCTTCATTCAATGGAAACCCACGGTGCTTTACTGGCTGTTCGCGGCGACCCTGTTTTGCTCCAACCAGTTCTTCGGCAAGAACCTGATCCGCGCAATGCTGTCCAAGCAGGTCGAACTGCCGGAATCCCTGTGGAACCGGCTGAACTACGCCTGGATAGGCTTTTTCACCGTCATGGGACTGGTCAACCGGATCGTGGCGTTGAACTTCAGCATGGATGCCTGGGTCAACTTCAAACTATTCGGCTTCATGGGACTGATGATTGTGTTCATTGTTCTGCAGGGCGTAGTTCTTGCCAAATACATTCCCGAAGAAAATGATCTGATGCCGCCGCCGGACGGCCCGACGGAGAAACCATAATGCTCTATGCCATCATCGGCGAGGATGTGCCGGACAGCCTGCAGCAGCGCATGGCCGCCCGTCCCGCCCACCTGGCCCGCCTGGTCGAACTGGAAAGCGCCGGGCGCATGATTCTCGGCGGTCCCTTCCCCGCGACAGACAGCCCGGATCCGGGAGCCGCCGGCTTTTCCGGCAGCCTGATCGTCGCCGAATTCGACTCGCTGGACGCCGCACAGGCCTGGGCTGACAGCGATCCCTATGTCGCCGCCGGAGTTTATGCCCGCGTCGCGGTGCGCCCGTTCAAGCAGGTATTTCCCCGCTCATGAGCGTCATCGATGACATGCGCGTCCGCCTCGCTGCGCTCGACCCTATCAGCGTAGAGATCATCGACGACTCGGCGAGGCATGCCGGCCATGCCGGCGCTGCGGGCGGCGGCGGCCATTTCCGGCCGGCCATCGTCTCGCCGCGCTTCGCCGGTTGCAGGACAATGGAAAGACACCGCTTGGTGTATGATGCGCTCGCCCCGCTGATGAAGCGGGAAATCCACGCGCTCAGCATTACCGCAACAACACCCGCCGGACAATGAAGCTCCCCGCAAAAACCCAATTCACAGGAACCAAGATGAATCGTACTTTCCGTCACGCCCTTCTGCTCGCCTTCGCCGTCTCGGTTGGCGCAACTCCTGCTGCATTCGCTGTCGAGAAGAAAGACAAGGCGGAGGGCGCAGCATTCGCCACCGTCAATGGCAAGGCCGTTCCAAAATCCCGCGCCGATGCGCTGATCGCCGCTCAAGCCGCCCAGGGGCAGCCTGACTCGCCGGAACTGCGCAAGGCCGTCACCGAAGAACTCGTGCGCCGCGAAATCCTGACGCAGGAAGCGGTCAAGAAGGGCTTCGACAAGAAAATCGAGATCCAGAGCCAGATCGACCTGGCGCGCCAGGGCGTGCTGATCGGCGCCTATCTCAACGAGTACGTGCGCACCCATCCGGTGACCGATGACCAGGTCAAGAAGGAATACGAGGACATCAGGGCCAAGCTCGGCAACAAGGAATACAAGGCCCGCCACATTCTGGTCGAGAAGGAAGATGAGGCCAAGGCGATCATCGAGCGACTGAAGAAGGGCGAAAAGATCGAGGATCTGGCCAAGGATTCCAAGGATCCCGGCTCCAAGGACCGCGGCGGCGATCTCGGCTGGGCCAACCCCGGCTCCTTCGTTCCGCCTTTCTCGGCGGCCATGACCAAGCTGGAAAAAGGCAAGTTCACCGAAACTGCGGTGAAGAGCGATTTCGGCTGGCATGTGATCCAGCTCGAGGACACCCGCGAGCTCAAGCTGCCGGGGATGGACGAAGCCAAAGGACAGATCAGTCAGCAACTCCAGCAGCGCATGGTGCAAAAGCACATCGAGGAACTGCGCGCCAAGGCCAAGGTCGAGTAAGCCTCGCCAGCCTCAAAGAAAACGGGAGCTTCGGCTCCCGTTTTTTATGTCTGCGACAACGTCGCAGACGGTATCCTCGTGATATGTCTGCGATAACGTCGCAGACGGTATC
>CAINHS010000033.1 GCA_903848955.1 uncultured beta proteobacterium
ACAGATTGATCTGCTGCTTATAGGGTTCAAGGCGATCGAGCAGATCCTGATTGATCGACAGCGACAGGCGGCCTTTTCTGGTGGCGGGATCGTAATGGCTTTGCATGAATCAGCTCCTGACAGATATTCCTGCGCATCATCGTACGTATATTCATGCGCTGCTGTCAAGGCAGGGTGTAGGCCTATGGCACCTTACGCAGGTGCTAGATATGGGTGTTGACGATGTATATACATTGCCTATAATCCCAAGCATGGAGGTGTTTACCGAGACCATGGGCATGCGCTTCTCCTGGCACGACAAGAAGCTCAGGCTGAACGAACGGAACCACGACGGGATTTCATTGGACGAAGCCGTTGATGCATTCCTTGATCCTGACGCGATGTATGTGTCTGCCGGGGAAGGCCACGTTGATGGACGGCAGGCTCTGATTGGCAAGACACGACAAGCGGCAACGCTGTTTGTTGTTCAGATCGAATACTCGGAAAGCGATGTGCTGTTCATTTCTGCGCGCCAGGCCACGACTGAGGAAAGGAAGCGATATGAAGCCCGCCTATATTGAAGCCCGCAAGAATCCTGATCGCCCGATGACGACGATCTCCATGCGCCTGCCGGAAGATGTCATCGACGATTTGAAACGGATTGCGCCGATGCTCGGCGTGAATGGCTACCAGCCTCTGATCCGCTTCTACATCGGCAAGGGTCTGCGCGAGAGCCTGTCGGAGCTTCACGGTTCGCAATGGGAAAAACTCGCGGAGATCCTTCACCAGCGCGGCATGAGCGAGGAGCAGGTCGCCGAAATCATCGGTGAGGCGCGCAGCGGTGCCCCCGAACATCAAATCGCCGCCTGACAGGCTTATGCCATCCCCATGTACCTGAAATACTTCGGCCTCAGCGAGGCGCCTTTCTCCATCGCACCGGATCCGCGCTACCTCTACATGAGCAAGCGCCACCAGGAGGCGCTGGCCCATCTGCTGTATGGCGTCAAGGGCGGCGGCGGTTTCGTGCTGCTGACCGGCGAGGTGGGCGCGGGCAAGACCACGGTGTGCCGCTGCCTGCTCGAACAGGTACCCGAATCCTGCGACGTCGCCTACATCTTCAACCCGAAGCTGACGGTGGAGGAACTGTTGTCCACCCTCTGCGTCGAGTTCGGCATCGAGATTCCGCCCGGCAATACCAGCATCAAGGTCTTCATCGACTGCCTCAACAAGTACCTGCTCGACGCCCACGCCCGTAGCCGGCACTCGGTGCTGATCATCGACGAGGCGCAGAACCTCTCCGTCGATGTGCTGGAGCAGATGCGCCTGCTGACCAACCTCGAGACCAACCAGCGCAAGCTGCTGCAGATCATCCTGCTCGGCCAGCCGGAGCTGGGGCAGATGCTGGAGCGTCCCGAATTGCGCCAGCTGGCGCAGCGCATCGTCGCCCGCTATCACCTCGGGCCGCTGAACAAGACCGAGGTCGCCGCCTATCTCAAGCACCGCCTCGATGTTTCCGGCGTTGCCGCCGGCACCCGGCAACTTTTCCCGGACAACCTGATCGGGCCGATTTATCGCTTGAGCGGCGGCGTTCCCCGCCTGCTCAACGTGCTCTGTGACCGGGCCTTGCTCGGTACCTATGTGCAAGGCAAGGAACGGGTCGACCGCGCCACGCTGGATCAGGCGGCCAACGAAGTGTTCCCGCCACCGGCCGGTGGCGGCCGCGGCAGGCGGATGCTGTTCGCCGGCGCTGCGGTGCTTGCCGTTCTGGCCGCGGGCCTGGTCATTTATCAGAAGGATCAGCCGACTTCCGCTGCGCCGCCGCCGGCACCGCTTGCGGCAGCAGGCAGTCCGGCCGCCGGGCCGGCCAGCGCCGCCCGGGTGCTCCCCGCGCTGCTGGCCTGGCCGGCCGATGAGCCGCGCGCGGAAAGTCAGCGACAGGCTTTCTCGGCCTTGTTCAAGGCCTGGGGCAGCGACTACCAGGGACCGGCTTCCTGTCAGCAGGTGGGCAGCCTCGGCCTCGCTTGCCGCACCTCCAAGGGCAACCTCGGCGAGTTGCGCCGCCTTAACCGGCCGGTGGTGATGAGCCTGCGCGATGTCGAACGCAAGGAGCCGGCCTTCTTTGCTACCCTGCTCAAGCTGGACAAGGACAGCGCCACCTTCGCCGTCGGCAGCAAGACCACCACGGTCGCGCTCACCGCCTTGGCCGATCAGTGGTCAGGCCAATACAGCTTGCTCTGGCGCAAGCCGCCGGAACCCTACACGCCGCTCAGGCAGGGCGACCGCGGCCCGGCGGTGGCGTGGCTGAGCCGGCAGCTGGCCTTGTTCGACGGCGCCGGCAGCGGCAAGGATGCGGAGCCGGTGTTCGACGCCGCCATGGTTCGCCGCGTCAAGCATTTCCAGTTATCCCAGGATCTCGAAGCCGACGGCGCCATCGGTCCCAGGACCCTGATGCGCCTGGCCGGCCTCGGCGACACGCTGGCGCCGAAACTTTCGGCGGCCGCGGAGAAATAGCCATGTCATATATTCTCGATGCTCTGAGGAAGGCCGATCAGCAGCGCCAGCAAGGTGCGGCGCCGACCTTGAGTTCGGTCCAGCTGCCCGCCGAGGAAGCCGGACCGCGCGTTTTGCCGTGGCTGCTGGGGCTGGCGGCGACGGTATTCATTGCCGGCATCCTGATCGGCTGGCTGCAACCCTGGAAGGCGGAGCCGCCGCCGGCGCCGCTGCCGGCGGTCGAAGCATTTGTCGCCAAGGCGCCCGCCGCCGCTCCGCCGCCGCTGCCCGTGCCACAGCCGCCACGGCATCAGCCCGTGCCACCGGCGCCGCCCTTGCCGGCACCGGCGCCTGTCGCTGCCGTCGCCATGGCGCCTGCGCCGGTTCAGACTCCGCCAGCGGTAGCCCGGCCGGCCATGCCCGCCGTGGTCGCCGCCACTCCCCCTGTGGTTGCCGTCAGGACTCCCGCCGCCGCAACGCCGGAGCCGGTCGTCGCCGCTGCCGCGAAGTCTGCTCCGGTGCCGGAACAGAAGGTGATGGCGAAGGCGGAATTGCCGCCGGCGATTCAGCAGGAGTTGCCGGCCATGTC
>CAINHS010000034.1 GCA_903848955.1 uncultured beta proteobacterium
GCCGTCAACGGTGACGGCAATGGTGGCACTGCTATCGCTGCTGCCAACTTGCACGGTATTGTCGCGGGTGATGCCGTCGCTGCCCGATTTGCCGGTGTCGTCAACCGCGATTGTCGGTGCTGTCGGCGCGACGGTGTCGACGGTAACCGTGGTGCTGGTGCTGGCCTTATTGCCGGCCGCGTCGGTGGCGGTGACGGCGACCGTGTGTGTGCCGTCGGCCAGTGTCACGATGCCATTGATCGGCGTAGTTGCGGTGTTATCTACGGTGACCTGAATCACCGTCGTCGTGGTCGGATCCGTGGCGCCGACCGCGACCGTGTTGACGTTGGTGATGTGGTCAGTAGTCGATGTGTTGTTGCTGCCGGGATCGGTGACGGTGATCGTCGGCGTTGGCGCGACGGTATCGACGGTGACCGTGGTGCTGGCAGTGGCCGTATTGCCGGCCGTGTCGGTGGCGGTGACGGCAACCGTGTGCGTGCCTTCGGCGACCGTCACGGTGCCATTGACGGGCGTGACGGGGGTGTTGTCGACGCTGACCTGTACCACCGGCGTCGTGGTCGGGTCTGCGGCGCCAACCGCAACCGTGTTGACGTTCGTGACGTGGTCAGTGGTCGAGGTGTGATTGGTGCCAGGATCGGTGACGGTGATCGTCGGTGTCGGCGCGACGGTATCGACGGTGACCGTAGTGCTGGTGCTGGCCGTGTTGCCCGCTGTGTCGGTAGCGGTGACGGCGACTGTGTGCGTGCCGTCGGCCAGCGTCACAGTGCCATCGGCAGCCGGCGTGGTCGGCGTGCCATCAACCGCGACCTGAACCACCGGCGTCGTGGCCGGGTCAGTGGCGGTAACCTGGACGGTGTTGACGTTGGTGACGTGGTCGGTGGTGGATGTGTTATTGGTGCCCGGGTCGGTGACGGCGATGGCGACGGTTACCGCGTGCGCACCGGCGGTCTGCGTCTGCATCACGGCGCCCTGCGTTCCGTTTTGTCCGGCACCGCTGCTGCCGATGCCGTCCGTGTTGAAGCCGGTCTGGACCCCGCTGGTAACGGCCTGGCCCGAAACGACTTTCTCGCCGTGGCTGCCGCGCGTGACAGAGATGCCGTCGGTATCGAAGCCGCTCTGGACCCCGCCGAGGGTCGACTTGACTTCGACAAAGCTGAGACCTTCATGGTCACGGCTGCCGTCGCCACCGGCAGCCGAGGCATCCGTCACTTGCGTCGGATCGGCACCGCCCGCGATCCTGGCCTGGATCGAGGCGACATCGTCAAGCTCGCTCTCGCTCGCAGCAAGGATCGCGTCCATGCTGAAAATGTCATTGCTGAGCAGCAGGCTGTCGCTGCGCCCGAGGTCGGCGACCGCGCCATTGGCAAATTCGATCTGGACCGAGCCGCCCTCGCTGGTCTGAATGATGTCGTTGGGAAAGACCTTGTCGCCGGGCTGCAGCTTGCATACGCCGCCGCTGGCGCTGATGGCGACCACATCACCGTGGGTCGACTTGACGGTACCGACTGAATTTGCCTTGCTGCCGGATGAAGCGTGAGTCGCGGAAGCGGAAGCGGGAACCTTGGCCATGATCGAATCCTCATATCGGTTGTCATGAGTCCCATGGCGCTCAAGCAGGCTTCCACGCAGACTCGCTGGCAGCCATTCTCGGCGAGGCCGTTGCGCCGCGCCATTGGACCATGGTACTAAGAGGGTCTAACGCTCGCGCAGGGCGTCGTACTTGGCCTTGATGACGGGTTTCAGCAAGTAGCCCAGAACGGACTTCTTGCCGGTGCGGATATGGACTGTTGCCAGCATGCCGGGAATGATCGGCAGCAGCTTGTCCGCTGAACCCAGGCTGTTGCGGGTGGTGCGCACCCGCACCAGATAAAAACTCTCGCCCTTGTCGTTGGTGATCGAGTCGGCGGTGATGTTCTCCACGGTGGCGTCCAGCCCGCCGTAGATCGAGTAGTCGTACGCAGAAAGCTTGACCAGTGCCGGCTGGCCGGCACGCAGGAAACCGATGTCGGCCGGCCGGACCTTGGCTTCGATCAGCAGGTTGTCCTCCAACGGGACTATTTCCATGACGTCCATGCCGGGCTGGATGACGCCGCCGACGGTGGTGATCTTTATCTGCTTGACGATGCCGGCCAGCGGCGAGCGGATCGCCGTGCGCGTCAGGCGGTCTTCGACGGCGAGGCTGGAGGCACTGGTGCCGGCGAATTCGGCCTTGGCCTGGGCGAGTTCATTGCCGGCGTCGGAACGGAACTTGGCCAGCGCACCTTCCAGCTTGCTGCGGGCCTCGGAGAGTTGTGCTTCGAGCCGCGGAATGGCAAGCCGCGTGCCCTCGAGATCGCCCCGTGTCTCGGCCACCGAGCGCTCGATGCGCAGGATTTCCACCTCGGACATGACGCCCTGGGCCAGCAGCGGCTTCGACATCTTGAGTTCCTGGGAGATCAGGTTGTAGCTCTCCTGCAGCTGGTTCAACTTGGCGCGCTTCTCGGAAATTTCCTGGCTGCGCTGGTTAACCTGCTGACGCAGGACGGACAGCGCGGCATCGAGTTCATGCTGGCGGTTCTGGAAAAGATGCAGCTCGTCCTCGGCAATCTTCGGCTCCTCCTTCATGAGGTCGGCCGGAGGACTGAAGACGACACCGTTGGTCTCGGCCGTCAGCCGCGCAACCTTGGCCATCAGCGCGTTGTTCTTGGCCTTGGCTTCTCCCATCGACGAGGCGAAACGCTTTTCATCGAGTTGAATCACCACCTGATCCTTGCGCACCAGGTCGCCGACCCGTACCGGAATATTGGCGACGATGCCGCCTTCGAGATTCTGGATCACCTGCACCTGGCTGGAAGGAATTACCTTGCCTTCGCCGATGGCGATTTCATCGAGGCTGCCGAGTGCCGCCCAGACCAGGGCGACCGCCAGCACCAGCAAGCTGGCGCGGATGATGAGGAAAGCCGGGCGCGGCGGCTGCTGGAAAAGTGCGGCCAGGCGGTCGGGCATGAAATCGGCATCTTCCCGTCCTTCTTCCGACTGCCGGCTTGCCGGCGGGAACAGGTAGTTGCTGAAGCGCTGCCGCGCCCCCTCGACCAGGGCGCGCATGCGGGCAACGAGGCGTTCAATCCTTGGCGGCATGAACCCTGCCTCCGGAAAGTGCCGACAGCACCTGCTCCTTCGGGCCATCGGCGATGATGCGGCCGTTGTCCATGACGATCAGGCGGGTGACGAGACTGAGCAGCGAGGCGCGGTGGGTCACCAGCACCAGCGTGTGACCCGCAAGATTCTCGGACAGCTTGGCCTTGAACGACTCCTCGGAGCGGTTGTCGAGCGAATTGCTCGGCTCGTCCATCATGAGTATGGGTGGATCGAGCAACAGGGCGCGGGCGATGGCGATGGACTGCCTTTGGCCTCCCGAGAGGCCTTCACCACGTTCGCCGACCGGCAGATCGAATCCCTTGGGATGGCGGTTGGCAAATTCGGCAACGCCCGAAATATCGGCAGCGCGCAGCACGGCATGATCGTCGACATAAGGTGCGCCGAGAACGATGTTGTCCTTGAGGCTGCCGTGGAACAGCACCACATCCTGCGCCACGTAGCCGACGTTGCGGCGCAGGTCGGCCGGGTCGATCTGCTGCATGTCGACGCCATCGATCCAGATCGAACCTTCGCCCGGCTCGTAAAGACCGAGCAGCAGCTTTTCGATGGTGGTCTTGCCCGAGCCGATGCGGCCGATGAGGCCGACGCGCTCGCCGGCAGCGATGCTGAAGGAGATGTTGTTCAGCGCCGGCACGTCGGTGCCGGGGTAGGCGAAACTGACGCCGCGAAATTCGATGTCGCCGCGGATGGTCGGACGGCTGATGAAGCTCTTGCCCGGCGGCCGTTCGACCGGTTGCTGCATGATGTTATCGACACCGCGCAAGGCCTGCAGCGTCTGGAAATAGCGTGCAATCAAACCGGCAATCTGGGCGAAGGGAGCGAGGATGCGGCTGGTCAGCAGCGAGCAGGCGATCAGGCCGCCGACCGTAAGCGTGTGGTCGAAAATCAGATAGACGCCGCCGATGATGGTCAAGACATAGGCATACTGCTGGATCAGCACCGTCAGGTTGGCCACCGTCGCGGAAAACAGCTTGGCGCGTATGCCCAGCCGGCCGGCTTCGCCGATGATGGTCTCCCACTTGCGCTGCATCGGACCTTCGGCGCCGATGGACTTGACCGACTCGATGCCGGTAAGTGTTTCGATCAACATGGCCTGCTTCTGGCTGCCAAGGCGCAGACTCTGGCGGATGGTGTGTTCCAGAGGCCGCTGCAGCATCAGGCTGGCGCCGATGATGGCCGGAATGGCCAGCAGCGGAACCAGCACCAGCCAGCCGCCCAGCCACAAGACGATGATGAGAAACAGCGCGACGAAGGGCAGATCGATCAGCGTGGTGATGGTGGCCGAGGTGATGAAGTCGCGGAACATGTCGAACTCGTGCAGGGTGTTGGCCAGGCCGCCGACCGACTGCGGACGCGCAGCGGTCTTCATGCCCAGCACTTTTTCGAACAGCGTGGCCGACAGCACGGTATCCACCTGCTTGCCGGCAATGTCGAGGAAATAGCCGCGCAGGCCTTTCATGACGAAGTCGAAGGTCGACACGATCAGCACGCCGATGGCCAGCACCCAGAGCGTTTCATAGGCCTGGTTGGGCACCACGCGGTCATAGACGTTCATGGCGAACAGCGGCGTGATCAGGGCGAAGACGTTGATCGCCAGCGATGCCAGGAGGACTTCTGAATATAGCGGCCAGGCGTGCTGCAGCACCCCCCAGAACCAGTGGTCGTGGCGCGGGATGGCCTCGTCCCGGGCGCGCGAATCGAACTTGAAGGAAGGCCGGCTGAAGATGGCATAGCCGGTGTATTCGGCGGCCAGCAACTCGCTGCTCAAGACGACCTCGCCATCGCCGGATTCGGGTTGGATCACCGTCCATTCCCCCGCCGCGTTTCTGGCCGTGGCGACGCAGGCGCGGCCGTTGGCAAGCAGCAGCACGGCCGGCAGCGTGAGCAGCGAAATGTCGTCGAGTTTGCGCCGCACCACCCGGCTCGACAGCCCGGCACGCGAGGCGGCGCGGGGGAACAGGTCGGGCGAAAGTTTGGAGTCCTGCAGCGGCAGTCCGGCAGTCAGCGTCTGCGCTGAAAAGGGATGGTGGAACAGACGGGTAAGGATGACCAGACAACCGGTGAGCGGATCATCCGGCAGCAGCGTGTCGCCGGGCAGCTTCAGATCCGGTGCAGCGGATGCGGGCGCGTCGCTCAAAGGATGCCTTCTTCCGGACCGATGATGTCGCCGCCGGCACCGAACAGCTTTTCGCGGTAGCCGCGCTTCTTCATGATCTTCTGCTGCACGGCGACCGGCAGTTCGGAAAAGATGATGACGTTCTTGGCGATAAGCAGGTCGATGAGGTCTTCGATGACGCGAATGAGTTTGAGATCCTCGAGCAGCAGCGCGAGTCCGCCGGCATCCGGCGACCCGGAGTCCTGATGCCGGACAAGGAATTGCAAAACCTCGGGATGCTCGGCGGGCAGGAACTCGTCTGCCGGACCCGCTTCGGCTGTCAGGGCGGCGATGCTTCCATCAGGGTGGCGCTGCACATGGGGCATGTCGGGCGGACGATCCGGCGTAGTGAATATTCGATGTTTCTCTGTCGACGCGTTGCAAAGACTGAGCCGCTGGCATATCGGCGCCAACCATTCTGGCATAATCATCCCGGGATTGGGAGAGTCTTGCGGTGGAAAAATGTTCGTACTAGTCGCCCAGCGACCTGAGTTTCTCGACAAATGGTCACCGCTACTGTCGGCACGCGGCGAGGTGTCCGTGGTCGACGGATTGCCCGGACTGCAGGTAAAGCTGCAAGCCGGGCTGCCCGCCGCCATCGTCGTCGATCGCCTGTTGCTGGGAGATGCCGCCCCCGGTTTTCTGGCGGTCCTGAAAAGCCTTTGCGGCGAATCCTGCCTGCTGCTGGGCGACACCGGCTATCAGGCGGAGGATGAACTGCTGGCCCTGGCCGCAGGCATTGCCGCCTGTTGCGACGCCTCGCTCGGTGCGCGCGACATCGACCGCATCGTCGGCATCGTGCTTGACGGCGGCATCTGGATCTCGCCCAAAACCCTGCCCGAACTGGCTAACAGGTTGCAGTCGCTGACGGTCAGACCGGCCGACGGCGCTGCCGCTGAAAAAACACTGGCCGGGCTGGGTGAGTTGACGCAACGCCAGCGCGACGTCGCCGATCTGGTGGCCAAAGGAGAAAGCAACAAGCGGATTGCGCGGCGTCTGGACATCACGGAGCGGACCGTAAAATCCCACCTCACCACGATTTTCGACAAGCTGGGTCTGACCGACCGGCTGCAACTGGCGCTCTTCGTCAGCCGTCGTTCCAGCGACCGGCCGGCAGACACGCAATAGATCTTCAGTCCCAGGGTTGTGGCTTGAGGACGCCGTAGCCCTTGACGCCGTCGACCCGCAGGGCCTTCAGCATGTTCCACTCGCCGCGGGTTTCCACCGATTCGGCGATGACCTGGATATCAAGGCCGTGCGCGTACTTGACCAGCGAGTCGACGAAGAACTGGTTGTCGCGGTTCTCGTCGATGCCGCGCGTATAGCTGCCGTCGATCTTGATGTAGTCGAGCTTGATCTCGCTGAGATAACTGAAGGGTTTGAATCCCCGCCCTACCTGGTCGAGGCCGGTCCTGGCGCCCAGCGCCTTAACCCTCTCCACCCATGCGTGCAGCACCCCGAGGTCGGCCGTGGCGCCGTGCTCCACCACCTCGAAGGCGATGCGCGGCGCCACGCCGGCATGCCGGCGCAGGGCGTCGAGCAGCCAGGCGATGAAACTCTCGTTGCGGATCGAGGTCGGGAAGAGATTCACGGCCGCAATGATTCCCGCGTTTTCCGGCCGTTCCAGCCGGTCAAGGGTATCGCTGACGACATGCCGGTCAATTTCCTGGGTCAGGCCAAGGTGCTTCGCCATGGGAATGAGGACATTGGCCGGGATCAGCCGGCCGTCTTCGTCATGGATGCGCATCAGGGTCTCGTACTGCAGCACCACGGTTTCGTCCCGGCACGAAATGCTCGGCTGGCGGAACAGGGCAATGCGATGATCGGCCAGAACCTTGCTCAGGATTTCCAGCCAGCGCGCTGCCGAGTAGGCGGAGAACTCGTCGCCCGCCTTGCTCTCGCTGATTTCGAAGCTGTTGGCCGCTTTGGCCTGCGCCGAGCGCAGTGCCGCATCGGCCCCGGTCAGCAATTCGCCGGTCGTTTGGCCGCGATGCATGGCGACCCCGAGGTGGCCGATCCTGTCGCTGTCGATCAGTCCGCGCTGTTGCAGCTTGAGCAGGGCATGGCTCAGCTTGTCGGCCAGGGCGACAGCATCCTCCGCCACGATGTCCTGAATGACCAGGGCAAAACCGGCGCCGCTCGGACGCGCGGCGAAATAGTCGAGCTCGGGCAGTTCCTTGCAGGTTTCCAGAATCAACGCGGCGCATCCGCGCAGCAGATCGTCCCCGGCCTGATAGCCCTTGCGTTCGTTGAATCCCTTGAAATCGGCCAGCTCGAGAAAGACCAGCGCATTGGTCGATGATGTTGTCCGCTGCTTGGTGATCTGCCTGAGCTGCAGGTCGAAATATTGCCGGTTGGCCAAACCGGTGACCGGGTCTGCATAGGTGCTGGCGCGCAGACGCTCCATGGCATCCGCCTGCTCCCTGAACATCTCCTTGACCTTCTCGGACATCAGGTTCATCGCCGACACCACGCTGCGCAGTTCCAGCGTCCATGGCATCTGGCTCTGCACCGGATATTCGCGATCGCAGATCGCCTTGGCCTGGAGTTCGACGCTGCGCAAGGGGCGCAGCACATAATGCAGCGCGGTCACGCCCAGGCCGAAGACGAAGATGGAGGAACCGAGAAACCACCAGAACGCCTCCACACTGTTGCTCCAGAGGGTGCTGTAGGCATAGCCCGGATTGGCGCTGATGCGCACCGTACCCGCCTGCTGCCAGCCGGCCATGATCAGGGCCTCGCCGACGGGCGTTTCCAGCGGGATCAACTTGATGAACCATTGCGGCACGCCCTCGATGGCTGTCGGCTGTATGCGCTCGATGAGTTTCCTGCCGTTGATGTCGGTGACGATCACCTCGCGGTAGTAGCCGCTGTCGGAAACCGCGTTGACCATGCTTTCCGCGGTAGCCGTTTCGCCGGCGGCGACATGCGGCGACAGCGACATGCCCAGCGACGTGGCCATGTCCTGCGAAATACTTCGCAACTGGTTGTTGAGGTAGTTGCGGGTGTTGTTGACGTTGATCACCACCGAGCCGGCGAAGAGCATCATGAACAGGGTGACGATGACGATGATGAGCTGGCGCAATAGCGTCATGGCAGATTCCTCATTCGAACTCCTTGCCCAGGCGGGCGTTGAGTTGGGTCCACAGGTTGATCCGGCTGGCACCGCCGTCGACGCGGCCCGAGCCGCGTTCTTTGGCGAGCCATAGCCCGTCTCCGTTGAAGCTATAGACGGGCAACAGGTCAGGACGCTGCGAACCCGGCTTGATTTCAGTCACGAGATTGTCGAGAACCAGGGGGATCGCATCCGGCTTGGCGTAGTAGGTGAGGACCATGTGCGCCTGATCGGCGGGAGGCAGATTGCGTGCCTTGACATAGGTGATGCGCAGCCTGTCAACGCTGACGCCAAGCGCCAGCAGGGTGAAATACTTGCCGATCGCGTAGTCCTCGCAATCGCCGCCGTTGCTGGCCAGCATTTCGGTCGGCGTCGCCCAGTAGTCCGGCATGTCCCAATGCCCGATGTCGGTCGCAAACGGGACCTCGTTGAAAAAATCGTTGGCCAGCTTGAGTTTTTCAGCCTCGCCTTTTTTCTTGTTTTCGGCAATCAGCCGGGTCCACGCCACCAGTCTCTGCCTGGCGGCAGTGCCATATTTCCGTTCGGCACTGGCCAGCACTTTTTCACTAAGCTGTATGGCGAAGTCGGCCGCCAGCAGGGCACTGACGGCGACCAGCAGCGCCAGCACAACTGCCACAAACGATCGGGCGGACTGATCAGCGAGCAGAAAGCCCGGCTTCCTCAAGATGCGGAATACCCAAGGTGTCGAACAGCAGGCCTAGATCGGCGAGAACTCTGAAGCGGGAGAACAGCTCCACGTACTGGCCGTTTATGAAATTCGTGCTGGAGGTGTAGTACTCGTTTTCAGTGTCGAGCAGATCAAGCAGGGTGCGCTGGCCCATGCTGAACTGCTTCGAGTATGCGTCGCGGGTCAGCAAACTGGACTCGGCATGCTTGCGCAGATCGGGCAGCCGGTCGAGTGCCGAGCGGAAAGCATTCCAGGACAAACGCACGCTCTGCTCCAGTTGCCGCTGCGCACGGTCCATAATTTCCTTGGCCTCGTAGGCGAGGTGGCGGGTCTCGCCGACACGTCCCAGGTCGGTGCCGCCCTTGAAGAGGTTGTAGCGCATCCGCAGCATCAGGTACTTGTTGTTGTCGGGAAGGCTGTCGAACGGACTGACCAGATCATTTTTCTGTGTGCCGAACTCGAGATCGAGGCGCGGATACATGGCCGCCTTCGCCGCCGCGTGCTGGGCATTCGCTGCGCCGAGATCCGCCGCGGCCGATTTCAGGATGCGGTTGGCGGCGATGGCCATGACGACTGCTTCATCCGGGGTTTTCGGCAGGAGGCCCAGATTCGGCGGCACCGGCTTGACGAGTTCGCCCGGATTCTCGCCGACAACCAGCTTGTAGTTGATTCTGGCGACTATCAGGTTGGCTTCGGCGGCGATCAGGTTCGACTTCGCCAGCGCCACACGCGCTTCGATCTGGTCCTGATCCGACTTGCGGCCGACGCCACTCGAGGCGCGCAGCTTGATCTGGTCGTAGGTGCGCTCATGAACGGCAAGGTTTTCCTTGGTCAGCTTGATGATTTCGGCCTGCCGCAACACCTCGAGATAGGCTTCGACCGCCTTCAGCGACGTCTGCTCGGAGGTGGAGGCGAGCTTGTGTGCCGACGATTCGACGCGAAAGCGATTGCGATCGACTTCGCTGGATGTGCCGAAGCCGTCGAACAGCATCTGCGAAATTGTCAGGGACCGGTCCTGGCGGTTCTGATTCACCGGGCCGCCATAAGTGAAGAGTGTCGATGAATTGTCAGTCTGCTGCCGGCCCCGGCCAAGCGCCAGATCGACCCGCGGCAGGTATCCGCCGAGCGCCTGATTGACCGCCTCGTCGGTTGCCAGCCGGCGCGCGACGTCGATCTGCACTTCGGGATTGGTCTGCATCGTCCGCTGAATCGCTTCATGCAGCGTTTCCGCCGCAACATCTGCAACGCCAGCCAAGGCAAGCACGGCGCCGATGCATAGGGGCGCTGCTGCCGAATGTCGAAACCTCTCAACGAAACGCTGCGTAGTCTTGGTCATATGAAAATCAACATGTGGAAAGCTTAGCGCCGGTCGCTGCAGGTGGGGTCGTCGGCGCCCGGCCGACGTTCCTTGCCGGTGATCGGCACCGCAGACAACTGGCGGAAATCACCCAGAACGTTTGGCGGCAACTCGGATGGCTGCAGGGTTTGCGGCAACGTCGATGACGAACTCACCATCCCGGTCGACCGCCGCACCGCGTCGAACACTTCCGTGCCCGCAGAGTTGCTTGCCGAAACCGCCCCCTGTGCGACCTGAATGTACAGGCGGGAATCAACAAGATGAAGGTTGAAGTCGGTACCGCGAATGCCGACGGTTGCCGTCACCGTGGTGAACTTGACGCTCTGCGGGGCGGTTTCACCAATGACCCCGGTCACGGCCCGCATGGCTCCTCGCAGCAACGTTGCCACCAGGCCTCCTTCGGCCGGCTTGTGCGGATCGAAATTGTATTCGACGAGCACGAATGTGGTGTTGCCGGCGAGGGAAATCGACTGGCCGTCGTCGAAACGCAGAACCGTGCTGCTTCTTTCGCCGGTCTTGACGGTGGCGCCGGATTCGATGCGCTGGCCGACGGCGAGCGCACCTGAAACGCCTTTCTGCGAAGTCGCTTCGACACTACCCGTTACCGCCGTCGTCGTTGCGGCTGCGAGCGCGAGCCATGACCAAAGCATCAGGGCAATAAAGCTTGCAAGCGCTCGCAATCGGGTATTTTTCATCAGGGAATGTTCTCGCGAAAAACCTATCCTATCATCCTGTTTGGCCGAACAAACCGGAAATGCTCGCGCGGTGCGGCCGCCGCGGCAGATATTCCCATGGAATGATGTGCCGGCGCAAGTCCCTCAAACATGACAGACCACTCCCTGCCACAGCTTGCCGCCCAGAGTTGTCGCATTGAACAGACCCCAAAGACCAAAACCCAGCACCGTCAGGCCTGCACCCAGACGCAGCGTACGTCCCTGAATGACACTGCGGAAGCGCACCAGCAGCAGGCCTGCAAGCATCAGGTTGGGCAGGGTGCCGAGGCCGAAGGCCAGCATGATTGCGGCGCCACGCACGGCACTGCCGGACAGCAGCGTCATCGCCAGCACGCTGTAGACCAGGCCGCACGGCAGCCAGCCCCAGAGCATGCCGAGCGGGAAGGCCTGGGCTACGCCGCGCACCGGCAGAAAGCGCCGTGTCGCCGGTTGCAGCCGCCGCCACAGCCATTGCCCGGCACGCTCGACAAAAGCCAGCGTCTGCGTTGCGCCGGTGAGATAGAGGCCGAGCGCAACCATCATCAGATTGGCGGCGACATACAGTGTCAGTTGTACCGGCAGCCAGTTGTTGAGCAGCAGCCCGAGGCTGCCCAATGCGCCCATCAAGGCGCCGGCAGCGGCATAACTGGTGATGCGGCCGAGGTTGTAGGCCAGATGCAGCGGCCACACCGCAGCGCTGCGGATCGGGGCAGCCGGCGTTTGCAGACTCAGCGCCGAGACGATGCCGCCGCACATCCCGGCACAATGGACGCCGCCCAGCAGTCCGATCAGAAAAACCGCAAGAAAGCCGCTGTCAGGCACCGCGCGGCGCTAAATGACTTTGGAATAGCGGACGCGTTCCCGGTCGGAACGGAGATAACGGTCAAACGCCATGGCGATGCCGCGCACCAGCAGGCGGCCGCGCGGCAGAACGCTGATCCACTGATCGTCGATGGAAAGCAGGCCGCCCTTTTCCATTCCGCGCAAGTCGTCCAGTTCGGAAGCAAAGTAGGACTTGAAGTCGATCAGGTGAGCAATCTCGATCGATTCGATCGACAGCTCGAAATGACACATCAATGCCTGGATGATACTGCGCCGCAAGAGGTCGTCGGCATTCAGTTCGATGCCGCGAAACACCGGCAGCACGCCCTGATCGAGGCGGTCGTAATACTCATCGAGAGTCCGCACGTTCTGGCAGTAGCTGGGACCCACCTTGCCGATGGCGGAGACGCCGAACGCCATGAGATCGGCCTCGGCGTGCGTCGAATAGCCCTGGAAATTGCGATGCAGCCGACCCTGCCGCTGCGCCACGGCGAGTTCGTCATCCGGCTTGGCGAAGTGGTCCATGCCGATGAAGACATACCCGGCATCGGTCAGCCGCCGGATCGCCAGTTGCAGAATCTGCAAACGCGCATCCGGCGACGGCAAGTCGGCCTCGTTGATGCGACGCTGCGGCTTGGCCAGGCTGGGCAGATGGGCATAGTTGTAAATCGACAGCCGGTCGGGATCGAGCTTGATGACCTCGTCGAGAGTATGGTTAAAGCTGATCACGTTCTGCTTCGGCAGGCCGTAGATGAGGTCGACCGAGACGGACTTGAAGCCCAACTCGCGCGCCGAGTCGATCACCAACCTGGTTTCATCGAGGCTTTGCACCCGATTCACGGCCACCTGCACATCGGGCGCAAAATCCTGCACCCCGACGCTCATGCGGTTGAAACCCAGTTCGCCGAGCAGTTTCACCGTTTCGCGATCAACCTTGCGCGGATCTACTTCGATCGAATACTCGCCGCCGGGCAGCAGGCGGAAATGCTGGCGGATGATATCCATCAGCCGGCGCATCTCTTCGTTCGAAAGGAAGGTCGGCGTACCGCCGCCGAAGTGCAGCTGGACCACATCGCGGCTGCCCTCCAGGGCCGCTTCCTGCATGGCGATTTCCTTGCCCAGATACTTGATGTACTTGGCGGAACGCCCGTGATCCTTGGTGATGATCTTGTTACAGGCGCAGTAGTAGCAGATCGTGTTGCAGAACGGGATGTGGACGTATAATGACAGCGGTCGGCCTATCCCTCCTACGGTTCTTTGTCCGAGCCAACGAGTATAGTCATCGGCATCGAACGCTTCGACGAAGCGGTCGGCAGTAGGATAAGAGGTGTATCTCGGCCCATTTACATCAAAGCGTCGAATGACCTGCGGGTCGAAGATGAGTTCCTGATAGTCCATGGGCAGAAGGCACTGTATTTGCGGCAAGCGAGGCAGACCCGCACAAGTGTATAGGATGCCGCAATTGCGGGAAAGTTGCATTGACACAGATCAAAGGGGTACCCGTCACCGGGTAATGCAAGCAGCGTGCACGCAAACGTCAAGCAGAATCTAGCCCCGCTCATCAACCCCGGGCTGAAGCTCGCCTGTTCGCAGTGCAACCTGCGCGAACTGTGCCTGCCGTTCGGCCTTTCAGAAACCGACATGACTCGCCTTGACCACCTGATCGGCGGCGGGCGCAAGCTGAAGCGCGGCCATCATCTGTATCGTGCCGGCGATCCGTTCGAGTCCATCTTTGCCGTCAAGGCCGGTTTTTTCAAGACCGACGTGCTGACCGAAGACGGGCGCGACCAGGTAACCGGGTTCCAGATGGCCGGCGAGATCCTCGGCATGGATGGCATCAGCACCGAGGTACATGCCTGCAACGCGGTGGCACTGGAAGACAGCGAGGTGTGCCTGATCCCGTTCACCGAACTGGAAAATCTGTCCAGCGAAATCCGCACCCTGCAACACCACTTGCACAAGGTCATGAGCCGCGAAATCGTGCGTGACCACGGCGTCATGATGCTGCTCGGCACCATGCGGGCGGAAGAGCGCCTCGCTGCCTTCCTGCTGAATCTGTCGCAGCGATTTACCGCGCGCGGCTATTCCCCGGCCGAGTTTCACCTGCGCATGACGCGCGAGGAAATCGGATCCTATCTCGGCCTCAAGCTTGAAACCGTGAGTCGCGCCTTCTCCCGCTTCCAGGACGAAGGATTGATCTCCGTGCAGCAAAAGCACATCCGCATACTCGATATTCGTCGGCTGAAAACGCTGCTGGCGCCGCCCGACGGCCGTATCAGCTAGGCCAACACAGCCAGGAAGCCCATCGGATGGCGCGTCAGCGCCACCGACACGATCCAGCCGAACACCGTCAGTGCCGCCAGCCAGCAGGCGATGCGCATCGGCCGCGCTGTCCCCGTCCGCAGTGCCAGGGAACCGAGAATAATGTAGGCAATCACGCCCAGCACCTTCGCCGTAACCCAGCCGGCGACAAAGGGATACTGCTGCGACATCGCCGCCAGCGACAAGGCGGCAATCAGCAGGATGGTATCGTTGATGTGGGGCAGCACCTTCACCCAGCGCGCCTCGATCAACGGCGAGGCGCTGATCACCAGCATGCCGCGCAGGAAAAATCCTGCCACGCTCAGAATTACGCTGGCAACATGTATGTACTTGATCAGGGTAAACATCGTCATTGACCTCGCTTACGCTCCGCGCCGGGCATCACCGCCGGGGCAATGAATGGTATCGTTCCGGCAACAGACCAAGAGACCCCCCATGCAAGAGAGCCGACTCGACATCCCCCAGATCCTTTCGCGCCTGCCGCTGTTCCAGGAACTTGCCCGCGAGCAGATTGCGGCACTGGAACCGGCGTGTCGTGAGCGCCGGCTTGCCAAGGGCGGCATGCTGTTTCAGAAAGGCGACCCGGCAAAGGGATTCTTTGTCGTTGTGTTCGGCCAGATCAAATTGGCTTTCCCGTCCTCGCAGGGCAACGAAAAGGTGGTGGAAGTCCTCGGCGCGCGACAGAGCTTTGGCGAAGCGGTCATGTTCATGGATCGTCCTTACCCGGTATTTGCCGAAGCCCTGGCAGACAGCCTTCTGATGCACATCGGCAGCGCCCCCGTTTTCGCACTCCTTGAAACCGACCCGCTGTTCGCCCGGCGAATGCTGGCAGGTCTGTCGACGCGACTGCATTCCCTGGTGCAGGACGTTGAAACCTACTCCCTGCGCTCCTCGGCACAACGCGTCGTCGGCTATCTGCTGCAGCATTGCCCGGAAAGCGAATCCGGCGAGTCCGCGTTCGACATTTCGCTGCCGACCTCGAAACAGGTTATCGCTTCGCGCCTGAATCTGACACCGGAAACTCTTTCGCGAATTTTTCATGATCTGGCTGCCAACGGCCTGATCGGCGTCAGTGGCAAGCAAATCACCATCAACGATGTGAAGCGGCTGCGCGAATTTGATCTCTGAAGGCCAGGTAGCGCCTGACCGCAACCAGCAGATTCCAACCCAGCCAGGCGCAGGAGGCTGCAAACATCAGACCGGCCAACCGGGCCAGCGCCGGTTGCCAGACGGCTGACAGCAGCAACACCACAGCAAGCACATGCAAACGCAACTGGCCGGTCATGGCGTCGGCGGCAATCATCCTGTTCATGTTGGGCACGGCTGACAAGGGCGCGCCCAGGCGCTGCAGATGCAGCCAGCTGAGGAAGGGCACGATCTTGTACATCATCCCGCTGATGGCGGAAACGAAGATTCCGGCAAAAGCCAGAACTCCAAGCCAGACAGCGCCTCGCGGATCGGCGCCGATCTCGGGCGACAAAACGATTGTCGCCCCGGAAATGCTGAAAACCAGCATGCACAACATCGTCACCCGGAAGTAGATGGACGTCGCATCGTGGATCTTCCGGCGCCGCGTATGCTGCAGCCACAAGGTCATGCCGGCATAGGCCGACACCAGCAGCAGCAGGGGCAGCGCGGCCAGCCGCGACCACGGCGCGGCGTCCGGCAAAACCTGCGCTGACCAGGCCAGCAGCAAAAGCAGCAGCAAAGGCCCGAACCAGCGCGTGAACCGGAGCAAGTAGGGTCGCGTCAGTTGGAACATCGGCACGACATAGTAAGAAACCCCCGCCAGCAACATCAGCGCCCAACCGCCCAGGCCCCAGGCCAGATGAACATTGGTCAGTTCGACGACAGGGACGGCGAGGCCTTGCGCCAGCGCCTCGACCAGCAGCGCACCCAGCAGCACGGTCAACGCCAGACCGCCGATGGCCGCGCGCAGGGTCCACAAGGTCATGCCGGTCGCCGGCGTCTGCCATAGCGACAGGGACACAATCACGACAAAACCGCCGACCCCGAGCAGAAACAGCGGAACCGCCGCAGACGACAGGCCGGGGCGATTAAACAACAAACCCGCGACCAGCAAAAGCGTCGCCAGCAACAGCAAGGGTTGCAGCGTATTGGCAACAAGCGCGGGGCGCCAGACATTGCCGCCCACGGCAACGGGTATGAACTGCAACAGCGCGCCGCACATGGCCTGCAGCATGAAGCCAAGGGCCAGCAGATGGGTCAGTGCCAGGCTCTCCGGCGTCCACCTTGAAGCCAGCGATTCACCGCCCGACCATGCCAAGAGGATCCCGGCCATCACGCCGAACAACGGCGCCGCCAGAAAGAAGCGGTAGGGCACCGAAATGGGCGGTGCCTGATCGAAAGACAGACTGGAGTGCATCCGGCAGTGACACTCAGGCGGGCAGTTTGCGAATCCGGATCTCGCGTGTGCCGTCGGCGCGAAGTTCGTCGCTCCAGGCGTAACCGTTCTTGCTCAGGATGGCGAACAGCGGATGCGGCTGGCAATACAGCAGTAGCAGCAGTTCATCGCCCTCGGCCAGCGTGTCGAGCGCCTCCAGGGCGCGCTCCAGCGGCTCCGGTGGCTGCATCTCGCGGCCGTCGATTACGCGCTCTGGCATGCTGCCTTCAGTCGTTCCGCCAGGGAAACACCGACATCCGACGCCGCCAGGGCGTTGTCACACATCGGATACAGGATGTTTTCCTCCTTCATGTTGTGCTGCTGCATGAGGATGAGCAGGGTCCCGGCGCTGCCGCCGAAGGCATCGCTGTCACGGCAAGCCAGCGCCCCTTGCATCTCCGCCAGCAGACCGCGCATCTGACGATGCTCGCTGCGCATGATTTCGGTCGGACCGGAACGCATCCCGGTCGCCGCCTCGAAGGCGGGAAACAGAAGCTCCTCCTCGCTGCTGAAATGGCTCTCGAGCTCGCCGGCCAGAGATGCAAAAGCCTGCCCGCCGGCCGTCCAGTCGCCATTGGCGCAAGACTCTTCCGCACCGGCGAAGAGGTCGTCACAATGTTTGTGGTGCGTAAGAAGCGGCGAGGTAATCGACATGGCGGCAGACTCCGTTTGAACAGGGGTCCGATTGTGCGTGTTGGCTCGCCTTGAAACATTGACAACCGTCAAGAACACAGGCAACTCACGTCTTCAATACCCCTATTTCGAGCCGGGAAAACCAGTCGATAAACCGCTTCACATCCGCGCCTCTGTATATCGCTCCATGTTGCGGACAGAGCATGTCGATGTCCAGTGCCGAAACGCGGGCGCACCAGTCGTTCTTGGCCTTGTCGGAGCCCATCCAGCGCCGGTGGAAGCCTTCCGCATGACGGATGTGACGATCGAAATCCTCGACGAACAGTCCGTCCTCGCCGCGAGGCAGCAAGGCGGCGCCGACGTCGCCGGAAAACAGGATGCCGGCGCCGGCGTCGTAAAGATGGAAGTTGCCCGACGAATGCAGGTAGTGGGCCGCAATCGCCCGCAGCCGGCGGGAGCCGACAGGAATCTCCATGCCATTGTCGGGAATCGGCACGAAGGTATCCGCCTCTCCGGCGAAGTGCGGCACGAAACCTTGCCACAGCCAGCTCAGATAGCACTTGATGCCGGGATTGAACTCAAGCCACATCGGCAGCGAGGATATGACGTCCGGATCCTGGTGCGAGGAAAATATCTTGCCGATGCAGCGCGGATCGAAACTCGTGCTCAGCGCCGAAAAGACTGCCGGAAAGATTTCACTGCCGCCCGGATCGAGCAACATGCCGTCGCCGTCGCTGGTAACCAGGTATTCGTTGGTATCGATCAGAAATTCCGGCCGGCTTGTGTCGCGAACGATGGCGAGCCACTTGTGGTCGCCGTCTTCATAGATGATGCGTGCAGTTTTCATGCGACGAAGTCCTCTTCCTGGGTTCCGCTCAGACTCTCGAGAGACTGCCGGATCTCGCCGATCATCTTCTCGAAATCACTCGACACCTGCATTAGCGCAACGGAGAAGCCCCCGCCATAGGCGGCTTCGATCTTTGCCGAGCGTGCCAGCACGCTGCCCAGTTCGACGAGTTGCACAGTGTCGGCGATCATGTGGGACAGGCCGCGATTCAATGTCGCCATCTGCTGATTGCTGCCGGCCAGCCTGGTTTCGGCGCGAAGCTGCAACAGTTCCTGGATCAATGTCTTGCTCTCGCCCTGCGCCTCGACCCCGGCCCGTTCCAGCAAGCGGCTGACCCGCGACTGCTTGACCAGTACCGTCACCGCTGCAACACTGGCGGAGGTGGCCTCGCGCAAGGCCGCCATCTGCTGCTGCAGATCGCCGGCAAAGCTCCGCAACTCGTTGGACAGGACCCCGAACCCAAGCGCCGACTGGCCCGCCCGCTTGGCGAGAAAGATCGCGTTCATGGCCATGAGATTGATCTTGAATGCCGCGGCCACGACGCTCTTGATCCCTTCGTTGATGCGCACCATGCGCCGCAACTCGCGGCCGGCTTCAGCGGAGGTCATACCCGCCCGCTGCCCGCCGTCCGGATGCCGGATGGCCCGGAACCGATGATCCGGACCTCACTGCTCAAGCACATAAGTGCCGGGTGCATCGGCCAGCGCTGGAAACTTCCGCGGCGCCACGGCCGGCGCCGCTACCAGTTTGCCCGACTGCGGCTTGAGCCAGGCCATCCAGTCTTCCCACCAGCTGCCGTGATGAAGTTCGGCGCGTTCGCGCCACTCGTCGGGGGTATCGTGTCTTTCGGCGGCGGCGACGTGGTAATCGCGCTTGGGCGGATTCACAACCGGATTGACGATCCCCAGAATGTGACCCGAACTCGACAACACATAGCGGCGCGGGCCGGCAACGAGATTGTTGATGCGGAAGGTCTGCCGCCACGGCGCAATGTGATCGTCCTCGGCCGATACCGCATACAGCGGCTGGGAAATCCGCCCGAGATCGATGTCCTCGCCGGCCAGATTCAGCGCATCCTTCTTGATCAGCGAGTTATCGAGATAGAAGTTGCGCAGATACCAGCTGTGCATCGCTGCCGGCATGCGGGTTGAATCCATGTTCCAGAACAGGACATCGAAAGGCGGCGGCGCCTCGCCGAACAGGTAGCCGCGCACCACGTAATGCCAGACCAGGCTGTTGGAGCGCAGCAGGCGGAATGCGGACGCCATTTCCTTGCCATCGAGGTAGCCCTTCTTGGCCATCGACTTTTCCAGCCACTTGATGCTGCTCTCATCGAGAAACACTTCGATGTCGCCCGGTTTGTGGTAATCCACCAGGGTGGTCAGCAGCGTGACGGTATCGACCGGCACATCCTGCTTCTCATAGTGCGCGTTGGCCCAGGCCATCCAGGTCGCCAGCGCCGCGCCGCCGATGCAGTAGCCGACCGCATGCACCTTGGCCGAACCGGAGATGCCGCGCGCAGTTTCTATGATCCTGCCGACGCCCTCCGTCAGATAGTCGTCGAACGTGACATCGCGCAAGTCCGCCCCGGGATTCTTCCAACTGGTGATATAGACGTCGAAGCCCTGATCGACGAGGAACTTCACCATGCTCTTCCTGGCATTCAGATCAAGGACGTAAAACTTGTTGATCCAGGGCGTGACGATGACGATGGGGGTCGCGAAAACCTTTTCCCGGGTCGGCGTGTAATGCAGGACCTCAAGAAGATGATTGCGGAATACCACCTTGCCCGGCGTCGTCGCCAGATCCTTGCCGACGACGAAATCAGTCGGGCGCGCCATCTGCACGTCACCTGCCTGGAAATCGCTGACAAAATTGTTGAAACCCTTGAGCAGGCTCTCGCCGCGGGTTTCCATGGCTTTCTGCATGGCCGCCGGATTGGTCAGCAGAAAATTGGTGGGAGCAACGGCATTGAGCCACTTGCGCCACCAGAAAGCGGCGCGGCGACGGTCGCGATTCGACAGGCCGGGCGTTTCATAGAGCATGTCCTGCACCTGGTGGGTCATCATCAGGTACCACTCCTTGACGATGTCCCAGCTCGCCGAGTCGCTCCAGATCGGATCGGCGAAGCGCGTATCGTCCGGATTCGGCGACACCACATCCTTGCTCGCCATGCCCAGAGCCCGGTGCCAGGAATGTGTCTGCAGTTCCCAGAGCTTGGTGGAGAATCCGGTCAAAGCCTCTGACATCTCCTGCGGATGAGACAACCACGCCAACTGCGCGTGCATCAAGGGAGTTGCCATGCCGATCGGATCGATTTTGGCCTCGACCGCCTCATTCACTGCCCGCCACGCGGCCTGCGGGCTCGTTGATGATTTGGGCTGTTTAGTCGTAGTCATGACATTCTCCACTTCACATGGGCAGCTTACAATCGCGCAGCCGCCGCCGTGTTCCACATTATGCATTGTGCCTGATGCCGGCAGCTATGGTTCGGATCGCCATTGATCTTGATCAAAGCTGCTGTTGTTTAGTAGGCTAGGATGCCCATTTGGAGGATCAAACGCCATGTTCAAGCACATACTTGTTCCAACCGACGGATCGCCGTTGTCATCCGACGCTGCAGCGCGGGCCATCGCCTTTGCCCGCGAGACCAGAGCGAAGGTGACTTTTTTCTTCGCCAAGCCCGACTATCCGGTGGCGTTCTATGGCGAGGGCGCATTGATTGACCCCACCACGCCGGACAAGTTTGCGGAAATCGCGGAACAGCAGGCCAGGGAGATTCTCGCCGCCCATGAAGCCGCGGCCAAAGCGGAGGGCGTCGTCAGCGCCGGGATGAGTTCGGTCAGCGACATCCCTTACGAAGCAATCATCGCCGCCGCCGAAGAGGCGGGCGCGGATCTGATTTTCATGGCTTCGCATGGCCGGCGCGGCATCAGCGGCCTCCTGCTCGGCTCTGAAACACAAAAAGTCCTGACGCATTCCAAGATACCCGTGCTGGTCTACCGTTAATGGCCGGCCGTACGCGGACGCAACGGCAAAGCCGGCAACGAAAGACAGGGGTCGGCAGTCATCAATTCCGCGCCCTCCACGGTGCCCACAACGCGCGCCCCGGAGCCGGCGTCCGCGGGCGGTTTATTTCTTGCTTATAAACTTGAAGTTAGTAATTTATTGATCTAAGTCAAAAGTCGCCCCCCGCCTGCGTTATATCGTCGCCCTTTCGGCTTGGCCGAGGTTTTCCGGTATGCGTCGGGTCAGCGAATGGCAGGGGTCGGGCGGTACTTGCGAAGAAACCGCGCCCGCCATCGTCGTCGCCCGTTTGCCGTGAGTCCATGTTGAAGGCAACACGAGCGCCTCTAATACTCTGACTTGTAGTTATAATTTTGAAATGTTGGCAGATTCGCGGCGCCATGCTGCGGCGTGACCACGGCCAACGAACCGACACAACGGAACCGCAGAAATCCAGCGCTTCCGGCACTTGAATGGCGCTGTGCGCTTACGCACACGGATCCGGTTTGATTTAGTTTATTTGCAAGGAGGAGTGGCTATGGAAGGTAATAGTGCTACACCAGTGAAGTACGACATGGAGGTGGTACGGTGGTTCACCATCGCCGCTGCCATCTATGCAGTGGTAGGCACGCTGGTCGGCGTCATCATCGCGGCCCAGCTGGCGTTTCCGTTAATGAACTTTGATCTTGAATGGCTCACCTTCGGCCGCCTGCGACCGCTGCATACCAATGCGGTGATCTTTGCGTTCGGCGGCTGCGTGCTGTTTGCAACGGGTCACTACATCGTGCAGCGCACGGGGGGTACCCGGCTGTGGAGCAACAAGCTGGCCTGGTTCACCTTCATCGGCTGGAACCTGATCATCGTTTCAGCCGTCGTCTCATTTCCGATGGGCTGGACCCAAGGCAAGGAATACGCCGAACTGGAATGGCCGATCGACCTTGCCATCGCGGTGGTCTGGCTGGTGTACGGTTTCAACTACATCATGACCGTCGGCATCCGCAAGACCTCACATATCTATGTGTCCAACTGGTTCACCATGGCGATGATCGTGATGATCACCTATCTCCATGTGTTCAACAGTCTGGCGATACCGGTGAGTCTGACCAAGTCCTATTCCATCTACTCCGGGGTGCAGGATGCCATGGTGCAGTGGTGGTACGGTCACAATGCGGTGGGCTTCTTCCTCACCGGCGGCTTCCTCGCCATCATGTACTACTTCGTGCCCAAGCAGGCAGGCCGCCCGGTGTTCTCCTACAGGCTGTCGGTACTGCACTTCTGGGCCCTGGCCTTCGGCTATGTCTGGCTCGGCGGCCACCATCTGCAATACACGGCGCTGCCTGACTGGACCGGCTCGCTGGGTGCTGCGGTTTCCCTGGCGATGATCATCCCGTCATGGGGCGGCGCCATGAACGGCATGATGACGCTGTCCGGTGCCTGGGACAAATTGCGCACCGACTACATTCTGCGTTTCCTGGTGGTTTCGCTGGCCTTCTACGCGATGTCCACTTTCGAGGGTCCGGTGATGTCGATCAAGACGGTCAACGCCTTGTCGCACTACACCGACTGGACCATCGGTCACGTGCATTCGGGCGCTCTGGGCTGGGTAGCCATGGTGTCCTTCGGCGCGATCTACCACCTGATCAAGAAGCTGTGGGGCGTGGACAAGATGTACTCGGACAGCCTGGTCAATGTGCATTTCTGGCTGGCGACCATCGGTACCGTGATCTACGTCGTGGCAATGTGGGTGTCGGGCATCATGCAAGGCCTGATGTGGAGGGATTACGACGAATACGGAACCTTGAGTTATACCTTCGTGGAGTCGGTTTCCGCCATGCATCCCTACTATGTGATGCGCATGATCGGCGGCCTGATCTTCAACATCGGTACCGTGATCGCTCTGTTCAACATCGTAATGACCGTTCGCACTGCCGCCTCGCTGCGCAGCACGAACGCCGTTGCGGCTCACGCCTAAGGGAGGGGTAAATCATGTCTGATAATCACGACAAAATTTATTCGACCAAGTTCCAGGACAGTATGGAGCGGAAAACGCTCCTGATGTTCCTTGTAATCGCCCTCGCGGTAGCGGTCGGCGGCATCGTGGAAATCGTTCCGCTGTTTTATCTGCCGAATACGGCGATGTGCGCAACGATGGCCGGCAACGATCCGAGTTGCAACAAGACGCAACACAAGGACGCCAGCGGCAAGGTCATCCCGATGGACAAGATCATCTGGAATCCGGCGACATCGGCGCACAAGACGCTGAACGACTGGCAGCCGGGTGATGGCGTGCGTCCGTACAAGGCGCTGGAGATGGCGGGTCGTGCCGTATATATCCGCGAAGGCTGCTATCTGTGCCACTCGCAGATGATCCGCCCCTTCCGCGACGAGAAGGATCGCTACGGTCACTACTCCATCGCCGAAGAGTCCATGTACGACCATCCCTTCCAGTGGGGCTCGAAGCGTACCGGACCCGATCTGGCTCGCGTCGGCGGCAAGTATTCGGATGACTGGCACCGCCTCCACTTGCGCTATCCGCGCAGCGTGGTGCAGGAGTCGGTCATGCCCAATTACGTCTGGCTCGAAAACAAGCCGGTGGATGTGGCTGGTACCGTGCAGACGCTCAAGGTCATGACCATAGTGCCGTTCAACGCGGTCCCGGCCAAGATTTACACCGCTGTCTATGGCGACGACTATGCCGGCGCAGCTGCGGAACTCAAGGGCAAGACGGACATGGATGCGTTGATCGCCTACCTGCAGGGACTGGGCAATCACGTCAAGTTCGAAGAGGGCGTGAACTACCGTGACTAGGCTATTGGCATACCTAGGCATGGATGTGACTGCCATGACAATGAACGACTGGACGGGTGTATTCCTTGCCCTGGTAGCGGTCATTGGCATGGTGGCTACATATGTTCTGGTATTCCGACCATCCAACAAGGAACAATTCGAAGCCCAGGGCAGAATGATCCTGGACGACGATGACCCTGTCAAATTGGGAGATAAGAGATGAGCGACAAACATAGTGCAGGTGAAGTGCCGACGACGGGCCACGTATGGGATGACGATTTGGGCGATTTCACCAATCAGCCACCCAAGTGGTGGATGCTTGGATTGACTGCCAGCGCCCTCTGGTGTGTGGCCTACGCCTTGTATTACCCGATGATTCCGGTCTCGTCGTCATCGATCTTCAGCAAGGGACTCGGGGGCTGGACCGCGATCAGCGAAATGGAAGCGGACAAGAGCAAGGTCGACGTGGTTCGCAGCAAGTTCGAGAACAAGCTGAAGGACATGACGCCGGCTGCGATTCTGGCCGACCGCGAGCTGACGGAGTACGTTACGCGTTCCGGCAAGGTGTTGTTCGGTGACAATTGTGCGCCGTGCCATGGTCCGAACGGTGTCGGCACGAAAGACAAGAACGCTCTGTTCGCGCCGATCCTGAACGACGATGACTGGTTGTATGGCGGCAAGATTGACGACATCCATACCTCGATCGCCGGCGGCCGCAAAGGCGTGATGATCGCGAACAAGGATTTGCTGTCCGAAGCCGAACTCGACACCCTCGCCAAGGCGGTTGCCGCAGGCAAGCCCACCTCTACCCCGCTATTCACGGAAAAAGGCTGTGTCGCCTGTCACGGCCCGGATGGCAAAGGGATGGCGGCCATGGGTTCGGCCAATCTGACCGACAGCGTATGGCGTTTTGACAACTCGGTCGAAGGCATCAAGCAGACCATCAGGTACGGCGTGAACTCGGGCGATCCGAAAGCACGCATCGCCGTGATGCCGGCCTTCAAGGCGGCAGGCAAGCTGTCGGATGTCGAACTCAAGAAGCTGGCGGTGTATGTGTACAAGTTCGGCGGCGGCAAGCCCGACCAGGTAGCCGAGGCTCCGGCGGCTGCGGCTCCGGCTGCAGCGACTCCGGTAGCGGAAGCGCCGGCGGCCAAGTAAGCCTCTTGTTCATCGGGGCGGGAGCAATCCCGCCCCACACAAAAAGGTGGAACTCAAATGAATCATGATGCGGTTTTCTATAGTGTCATCATCGCTGTCGCTGGCTCTGCAGTAGTGGCCGTCTGGTTGCTTTGGGTGGCATACCGCAATGCCACCCAGGACAAGGGAAAGAAGTAAGTCCTGCCAACAACGGGCCCGGTGCGCTTTCCCGCTCGCACTGAGCCCGGCCTGCTTTCCCGATTCCTCGCTGACAACACCAGAATCACGGCTGAATTGCCGCCGCGGGCGGCAGTCCTTGAATCGGCCCGGTTGAGGGTGCTGATCAAACCGCGTCAGACAAGGTGGCGCACACCCGAGAGCAGATCCTGAGTCGTTGGCGACGGAGGTCAGGTTCGCGCCCGCCGCCCCGATCGGCAATCGCCCGATGCACCGGAAACCGGAAGCAATGCCGCAATCAATCCGATTAATGCTACTAATTGCGATGAGGCGGAACTGCAGCAACCTAGTTATGATCGCAGGTTGACGCTGAAGGCGCATCTCATAAATCAGGAGCGGACACTTGCACCCCGAAAACGGCACTAACGAAAGCGGCGAAGTCGCGAAGCTCTACGGTGAGTTTGAGACCTGGTCGGTCAACCTGGGCGACCGGACCATACACGCCAAGCGCATGCCCGGATTCTTCAGGAGGGTCAAGAATCTCACCCAGAGCGCTCTCTGGCTGCCCTTTTTCCTGCTTCCCTACCTGCGCTGGAATGGCCAGCAGGCGATCCTTTTCGACATCGAGGACCGCCAGTTCCATCTCTTCAGCTTGTCCGTGCTGCCGCAGGATATCTGGATGCTGTCGCTGGTGTTGCTGGTAGCCGCGATGACATTGTTTGCCGTGACATCGGTTGCCTCACGGGTATGGTGCGGCTATCTGTGCTTCCAGACGGTCTGGACCGACGTCTTCACCTGGCTGGAAAGCAAGATCGAAGGCAATCCGAATGCGCGCCGCAAGCTGGATGAAGCGCCGTGGAGTCTCGACAAATTGCGCAAGAAGGCGCTCAAGCATTTTTCCTGGATGCTGGTTGCGCTTTTCACGGGCATCACTTTTTCGATCTGGTTCGTCGATGCATTTGAGTACTGGGCCGCGCTGGTCCGCTTGCAGCTGCCATTGGTGGGCTGGGTGGTACTCGCCATGTTCTTCCTCGGCACCTACATCCTGGGCGGCTTGCTGCGCGAGCAGGCCTGCTTCTGGCTGTGCCCCTACGCCCGCATCCAGGCGGTAATGATCGATTCGCAAACGATTCTGCCCACCTATGACAAGCAGCGCGGCGAGCCGCGCGGCAAGGTACGTCATGGCAGTGATGCCGCGGAGAAGAAGACCGGCGACTGCATCGACTGCTACCAGTGCGTCCAGGTCTGCCCCACCGCAGTGGATATCCGCCAGGGGCAACAACTGGGGTGCATTACCTGCGGCTTGTGCATCGATGCCTGCGACTCGGTGATGGACAAGGTCAACCGGCCGCACGGCCTGATCCGTTACGCCTCCCTGGATGAAATTTCCGGCAAGCCGGCGAAGAAGATGTATCAGCATCCGCGCACCTGGGTCTATATCGGCATCATCCTCATTGCCCTGGGTGGCATTGTCTGGGGACTGACGCACATGGGCACGATGACCTTGAAAGTCATCCACGAACGGCAGCCGCTGTTTGTGAGCATGAGCGACGGCTCGATCCAGAACAAGTATGAATTCAAGGTGGTGAACAAGACCGGCAAGGATTTTCGCGTCAGCGTCACCGCAGAGAGCGGTATTCCCGGGCAAGTCATTGTGACTGCCGAAAACAATCCGAACCTGCGCCATGGCCACGGCACGGCATTCACCATCTTCGTCAAGGCGCCGCTCGCCGGCATCACGGCCGAGGTCACGCCGATCGAGTTCTATCTCAGGAGCGTGGACGATCCCGCCATGTTTGCCGAATACACAAGCCAGTTCTACGGTCCGAAGCGATAAGGAGTTGCAATGATTTCCCAGAGCAATAAATCCGGTCTGCGCAATCCATGGTTGTTGGGCTTGCTGGGCCTGATTGTGCTGGTGTTGGCGGTGAATGCGACCTTTATCTGGCTGGCCACTCATAACAGGTCCACCCTGGTGGATAGAGAGTACAAAACCAAGGATCGCAAGACCAATGCCGAGTTCCTCAGCGAACTCGGAACGCATCAGGCACTGGCGTGGCGCACCGCCATCAGAAAGCCGAAGCTGCTGGCGCTGAATGCACCGGCACTCTATGAAATCAGCGTAGCGGATCGTGACGGCAAGCCGGTCAGCGGCGAGATGACCGTGGAGGCCTACCGCGGGGCTGATGCCGGCAAGGACTTCACCACCAGCTTCAAAGAGGTGTCGGCCGGCAACTATCAGGGCTACATCACCTTCCCGCTGAAAGGCTATTGGGAGTTGCACATCCACGTCACGCGTGGCAAGGACGAGTTCACCGTCGATACCCAGCGCTTTGCCGTTGCGGACGCTCCCTGAGCCGAGGGTCAGTCCTGATGACGGAAGCACGCCAGGCTGAATCGTCCGATTGCTTCCACTGCGGTTTGCCGATTCCGGCAAAAGTGGATTTTCAAGCCGCGCCGGACGGTGTCCAGCATCAATTCTGTTGCTTCGGCTGCCAGTCGGTGTGCAGCGCCATCTACGACGCCGGGCTGCAGGGCTACTACCAGCGCACGCCTGAGGGCGTGCTGCTGGCACCGCCACCCGAACCGCCGAAAGACATCGAGGTCTACGACTTCGACGAAGTACAGCAGGAATTCACCACCCGTTCCGGCGACCTGCGCGAGATTCAACTGCTGGTCGAGGGCATCCATTGCGCGGCGTGCATCTGGCTGATCGAGCGCGGGTTGCAGCGTCAGCCGGGCGTCTTGTCGGCCGAGGTCAATCTGGCAGGCAAGCGCCTGCGGCTGCGCTGGGACAGCAGCAAATGCAAGCTCTCCGACCTGATTCGGGCGCTGTCGCGAATCGGCTATTCCGCCGTGCCGTACGACCCGGAAAGTGCCGAGGGGGCAATCAAGAACAGCAATCGCGCCCTGCTGTTCCGCCTGTTCTTCGCCGGTTTTGCGGCGATGAACATGATGTGGATCGCCATCGCGCTCTACAGCGGAGCCAATCACGATGAATTCCGCAGCTTCTTCCACTGGATCGGACTGGTGCTGGCGACGCCGACACTGCTGTATGCGGGCTTCCCCTTCTATCGCGGTGCAGTCGGCGGACTGCGCGCGCGCCATCTCACCATGGATCTGCCGATCGCGCTCGGCCTCAGCGTTACCTACGCCTATTCGCTGTATGTCACGCTGACCAACAACCAGCAGGGTGAGGTGTATTTCGACACCGTCACCAATCTCACGTTCGTGATCCTTGTCGGGCGCTATCTGGAAGGCATGTTCCGCCATCAGGCGGTATCCGCCACCAGGCGCCTGATGGAATTGCAACCGCGGGTGGCGCTGGTGATCCGCGACGGACAGGAGCAGATGACGCCCATACGCGGCGTCAAGCCGGGCGACCGCGTCCTGATCAAGCCGGGAAGCGCCGTACCGGTGGATGGCACGGTGCTGGAGGGGTTCAGCGCCGTCGATGAGTCGATGCTGAGCGGCGAGTCGGTGCCGCTGCGGAAGGGCGTCGGTGACCCGGTCTCGGCAGGCACCACGAACACCAGCGGCGCGCTGCTGGTTGAGGTGCGGGTGCGGCTGCAGGACACCGCATTGTCCAAGATCATCCGTCTGGTGGAAGAGGCGCAGTCGTCGAAGGCGCCGATCCAGCGCCTGGCGGACAGCATCGTGCCCTGGTTTGTGCTGGTGACGCTGGTCTGCGCCGGGGTCACGTTCTTCCTCTGGCACGGTCGCGATTTCGAGATCGCGCTGATGGCCGCGACTTCGGTGCTGATCATCACCTGCCCCTGTGCTCTGGGCATGGCGACGCCGATGTCGATCGCCGTGGCCTCCGGACTGGGTGCCAAGCACGGCATCCTGGTCAAGAACGGCCTGGTGCTGGAGACGCTGTCGAAAGTCACGCATTTCGTCTTCGACAAGACCGGAACCCTGACCGAAGGCCGGATGAGCCTGGCAGAACTGCACGCTGCGCCTGATGTCGATGCGCAGGAAGTCCTGCGCCTGGCCGCCGCGGTGGAGCGCTACAGCGAACACGGTGCGGCACGGGCGATCACGGCCGGCGCCGGAGAAAGACAGCTGTCCTATCGCGACCTGGCCGTAACCGGCTTCCACGCCACTGCCGGCCTTGGCGTTGCCGCCGATGTTGCCGGCCAGACCATGCTGCTTGGCAGCGGCAACTGGCTGGCGCAGTCAGGGGTCGCAGTGGATGCCGCCTTGCAGGATCGGGCGCAGCAACTCGAAGCGCAGGCGATGAGTTGTGTCTTCGTTGCGCTGGGCGGCAGGCACGTAGCGATCTTTGCGCTGGCCGACAGGCTGCGTGGCGATGCGCAGCGATTGATCGCCGAGTTGCAGGCGGCGGGAATCGCCATGACGCTGCTGAGCGGCGATCGCAGGCCTGTTGCCGAGGCGATTGCCCGCCAGCTCGGCGGCGGCATGCAGGTCATCGCCGAGGTGCTGCCGCAGGACAAGGATCAGGTCATACGCAACTTGCAGCAGCGCGGCGAAACCGTGGCCATGGTGGGCGACGGGGTGAACGATGCGCCCGCGCTGATTCGGGCCGACGTCGGCATCGCGCTCGGTTCGGGAACCGATGTGTCCGTAGACAACGCCGACATCGTGCTGATGCACAACGAGCTCGGCAAAGTGGTGCAGGCGCTGCAGTTGTCGCGTCGCACCCTGCTCACCATCAAGCAGAACATCGGCTTGTCCTTCGTGTATAACATCATCATGGTGCCGCTGGCGATGATGGCCGCCGTGAGCCCCCTGGTAGCGGCGATAACCATGCCGATCAGCTCCCTGGTCGTGATCGGCAACGCGGCGCGGATACGCACCCTGTTCAAGAAATAGGATGGCCCATGGAAGTGATCTACAGCCTGATTCCCGGCATGATGCTTTTCGGCTTGCTGTTCGTCGCCGTGCTGATCTGGGCGGTAAAGAAGCGGCAATACGAGGACATGGAAGGCAACGGCAACCGCATCCTGCTTGACGACGACGAGGACAAGATGCCCTACCCCACCAGCGTCAAGCCGGATAGCGCGAGAAAGACTAGCGACTAACCGCCTGGCCGCCGTTGTCCAGCAGCGGCTTGACCAGTTTGCCGAAGTCCCGCGGCGGAACATATTGCATCACCGGCTTTTCCGTCGCACTCAGGCTGATATCCAGGCCGTGCTGCGGATACAGCCAGTGGGTCGCATCACCCTTGGTTTCCCTGATCACCTGGTCCGGCTTGCCGAAGCGTTTCAGCAGCAGGGAATCCTCGAGGCGCACTCCCGGCATCAGGGTCAGGCTGGTGACCGGCATGCTGCGCAATCGCGCGATGTCATCCGGGGTCAGGGTAATCTTCTTGCCACTGCCGGTCGCAGTCATGCGCAGGCCGCGCTCATACATCTGCTGCAATTCTTCGTCCGGAATGGCGACCGTCAGCACCACCCGCGAACGCAGACCGGCCAGATTGATCTGCTCGAAGAATACTTCGGCGGCAAGGCGACCGTCGGGCGACTTGAAAAGTCCGGCTTCAACGTGTTCCTTGAACAGTTGTTCGGCTTCGGCAGGCGTGGTCAGGCCTAGGGTCACGCCGAAGACACGGACCGAATCCGGCGTCGGATGCTCGATGTGCCAGGGCAACTCCTCTTTCTTCGGGCGCTCGCTCGGGAACAGAAATGCCCCCAGCAGAATCGCCACCGAAATGACGCCCACGCTCCAGTAAATCTTGCTTTCGTTAGTCATCTGCGGGTAATGGCTAAAGCTCAGGCGGAAGCCTGGGAGGCCGCTGCCGGGGAGCCTCTGGGCATTTTGCTGTGGCGGGCCTGATACATGGAATCGTTGCCGAGGACGATCAACACCAGCAATGACACCATGACGGGCAGCAGTCCGACGCCGCCGAGCAGCGCAATGGTGACGACCTTCGGCCAGCCCATCATGGCCGACAGCCAGTAGCCTCCGCCCAGCACAACGCCGGCGATGATCAAGAGCCAGATGAAATGCTTGTTGCGCCTGTCAGCGACCACCCAGTGCGCCTTGACGAACAGCGTCTCGTTACCGGCGGCGATCCGCCTGGCCTTCACCAGAAGATAGCCGGTGATCACGCATGAGGTAACCGGCACAACCAGCACCATCAGCGGAAAGGTACTGAACACCCCGAAGGTCGAGGCGAAGACCAGGATGTGATTGAACACCAGGTTGATCAGGAAGATCTCATGCGGCCATTTGGCACGCCTGATTTCCTCCCGTGATGCGCTATAGCTCTCCGACATCCTGCCTCCCTGAGCGTCCGTGCTTGAAGTGCGGGGCAAACGCCATATCACGGCGCCATCGCCTGGCGAGGCAACTGCCGCGGGCGGTCACCACCTGACGGCAGTTCGGGATAAGGAGGAATGCGAAGCGAGTCATTGCGCGACCGGGAAAAGCGCATCCTCCAAGGTGATACGGATGGCCTCGCCAAACCGGCAAGGCCGGGCCGCAGGCGATTGCCGGCGACGCCCGGCTAAGTACCTTCCCGCGTCAGTTCTGGTCGCTGAATACCTGCTTGACCATCCACACGGAAAAAATCACGACCACAATTGCAGTGCCGATTGCAGCGACATCAGAGATCAGTGCCATTTCCACTCCTTTCAATAATTCAAGACGATTGCAACGAGAACCAAAACGGCAACGTTTCTTGCCATGCCCCTCTCCGGCGAATGGTCGCCGGCCGCCGCACAAATGTCAAGATGCTTTACCCCTAAACGAGGCGAACCGCGATCAGTGCCGGCTTAATACGCCGAAAAAAAAGGGTGCGCATCGCGCACCCCGAACCCCAACAGAGAGCCTTCGGGCGACGACGCGAAGTCATCACCATAAAACCCGCTGCAAGTATGGTTACTTGCCGCCCGGGGCGTTTTGATCTGAGTCAACAATAGCGCTATTGCCGGCGCCTGACGCAGCGCCGGATTTACTTCGGCGCCATGCGGATGGCGCCGTCCAGCCGGATCACCTCGCCATTGAGCATCTCGTTCTCGACGATATGCCGGACCAGCGCCGCATACTCGGACGGCTTGCCCAGCCGCGGCGGAAAGGGAACCATCTTGCCCAGCGCGTCCCGCACCTCCTGCGGCATGCCGAGCAGCATCGGCGTCTCGAAGATTCCCGGTGCGATGGTCATGACGCGAATGCCGAAGCGCGCCAGTTCCCGCGCGATGGGCAAGGTCATGCCGACCACGCCACCCTTCGAAGCCGCGTAGGCCGCCTGGCCGATCTGTCCGTCATAAGCCGCCACCGAAGCCGTGCTGACGATGACGCCGCGCTCGCCGGCCGCATTCGGCTCGCCCTTGCTCATGGCCTCGGCAGCCAGGCGGATCATGTTGAAGCTGCCGATCAGATTAACGGTAACGACCTTGGCAAACATCTCCAGCGAATGCGGGCCGTTCTTGCCCAGTACCTTCTCGGCCGGCGCAACACCGGCGCAATTGACCAGGCCGTGCAAGCCGCCGAAAACCTTCAGCGCCTCGGCCACGCAGGCCTTGCCGCTGGCTTCGTCGGCGACATTGGTGGCAACGAAACGGGCATTGCCGCCGAGCTCTGCCGCCAGTGCGTTCCCTGCCGCTTCGTTGAGATCGGCCAGAACGACCTTGGCGCCTTGCGCCAGCAGCATCCGTCCGGTTCCCTCGCCAAGGCCCGAAGCCCCGCCGGTGATGATGAATACGCTGTCCTTGATCTGCATGAGCGTCTCCTCTCTGCGGCTGCTACCTTCCCGCGGCGGTGTCCGCGGGGCACAAAAGGAAAAGGGCTGCAATGATGCAGCCCTTCAAATCTTTGGTGCTGTTGGCCGGAATCGAACTGGCGACCTACTGATTACGAATCAGTTGCTCTACCAACTGAGCTACAACAGCGTCCTGAAAGGCGGCGAATTATACCTGCTTGGCCCATTGCAAGGCAACGCGCTTGCCTTGCGCGCTTGCCTTGCAATGTTGCGAAATGGAATGCTGGACGATTGACGCAGCTGGCGGCGGCGCGTGTTCCCCCGGTGCCAGGGCTCTATGCAACCGCTTCGCGGGAAGTTCAGTAGCGTTCGCGCAGGTAGATGTAGGGAGCCTTGGGGGAGCCGAACTTGATGCGAGCTATTGGCGGTTCCGTATA
>CAINHS010000035.1 GCA_903848955.1 uncultured beta proteobacterium
AGATCTCCACGTCCGGCTTGAGTTCCTTCATCTTCAGGGCGTTCTTCATGGCGCCGCTGCAGCAGACGCGGGCGCAGTAGTTGCGGTCCTCATTGCGGCAGCCGACGCACTGGATCATCACAACGCTGTCGGCGGCGAGGAGCTTCTCGTCCTGTTTGGCGAGCTTGCTTTCCATCTCCAGCAGGGTCATGACCTTGTCGTTATCGCCATACAGATACTCGGTCGGCTTGTACTCGGCGGCGCCGGTGGCGATGATGGCTGCACCGTGCTTGATCGAGCGCACCCGGCCCTTGGATTTCACGGTGGTAGTGAAATTGCCGACGTAGCCGTCGACGTGGACGACGGCGGCATCGGTGATGGCGTGGATCTTCGGGTGCCGGTATACCTTCTTCTTGAGATCCTTGACGAAGGCCTGTACGTCCATTCCCTCGAGCGTGTAGTGCATGCGGTTGGCGATGCCGCCCAGGTCGGAGGCTTTCTCGATCAGGTAGGTTTCGTAGCCCTGCTCGGCCAGGGTATGGGCGCTGGTCATGCCGGCGACACCGCCGCCGACTACCAGCGCGGTTTTGTCCACCGGCAGCGAGAACTCGTCCAGCGGCTCCAGCTTGCCGGCACGCGCCACCGACATGCGGACGATGTCCTTGGCCTTCTCGGTCGCCGCTTCCTGCTCCTTCGAATGCACCCAGGTGCAGTGCTCGCGGATGTTGGCCATGTCGAAGAAATACTGGTTGACGCCGGCCTCGCGCAAAGTGTCGCGGAACAGCGGCTCATGTGTGCGCGGCGTGCAGGCGGCAACCACCACCCGATTCAGTCCCTTGTCGCGGATGGTGTCGGAGATGGCCTTGGCGGTGTTGGTGGCGCAGGCGAACAGGCTCTCCTCGACGTGTACCACGCCCGGCAAGCCCTTGGCATACTCGGCGATGCCCGGCACGTCCACCACGCGGCCGATGTTGGCGCCGCAGCGGCAGACAAAGACGCCGATCTTGGCCTCCTCCTCGGAGACGTCCTTCTCTTCCGGATACACCCGTTCCTCGTTCAACTGCCCGCGCCGCGACATGAGCAGGTTCGACGCCAGGGCGCTGGCGCCGCTGGCGCCCATCACCGCCTCGGGAATGTCCATCGGACCCTGGAAGGCCCCGCTGGTGAATATGCCGGGACGGCTGGTCTGCATCGGGTTGAAGGGATCGACCTTGCAGAAGCCATGGTGGTTCAGCTCGATGCCGAAAACCCTGGAGAAACGCGGGGCATCCTTGGGCGGGGCGAGGCCCACCGACAGCACCACCAGTTCGAAGAATTCCTCGACAACGCCGTCGGGCGTGGTGTAGCGGATGGAGACGTCCCCGGTCTCCGGGTCTTCGCTGCCGACCGACACGTAGCTGCGGACGAAATGGACGTCGGGCAGTTTCTGCGCACGCTGGTAGAAGCGCTCGAAATCCTTGCCATAGGAGCGGATGTCGTTGTGGAAAATCTTGGCATGCATGTCGGGCAGGTGGTCTTTGGCCAGGATCACCTGCTTCTGCGTGTACGAGCAGCACACTGCCGAGCAATAGCTGTTGCCGCCTGCCGGGTTCACCTGGCGCGAACCGACGCAGTGGATCCAGGCGATCTTGTGCGGATGCTTCTTGTCCGAGGGACGCAGGATCTGGCCCTCGTGCGGGCCGGTGGAGCACAGCAGGCGCTCGAAGTCCATGCTGGTGACGACGTTGGCATACTGGCCGTAGCCGTAATCGTTGCGCGGCAAGGGGTCGAACGTTTCGTAGCCGGGCGAGAGGATGATGGCGCCGACCTTGATCTTGACCTTCTCGGCTTTCTGGCCGAAGTCGATGGCGTCGTTTTCGCAGACGGTCTGGCAGATCGAGCAGGTCTTGTCCTTGAGGAACAGGCAGCTTTCATCGATGTAGGTGACCAGCGGCACGGCCTGCGAAAAGTAGATGTGCACGGCCTTGTTCAGCGACAGGTCCTGGTTGAACGGATCCGGGATCTTGACCGGGCAGTACTCGACGCAGACGGTGCAGCCGGTGCATTTGTCCTCGATGACGTAGCGCGGCTTCTTCAGCAGGGTGACGGTGAAGTCTCCGGGCTCGCCCTCGACGCTGTCGACGTCGGTGTAGGTCATCAGCTGGATGTTCGGCTGGCGGTCGGTTTCGATGAACTTCGGCGACTCGATGCACATCGAGCAGTCGTTGGTGGGAAAGGTTTTGTCCAGCTGCGACATCTTGCCGCCAACGGTGGGCGACTTCTCCACCAGGTAAACCTTGTACCCGCACGTCGAAAGATCAAGCGCCGCCTGGATGCCGCTGATGCCGCCGCCGACCACCATCACGTCGCCCATGTTGTTGTCGTCCGCGGAGCGAAGTACGTTCCGGGTGGCCCATTCCTGCTGTAAGAGTCCGAATTCCACGTTGTTGTCCTCGCCTAGATTGCTTCGCGAATGATTTCGGTGATGTCCTTGATCTCGATGGACGCACCCCCGTCCGGCCGGCTCAGGCGGCTGTCCTCGAAATTGGTGGTGCAGTACGGGCAGGCTGTCACCATGACCCCGGCACCTGTACTCACCGCCTGTTCCAGGCGCAGGTCGGAGAAGCGCTCGCCCTTGGGCGTTTCCATCCAGATGCGACCGCCGCCGCCGCCGCAGCACATGCTGTTCTTGCGCGACTCGGCCATCTCGTTCAATTGCAGGCCGGGTACGCTCTTCAGCGCTGCGCGCGGTTCGTCGTACACGCCGTTGTGACGGCCGAGGTAGCAGGGATCGTGATAGGTGACGGTCCTGGCCACTTCCTTGGTGAGCTTGAGCCGGCCTTCACTGATCAGCTGGTGCAGGAACTCGGTGATGTGGATGACCTCGAAATTCACCTTGAACTCGCGGTATTCGTTCTTGAAGCTGTGATAGCAGTGCGGTGACGACACCAGGATTTTCGTTACGCCGTTGTCGACGAAGTTGCGGATGTTCTGCCTTGCCAGCGTCTTGAACAGCTTCTCGTCGCCGGTCTTGCGGATGCTCTCGCCGCAGCAGCTCTCGTCGGTGCCGAGGATGCCGAAATCGACGCCTGCCGCTTGCAGGATCTCCACCGTCGCCTTGGCGATCTTCTTGCCACGCGGGTCGTAGGACAGGTAGCAGCCCGGCGAATAGAGGATCTCCATGCCGTCTTCGAAACGCTTGACGCCGAGGTCCTTGGCCCAGTCGGCGCGCTTGGAGCGTGCCTCACCGAAAGGATTACCCTCCGCCCGCAGGCCGGCGGATACGCCCGGGATCGGCGCCGCGGCGCCGGGAAAGACGTCGTATTCGGTGGCGATGCGGCGCAGCGCGACGCCCGACTCGATCTGCTTGACGTCGCGCGGACAGACCTGCGGGCATTTGCCGCAGGTCGTGCAACGCCAGATGTCCTCGCTGTCGATCTCGGTCAGGCCGAAGGTGGCCTCGCGCACCAGCTTGCGCATGCTGAACTTGCCGACCCGGCTCCAGGGACAGACGGTGTCGCACATGCCGCACTGGTAACAGGATTTGAAGGCATCACCACCGCTCGCCTTGATCGCGTCGATGATCTCTTTCTGGGGGGCTACGGTCTCCATGTTTTCTTGTCCTGTCGTTTTATTGGAGTTCCTAGGGCTTCGCCATTCTGGCGACCGTATCCAGCACCTGCTGCAAGCCGAACTTGTCGATCATCGATCCCAGACCGATCTCGATGTCGCCCAGCTTGGGTTGCTTGTCTTCCTCGACTTCCTCTTCGCGTTCGACGTAGATCAGGGCCTCGGCGTGGCACCACTCGACGCATTTGGGCTGCGCCAGCGCCGGCGTTTCCTCGCACATGTCGCACTTCAGCGGCAAGCCTGAATCGGGCTCGTGGAACAGGTCGCGCGAGGGGCAGGAAGCGCGGCAGAAATCGCATTCGTTGTATTCCTTGCCGTCGATGATGTACTTGTCGCGGCCGGTGCATTCCGACTCGGTGTACTCGCCGGCATAGACCGGCAGGTAGATGTCCCGTAGCGGCAGGCGCACGATGCGGATGCGCGAGCGTGCCGGGTTGTTGCTGCTGTAGCGCGGGGTGGCGTGCCAGGACGAGCAGATCACCTCGCAGGCCTTGCAGCCGTTGCACTTGTCGGCATCAATGGTGATGGACTTGACGATTTTCGTGACCTTAGCCATTGTTGTAGATTCCTTTCTGCTCGAATTCCTCGGCGACAAAGTCCATTTCCAGATCGTGCAGGGATTCCCTGGTCGGAATGCCCTGCTCGTTGAATCCCTTCAGCTTGTAATACTGGTCCAGCAGCTGTTTCTCCAGATCGGGGAAGCGCTTGCGCCAGTGGTCGTCCGGCGGCCTGTCGTCGGCGCGGCGCATGCCGCGGCGGACATTGAGCGCGCGCATCAGCGTGCGGGTGCGGGTCGCCGACTTCCAGACATCGTCCTTGTTCATCTTGATGCCGGTCGCCGCCGTGACGAACTCGGGGTAGTTGTGGATGTGGTAAGGCGGCTTGAGCGGGAAGGAGGAGAGGCCGGCGCACATGCCCAGAGCATCGTCGATGTAGTGCATCTTCTCCATCCAGTCCACGATCTCGCAGCTGGCCTCGACCGTCGGGTAGTAGGGATTCGACATTTCGCCGCGCGGCTCCCAATCGACGTAGTACTTCTTGAACTTCTCGTCGGGCACCTGAAACCAGTCCTTGACGAACTCTTCGCGCAACTCGCGGGTGGCGAACGGCTCCTGCGGGAACTGGCCTTCGATCTGGGTGATGTTGATCTTCTCGCCGGTCGAATACATCAGGTAATAGACCGGATTCAGCATGCCCAGCTTGAGCGGCAGCTGCTCGTGCTTCTTGATGGTGTTGTGGTCGTACTTCTCCGCACCCTTGCCGATGCGCCGCGCCGCCCAGTAGGTGCCGTCGGCGAGGAAGTCGCCGATGCCTTCGCGGCGGACGATCTTTTCCAACAGGTAGTAGAAGCGGCCTTCGGTGTCTTCCGGCATGCCGGGGAAGTCTTCCAGGGTCAGGATGCCGGCTTCCAGCAACTCAAGGCCGAAGGCCATGGCCTGCGGTGCGGAAAAGCCGTCGACGCCGTACTCGGTGGCCTTCTGCGCGATCTTGAAGCCGAAGTCGAGGTCGGAGAACGCCGCCATGGTGTAGGTCAGCTTCGAGTAGCACTTCATCATGTAGGTGGGCAGACCCGGCACCGAGATGGTGGCGCCGCACTTCATCGGACAGTTGTGGCAGCTGATCAGGCGGGTGCGGACGTTTTCCTGGGTTTCCTTCCACTTCTGCTCGATCTCGTGAGTCCAGAAATCCTTGCGCCGGGTGCGCGAGTTGCCCCAGGTGAAGTTGGTGGTGTGCCATTCCTCGTCCACGATGGCCATTTCCTGCGGTGAGCCGAGTCCCTGCAGGATCGGCGGCACGCCCTTGATCGGATGATCGGCGCGGTACTTGATGTACTTCAGCACGTCGTCGCACAGTTCCATGTACTTGGCCGGGTCGGCGACGTTGATGTCCTTGGTGCCGCGCACCGCGACCGCCTTTAGACCCTTGTCGCCCATTACTGCGCCGATGCCGCCGCGCGAGGCCGAGGAGCGGCCCTGCTCGATCGAGGCGTAGAAGACCCGGTTTTCGCCGGCCAGGCCGATGGCCGCCACCTGGATGTCCGGATCCTTCAGTTCCTTGCGGATCGCCTCCGAGGTCTCGGTGGCGCCCAGGCCCTTCAGATGCGAGGCGTCGCGGATCTCGACCTTGTCATTGTTGATCCACAGATAGACCAGTTCTTCCGACTTGCCGCTGATGATGATCTTGTCGTAGCCGGCGTATTTCAACTCCGGGGCAAAGAAGCCGCCCATCATCGAATAGGCCATCAGCTTGGTCTGCGGCGAGATGGTCGACACGATGGTGCGGTTGCTGCCCGGCGCCGCGGTGCCGCAAAGCAGGCCGCTGCTGAAGATCAGCAGGTTGTCCGGGGAAAACGCCTCCGTCTCCGCCGGTACCCGGTCCCACATGATCTTGGCATTGGTGCCGAGGCCGCCCAGATAGAGCCTGGTGTCGTTCGGGTCGGTATCCACCCTGTCGATGCTGCCTCGCGAAAGATCCACTTCCAAATCGAACCCGATTTCTCCATAGCGCATGTCTCTGGCCCTCTCTCAAACTGCGTTCCTGATCACGATGTCTTGCGCAGATTGCCGCGCGAGATGTTCTTTTCCGGCGGCGCCAGCCGCTTTCTTGATACCGCCTCGCTGCGACCGGGGTTGCCGAGCAGCGGCAGCGGCATGATCGCATCAGCATGGCGCTGCGACCTGTCCTCGGCGAAGCGTTGCGGGCAGCGTGCCACGAGGCCGCATACGGCGAGGGTGTGGATCGTCCTGGCGACGTCCTGCGGCGAGCCGTGATGCCTGGGGTCGTACCAGCCGTAGGTCCAGTTGAGCATGCCGAAGACGCTGTACGTGAGCCGCTCCACCTCGGCGGAGTCGAGCTTGCCGACTCCGCCGGCACCGGGCGAGTTGCAGCCGGCGGCAAGAATCGACGAAACGATATCGCGGCAGATGTTGAAGTAGCCTTCCTTGAGCAGGCGTACCGTCTTGCGTCGGCCCGCAGGCAGCGCAGAGGCCTCGTGCACCAACACCCGCATGACCGACCGGTGCTCGGCGGAATAGCGCAGGTGGTTCAAGACGAAGACGTACAGCCGCTCGGCCTGGTCGTCGACCCCCTCGAGAGCCGCGCTTACCGAACTGGTCATGGTCTCGAAGGCCTCGGTTTGCAGCGAGAAGAGCAGGTCTTCCTTGGAGGAAAAGTAGTCGTAGAAGGTGGCCAGTCCCCGCGCCGTGGCGCGGGCAAGGCCGCGCATGGTCATGCCGTGGAAGCCATGCTCGGCAATGGCGTCTGCCGCCGCCTTGAGAATCTCGAGGCGCTGCGCCTGATGCCGGAGTTGCCTCGGGTGGGCGGCGGAGTCCGCGCTCACCGGCGCTGCTGCCGGACAAGTTGCCGGACCCGCGCAACAGGCAGCCGCCCGCTTTCCGCGAGAGCGGCACTGAGGGGCGGAGAAGTTGGCGGCAGTGCGTAATCCATTGGGTCTCCAGGCCCGTCTGCGCGGGCTGTTCCAGTCGGCAATCTGCGACGTGTTATTACTACACCATGGCGGCCATGTTACCCGAACGATCGTTCGCCGAATTGATATAGGTCAACTCCGGTCGCTGCCGGTTCCCGTCTTGCCGGGCACGGGCGAAGCCAGCCGGGTGGCGCCGTGACGGTCGATGAGCCTTGGCTACGCGATGCGGCAGACGCCTTCAAGGGCCGCATTCAGGCGATCGCGACAACACGGCCTGCGACCGAAGCCTCATAATGGCGCCTATCGGTTCGCTCGAGCGCCCCCATCAGCCGTGAGTTCGATGCGAACGATGGCTTGCCTGAGATCCGGCCGGCTTTTCGCAATTGCGACATGCTTTCGTAAAATGACGCCTCATACAGGACAGAGCGCCTTCCTTCCGGCGATTCGCTTTGACGAATCCGCCGGTGACGCGATCGCCCTTGCATCAAGGCCGCTTCGACAAGGGATGCTTTCAACAACTATCGCAAGACCCAATCAATAAACCAAAGGCAAAGGAACAACAATGGCTTCAGGGAAATCAAAAATCATCTACACGCTGACCGACGAGGCACCTCTCCTGGCGACGTATTGCTTTCTGCCCGTCATCAAGACGTTTACCAAACCCGCCGGGGTTGACGTCGTCGGCTGCGACATCTCGGTGGCGGCGCGAGTTTTGGCCGCCTTCTCCGAATGTCTCACCGCAGAGCAGAAGGTCCCGGACAATCTGGCCGAACTGGGGAGACTGACCCAGAATCCCGACACCAATATCATCAAGCTGCCGAACATCAGCGCCTCCCAGCCGCAACTGATCGCCTGCGTCAAGGAACTTCAATCGAAAGGCTACAAGCTTCCTGACTTTCCGGAAGAGCCGAAGACCGATGAGGAGAAGGCGATTCGTGCCCGCTACTCCAAGTGCATCGGCAGTTCAGTCAATCCGGTGCTGCGCGAAGGCAATTCCGATCGTCGCGCTGCGGCCGCCGTCAAGCGTTATGCGCGCAAGAACCCGCACTCGATGGGAGAGTGGAGCCAGGCTTCGCGTACTCACGTTTCGCACATGCACAGCGGCGATTTCTACCACAACGAAAAGTCCATGACGCTGGACAAGGCACGCGACGTCAGGCTCGAACTGGTCACCAAGGGCGGCAAGACCATTGTGCTGCGACCGAAGGTTTCCCTGCTCCAGGGTGAGATCATCGACAGCATGTTCATGAGCAAGAAGGCCCTCTGCGACTTCTACGAAGAACAGCTGGAAGATGCGCGCAAGTCCGGTGTGATGTTCTCGCTGCACGTCAAGGCAACGATGATGAAGGTCTCGCACCCCATCGTCTTCGGCCATTGCGTCAAGGTCTTCTACAAGGACGCCTTTGCCAAGCACGGCAAGCTGTTTGCAGAACTCGGTGTGAACGTCAATAACGGCATGGCCGATCTGTACGCCAAGATAGCCAAACTCCCCGATGCCCAGCGCGAGGAAATCGTCCGCGATCTGCACGCCTGCCACGAGCACAGGCCGGAACTGGCCATGGTCGATTCAGCCAAGGGCATCACCAACTTCCACTCTCCCAGCGACGTGATCGTGGACGCCTCGATGCCGGCCATGATCCGCATCGGCGGCAAGATGTGGGGTGCCGACGGCCGGCCCAAGGACACCAAGGCGGTCATGCCGGAGTCCACCTTCGCCCGCATCTACCAGGAGATGATCAACTTCTGCAAAACCAACGGCGCCTTTGATCCGGTGACCATGGGCTCGGTACCCAACGTCGGCCTCATGGCCCAGCAGGCCGAAGAATACGGCTCGCACGAAAACACCTTCGAAATCGCGGAAGACGGCGAAACCCGGATCACCGACATCGCGACCGGCGAAGTATTGCTGGCCGAGGCCGTCGAGCAGGGCGACATCTGGCGCATGTGCCAGGTCAAGGACGCCGCGATCCGCGACTGGGTCAAGCTGGCCGTAACCCGCGCCCGCAATTCCAACACGCCGGCCGTGTTCTGGCTCGACCCCTACCGGCCGCACGAAGCCGAACTGATCAAGAAGGTCACCACCTACCTCAAGGATCATGACACCAAGGGCCTCGACATCCAGATCATGTCGCAGGTCCGCGCCATGCGCTACTCGCTGGAAAGAATCGTTCGTGGCCTCGATACCATCTCGGTGACCGGTAACATCCTGCGCGACTACCTGACCGATCTGTTCCCGATCATGGAACTCGGCACCAGCGCCAAGATGCTCTCCATCGTGCCGCTGATGGCGGGTGGCGGCATGTATGAGACCGGGGCCGGTGGTTCGGCGCCGAAGCATGTCCAGCAACTGGTTCAGGAAAACCACCTGCGCTGGGATTCGCTCGGCGAATTCCTCGCCCTGGGCGTGTCGCTGGAAGATCTCAGCATCAAGACCGGCAATGCCAAGGGGAAGATTCTGGCCAAGGCGCTGGATGATGCCACCGGCAAGCTGCTCGACAACCGCAAGGGGCCGTCGATCCGCACCGGAGAGATCGACAACCGCGGCAGCCAGTTCTATCTGGCGCTGTACTGGGCGCAGGCGCTGGCGGCGCAGTCGGAAGACCCGCAACTGAAGGCGCATTTCGCGCCCCTGGCGAAAGCGCTGGCGGAGAACGAGCAGAAGATCATGGACGAGCTCAAGGCCGTCCAGGGCAAGGCGGTGGACATCGGCGGCTACTATCTCCCCGACCCGGTGAAAACCGAGGCGGTGATGCGTCCGAGCGCCACCTTCAACGCTGTATTGGCCGCTTCGCCAGTCTGACGGAAGAGCCGCATGGATCTGCCCGATTGTGCAGATCCATGCGGCCGGCCGGGGCAAGGGCGTGCCGGCTTTGTTCACCGGTTCCACCGGCAGTTCTAGAGTTGCTGAACCCGTATCGGTCTTAGTCGGGCCGCTTCCGGGGTGGCGATGGCGGCCCTGATTTCGGCCAGCAGGCGCGGCTTCTCAGTATCCAGAGTGCCTTTCAGCACCAGCCGGTTGGAGACGTGGTCGCTGCGGAATACGGTGCGCTTCAGTTCCAGCGCCGAGATGAAGGTTTCCATTTCGGCGAAAAGTTCTTGCTGGGCGCAAGGCTGCCAGTCCGGGAAGGCGGCACGGAAGCGCTCTTCGCCGTGCGGGAAACTCACCACCAGCGTGGCCAGATATTCCGGCTGCGTAGCGTTGGCCAGGCGCGCCGAATTCGCGGCGTGCTGTGGCGACAGCGTCTTGCCGCCGAGGCCGTTCAAGATCATTACCGAGCGCCGGATGCCTGCCTGCTGCAACTTGTCGAGGGCTTCGCAGGTGCTGGCGAAGGTTTCGCCCTTGCGCACCCGCGTCAGGACTTCGTCATCGCCCGACTCGGCGCCGACGTAGGCGATGGCGAGACCGGCCGCCGCCAGTTCCTTCAACTCGCCGACGGATTTCTTCCTCAGGTTGCGCGGCAGGCAGTAGCTGGAGACGCGGCGCACTGCCGGCAAGTGCTGGCGGATGGCGCCGAGGATCTGCAGCAGACGCCGGGTCGGCAGCATCAGGGCATCGCCGTCGGCAAGAAACACGCGGCGGATGTCGCTGCCGAAACGTTCGCCGCAGCGGCGCAGGGTCTCCAGGATTTCGGCCTCGTCGCGGGCGCGGAATTTCTTCTGCGGCGCCGCGTACATCTCGCAGAAGGCGCACTGGTTCCAGGAACAGCCGTCGGTCACGGGCAGGATCAGCGATTCCGCTTCGCTGGGCGGGCGGAACACGGGATCGACATAGCGGACGGGAAAGCCAACATTCATTTTTTTCATTATGTCACGGGCTTCCGGCCCGTGACGGTATCCCACCGGGGGATATCGCAGGCCGGCCCAAGGTATGATCCGGCGCCAGCCAAATCC
>CAINHS010000036.1 GCA_903848955.1 uncultured beta proteobacterium
GATCCGACTCCCTCCACCAGCTTGAACATTCCCACTGCCTTGACCAGCGCCTGTGTCTGCTCCTCGAGACTCTCGGCCGCCGCCGCGGCTTGTTCGACCAGCGCCGCATTCTGTTGCGTCACCTCGTCCATCTGACTCACGGCCTGGGTAACCTGTTCTATCCCGGAACTCTGTTCGCTGCTGGCGCTGGCGATTTCGGTGACCAACTGGGCTACTTCATGGAAGCTGCTGACGACCTCGTCCATGGTGTTGCCGGCATCGCCGACCAGCTTGGCGCCGCTATCGACCTTGGTCACGGACTCGGCAATCAGTTGCTTGATTTCCTTGGCGGCGGTCGCAGAGCGCTGAGCCAGATTGCGGACCTCGGTGGCAACGACGGCGAAACCGCGTCCCTGCTCGCCGGCCCGGGCTGCCTCGACCGCGGCGTTGAGCGCGAGGATGTTGGTCTGGAAGGCGATGCTGTCGATCACGCCGATGATGTCGGCGATTTTCTTCGAGCTGTCCTGGATGCCGTTCATGGTGGTGACCACCTGCTTCACCATCTGCCCGCCGCGGGTGGCAATATCGTTGGAATTCTTCGACAGATGATTGGCCTGGCGCGCATTTTCGGCATTCTGCTTGACCGTGGCGTTGAGCTGCTCCATCGAGCTTGAGGTTTGCTCCAGCGACGACGCCTGTTGCTCGGTGCGGCTGGACAAGTCGCTGTTGCCCGCGGCGATTTCCTGCGAGGCGATGTTGATCGTTTCGCTGGCCTCCTTGATGCGGCCGAGCACTTCACGCAGACGCTCGATGGTGCTGTTGGTATCGTCCTTGAGCTGGCCGAAGACTCCCTTGAAGTCGGCGTCGATGGTTTGCGTCAGGTCGCCGCGGGCAACCCGGGAGAGCACCTCGGAGGTGGCCTTGAGTGACTGCTGGGTGTTGTCCAGCAGGAGATTGAGTCCTTCGGCAAGCGAGGCGAAGAAACCGCTCTTGCCGCTCATCTCGAGGCGCGTGGACAGGTTCCCCATGGTTGCGGCGCTGACGATGTCGGCCACTTCGGTTTCGATCGCGACTTCGGCGGTGCGGTCGATCCATTCGGCGACGGCGCCGAGCCGCTGGCCGGCGGCGTTGATCACCGGGCTGGCGGTGATCCGCAACTGGCGGCCGCCCATTTCCAGGTTCGCCGTATGCGGCGCCGTCAGATTTCCCAGCATGCCGGCCTGGTGCGACGGGTTTTTGTGGAAGCGGTCGATGCTGTGGCCGACAACCTGGTCGGCGCTGAAGTCCGGCAACTGGCTGCGGATCGCGTTCTCGGCCTCCTTGAGCAGGCGTTGCACGGCATGGTTGGCGTAGATGACGGTGCGGTTGGAGTCGGCGATCATGACCCCGGTCGACACATTGTCCAGCGCAATCTTGACGCGCGTCATGGCGTCGGCCTGGCGCGTGGTCTCGGCCATCTCGAAGCCGAGGCGGTTGATCATGGTTTCGAGGCCTTGCTGCACGGCGCCGACTTCGTCATTGCGGACGACGTCGATCTGGATGTCATAGTGGCCGCCGGAGAGGTGCCGGAGGATGCCGACGAAAGACGCCAGCGGCTTGCCGATCGAACGCAGCAGCCAGACTGCGGCGGCGACACCAACTACCGGGATGGCCACCAGCAGCGCCAGGATCTGCATGCGCGCCCCGGCATCGGCGACGTTCATTGCGCCCAGCAGGCCGGCCAGCAGGCCGAGGCCGATGACCGGGCCGAAGCCGATGGCAAGGCGCTGCCAGAGGCACGCATCGCGCAGGAAACTTTGCAGCCCCCGCCCGCGCTTGACGACGCCGCCGTGCTCGATGCAGAGGCCCGCCGCGCGCTTCTCGCGGAACAGCCGGTAGGCCGCCTCGCAAGCCGCCACCTTGTCGCGCGCCGGCTTGCGCCGCAGCGACATGACGCCGACCATCTGGCCGTTTTCCCAGATCGGCGCGGCGTGAGCCTCGACCCAGTAAAAGTCGCCGTTCTTGCAGCGGTTCTTGACGTAGCCGACCCAGGGCCTGCCTGCCAGGATATCGCGCCAGAGATCGGCAAAGGCTTCGGCCGGCATGTCCGGATGGCGCACGATGTTGTGCGGCTGGCCGATCAGTTCCTGCTCCGTGAAACCGGAGATGTCGAGGAAGTCCTGATTGACGTAGGTGATGCGACCCTTCAGATCGGTCTTGGAGACGATCGACTGGCGGTCTTCCAGCATGATCTCTTTGTTGGTCACGGGCAGGTTGGTGCGCATGGTCTTGTCGTTCCTGGAGTTTTGGTTACGTGTCGGGTTGGCTCGGTTTGCCGCCCGCTACTGCGGCCGGCCGGGATTTCCCGCTGTTTGCAGGCGGAGCGGGTTGGTACTCATCGCAGAAAGCGCAGGGCGTCGCCGTCGTAGTTGTTCATCTCGGCGATGGTCTCCCCCTGCGCGCTGATTCTGACCAGGCGGAAGTCATGGACCAGGTTTTCACCGACGTACCAGTAGCGAATCCCCAGCAGTTGGGCGATGCGCGGCATGTCCTGCGGACGGGGGGTGAGCAGGTGCCAGTGATTGCCGCTGAGGTCACGCATGCGGCGGTACTCGCGCCATTCGGCGGGCGTATCGTTGGCCGGATCCAGGCTGACGACGACGATGTCCAGAGGAATGTTGTTCCTGTCGGCGACGGCGCGAATTTCCTTGAGCTTGGTAAAGGTGCTGGTGCACATGAAGCGGCAGCGGGAATATTCCATGCTCATCACCACGGTGCGTCCGGAGAAGGCGGAAAGCTTCACCGGCTGGGCTTCGTCGTTGGTCAGGCGGAAGTCATTGCTGTAGATGTTGGCCGGCCTCGCGGCGCCGCTGCAGAGCAGACAGAGCGATACCAGCAAAGCCCGCCCCAGCCGCGCTGCCATGGCTTGTTCCCGGGGCGGGGTCCTGGTCATCCGCATGGTCAGGCTGCCAGCGTCAGCAACTTGCGCGATGGCTGTGTGCCGTCGCTGTCGAGGCGGAAACGCGCGACGTTGGTGCGCAGGTCCTGCAACTGCCCCTTCAGGCTCTCCGAAGCGCCGGCGGCCTCTTCCACCAGTGCGGCGTTGGCCTGCGTCGTGCGTTCGATTTCGCCGATGGCCTTGTTGACATCGCCGAAGCGGGAAGCCTGCTGCTCGGATTCCCTGCTGATGCCGGCGATCAATTGATCGACGCGACCGATCGCCGCGACGATGTCATCCATCGCACGCCCGGTCTGCTCGGCTTCCTCCGTGCCGCGCTTGACCGCCTCAAGCGAAGCGCGAACCATCTGGCTGGTTTCGCGTGCGGCATCGGCGCTGCGCTGGGCGAGGCTCCTGACTTCCGTGGCAACCACCGCAAAGCCGCGCCCCGCCTCGCCGGCACGGGCGGCTTCGACCGCCGCATTGAGGGCCAGAAGGTTGGTCTGGAAGGCGATGCCGTCGATCACCGAAATGACGTCGCCTATCTTCGCCGAGCGTTGCGCGATCTCGCCCATGGTCGCCACCGAGGCCTTGATCACGGCGCCGCCGCGCTCCGCTACACCGGTTGCAGCCGAGGCCATCTGCTGCGCTTCGGCAGCCCCCTTGGCATTGCGCTGCACTGCGGAAGCAAGTTGATCGATGGTCGAGGCAACGCGCTCGAGTTCGATGGCCTGGGCCTCGGTACGTTTCGACAGGTCCAGATTGCCCACCGCGATTTCAGTCACGGCGACGTTGATACCCTCGGCGGCGCCCGCCACATCGGCAATCAGTGTGCGCAGGTTGGCGATCGTCATGTTGATGCTGGCCGCCGTCTCGCCGAACTGGCCAAGGTGCGAGGCATCGATGCGATGGGTGAGGTCGCCTTCGGCCAATGCCGCGGATACGCGCTGGATGTCGGACAGTCCCGCCTCGGCATTGCCCATGACGCGGTTGAGGAGTTCGCCGAGCAGTTTGGCGTAGCCTTGCCGCTGTTCGACTTCCATGCGCCGGCTGAAGTTGCCGTCGGCGGCAAAGCGGACCAGTTCCCGGATGTCGGCGATCGTCGCCTCAAGGGTGCTGCGCATGGCCGACATGGCCGCCATGGCGCTGCGCGAGTCGCCCGCGGCCACCGGCACCTCGACGCTGAGGTCGCCGCCGGCGATGCGCTGGGCCACGTTCACCGCGACGCGGGGGTTGCCGCCGACACTGGCCTGGAGGCTGGAGCCCAGATCGTTGACCAGACGGCCGATTTCCATATCGAAGCCCTGCTTGCCGTCAAGCGTCATGCGCCGGTTGAATTCGCCTTCCGCCATGATGCGGACGGAATCGGTAATGCCGCCGACGATGCCGCGCAAGCCGACCTTCATCTGCTGCAGCGCAGCCATGAGCTGGCCGATCTCGTCGTTGCTGCGCACCTCGACCTCGCCTTCGAGATCGCCGGCGGCGATGCGATTCGCCACCTCGACGGCACGGCGCACTTCACGCGACAGATTGCCGACGATCATGAAGGCGAGGAAGGCGGCGAGGCCTGCCGAAAACAGTGCCGTCAAAGCCACCGCCAGAACCTGCGTGTTGGCCGCCGAAGTCGACTCGGTAATGACTGCGGCGAGGCGCTTCTGCGCTGATCCCGCCTCTTCGGAGATGGTGCTGTCGATGACGCGAATCGGTTCCCGCAGCGGCATCACGGCCTTTACCGAAGGATCGGCCTGGATTACGCCGAGCACTTCGGCGACCTTGGCGTCGCTTGCTCCCGCCTGGCCCTGGATCTGGGCCAGGCGGGTGGTCATGGCGGCCGCCTTGGTCAATGCTTCCACCGCCGCCGGACCCACGCGTCCGGTGTCGATGGCATCGGCGACGCCGTTAAGGAAGCGCTTGTACAGTGTTGCGCGCTGCGTGGTGAGGTCGTAGGCGTCGAAAGCCACCGATAGCTCATTGGCGCGCCGGCTATCGGCATATGCCATGTAACCGACGACCGCCAGCAGCGGCAGCAACGCCACCGCAAGCATCCCGTAAAGGCGCGATCCGAGTCCCATATTCTTCATGACTACAACCTCCTTCCCTATGTTCGCCGCAAGGCGTGGGTGTCAATACTTGCGCAGCACCTTGACTCCGGCTGGGGCGCTGCCGACGTAGCCGACCGCTCCCGGCGTCGCCTTGACGAACGACACCACCTCGGAATCCGATCCTTTCACGGCCGGCGCGTTGACGCCGTCGCGGAAAGCCTTCTTGGTCCACATGCCCTGATACTTGGCGGCATCCATCCCCACCACGGCGGCAAGAAAGCTGTCCTGCTGAGAAGAATTGTCGACCGGGACCAGCTTCACGCCGCCGGCCATCTGTTTCTCGCCGAGGAAGACGTCCTTGAGGTCGCCGGCGCCCAGATCGAGCGCAGGATTGGCAATGACATCGCCGGCAATGGCCGTGCCGCACGTCACGGAGAAGAGCAAAACGGAAATTAGTTTTTTCATCATTCCACCTCAGAAACCGATTGAGTATTGCGCCTGGAAGGTCGAGTAGGCGCTGCTGCCGAAAACGTCCGCGGCCGGCGTGCCGGAAGTGTTGAGCTGTTGTCCCGGCTTCTCGTTGGTACGCGACAGCTCGAACTTCAGCGCCGAGCGCGGGTCGAGCGCATAGCGCAGGCCCAGTGATGCCCGGTCGTAGGAGCGGCCGTTGTTCAGGCTGTTGAAGAAGATATCGTTGTTGTCCAACGATGCCTTTTCATACCTGGCGTAGGGCGTCCATTGGCTGCCGAAGCTGTAGCCGACTTGCAGGAATCCGGCGCTGCTGGTGTGGCTGCCGGTGGTGCCGACGACGCCGACCGTATCCAGATCGGTGTTGTTTTTCCAGCGGTAGTACTCGCCGATGACTTCCCAGTCGTTGTTGTCATAGAAGGCGTAGCCGCCCAGCATGCCCACCTTGTTGCGGTTGAGGATCTGCGAGGTGTCGGCATCGGCACCGGCGTAGGTATTGACCGCGTCGCGGAAGCCGTGCAGGCCGAGCTTGAGGCCGTTCTTCCATTCGTAGCCGACATTGAAGCCGATGGCCTTGCTGCCGTTGTCGTCGGTGAAACCGTTCAGGTTGAGAACCTTGTCGTTGGCGCCGGCCATGATCCGGTTGCCGTTGGTGACATACAGGTCGTAGGTGAGGCGTCCGTCGCCGGCCGCTGTCTTGCCGTTCAGCCACATGCCGACCGAGTGGGATGGCAGAAGGCCACCCTTGTCTTCGAAGTCGATGAAGCGCGGCCGGTTGATGGCTGTTTGCAGCTGGGCGCCATGGTGGAAGCCGGTGTTCCAGTAACCGTAAGGTGTGTGGAAACGGCCCAGCCACAGGGTGTTGCTTTCGCCGAAGGTATAGCCGATCTGCGCGCGCTCCAGGTCGGCGGCGAGACTGCCGGCATCGCTGTATTCGAACGCAAGCTCCACCAGCGTCTTGACGCGCGAGCCGAACTGCGGCGTCAGGTAGAAGTCCAGCGTGCCGCCGTTGAATCCGCGCAGGCCGTTTTTCTGCATTGCGCCCGGATAGTTGGCGGCATTGATGCCGCTCTGGCTGCCGAAGCCGACATCAAGGAAACCGTGCAGCGGCAGGCCGGTATCGCTGCTGCGCTTGGACAGGCTCTCCGACAGATTGGCAACCGATTGCTCGAGCGCGGCGACCCGTGGATCGGCCTGCCCGGCGGCGGGAGCCGCTGCGGCCTTGGTCGACCTGGTTTCGAGCTGGCCGACCCGTGTCGTCAGGGCCTCGATGACTTTCAGGCTTTGCTCGAGCCGGCTTTCGAGTTCCTTGACGCGGTCGATGTCCGCCGCCTGCACCGACAAGCTGCCGGTTGCCAGGAACAGTGCGGCAATCGCTGCTGCGAGCGGCCTGACCGATGTTACGTGACCCTGTGATGTCTGCATCATTTGATCCTCCAATCTAAACAACAAGAAAAGTAAAGTAAAAACGTAGGCGCGCTGTGCCGGGCCTATCAGCCGTGCTCCATCCTTCGCGCCCCGGGCGGGCCGCATCGAATCCGTATTTCCGGCAAAAAGGCGCGCCGGGACAATTCATGCCGCGACCTCATCGACCAGCGCCATCTCTGACGAAAGCATCAGCTTCTCGATGTCGATGACGATCAGCATCCGCTCGTCGAGCGTCCCCAGGCCGCTGATGAACTGGGTATCGACCGTGGCCGCAAACTCCGGTGCCGGGCGGATCTGGTCGGCGCGCAGCAGGGTCACATCGGAGACGCTGTCCACCACGATGCCGACCACGCGCTTGCTGACGTTGAGGATGATGACCACGGTGAAGGGGGTGTATTCCGCGTCGCCGACGCCGAACTTGATGCGCAGATCGACGATCGGCACGATGGTGCCGCGCAGGTTGATCACACCCTTGATGAAGGGCGGCGCATTGGCAATCGTGGTCGGCGCTTCGTAGCCCCGGATCTCCTGCACCTTAAGGATGTCAATCGCATACTCTTCGGCGCCGAGGGTGAAGGTCAGGGACTCCTGTGCCGGAGCCTGCTCTGCACCGCTGTCTTTTACTGTCATTGCGCGTTCTCCCTGTCTCTGGAATGCGGGCCGGCTACGCCGCCTTGGCCAGCCGGTTGTCCGGTTGGCGTGCGAGTTGCGCCAGCGCTGCGATGTCGAGGATGAGGGCCACGCGGCCGTCGCCCATGATGGTGGCACCGGCAACGCCGGCAACCTTGCGATAGTTGGCGTCGAGGCTCTTGATCACTACCTGGTGCTGTCCGACCAGGGTGTCGATGAACAGCGCCGCCTTGATGCCGTCCGTCTCGATGATCACCATGATGCCCTTGTCAAGCTGGGTGATCGCCTTGGGAATCCTGAAGATTTCGTGCAGCGGCAGGATCGGCAGGTATTCGCCGCGCACCTGGACCAGACGCTCGGAGCCGGAGAGGCTGCGGATCATGCCGGGCTCGGCCTGCAGCGATTCGACGATGTAGCCGAGGGGAATAATGTAGGTTTCGCCGCCTGCCGCCACCGACATGCCGTCGAGGATTGCCAGCGTCAGCGGCAGGCGCACCGTCATGCGGGTGCCGACACCGGTTGCGGAATCGATCTCGACGCGACCGCCCATGGCGGTGATGTTGCGCCTGACCACGTCCATGCCGACACCGCGGCCGGAGACTTCGGTGATCTTGTCGGCCGTGGAGAAGCCCGCCTCGAAGATCAGTTGCCAGACTTCCAGGTCGCTCATCTGCTCGTGGGCGGGAATGCCGCGCTCCCTGGCCTTGGCGAGGATTTTCTCGCGATTCAGGCCGGCGCCGTCGTCGCCGACTTCGATGACGATGTGGCCGCTCTGATGGTAGGCCTTGAGCATGATGGTGCCGACCGCCGGCTTGCCCCGGGCGATGCGGTCCTCAGGCATCTCGATGCCGTGGTCGAGGCTGTTGCGGATCAGGTGGGTGAGCGGATCGGAGATGCGCTCGATCAGTCCCTTGTCGAGCTCGGTGGTCTCCCCCGAGGTCTTGAGTTCGACCTGCTTGCCGAGCTTTTGCGAGAGGTCGCGGACGACGCGCGGGAAGCGCGAGAAGACCACGGACATCGGCATCATGCGGATCGACATCACCGTTTCCTGCAGGTCGCGGGTATTGCGCTCGAGTTGCACGAGGCCGTTGTGCAGGCGCTCGAATTCGACCGGGTCGATGCCCTGGGCGGACTGGGCCAGCATGGCCTGCGTAATCACCAGTTCGCCGACCAGATTGATCAGCTGGTCGACCTTGTCGATGCCGACGCGGATTGAACTGTCGGCATTGCCGGCAGCCGCCGGCTTGCGTGCTTCGGCGACCGGTTTCGGCTGCGCTTCGGCGAGCGGTTGCGCTTCGGCGCTTCGCACCGCACGGATAGCGGCAGGGACCGGCTCGGTAGCGGCTGCCGGGGCAAGCGCCGGCAGCTCGGCAAAGAAACCGTAGGCGCTCTCTTCGACTGTTGCGGCGGGCTGTGCCACCGGCACCGCGGCGGGCGGTGCCACATCGGTGAAAAAGCCGTAGGCGGTTTCGGCACTGTCGGCGGGCGTTGCCGCTGCCGCTGCCGCCGGCGCTGTTGCGGGCAAGTCTTCGAAGAAGCCGTAGCTCTCGCTGGCAGCGGCATCGACGACACCCACGGTCAGTTGCCGCAGCCGGGCGCAGATCGACTCCACGGCGGCCGGCTCGACCCGGGGTCCGCCGCGGTGAGCATCCAGCATCAGCTTGAGAACGTCTCCGGCGGCAAGAAAGGCATCCACCATTTCGCTCTTCAACAGCAGTTCGCCCTTGCGGATGCGGTCAAGCAGGTTTTCCAGGATATGGGTGACATCCTGCAGATCGGTGAAGCCAAACGTGCCGCTCGATCCCTTGATCGAATGGGCGGCGCGGAAAATCGCGTTGAGCTGCTCCGGGTCCGGATCCTGCAGATCGAGTTCGAGCAGCAGGGACTCCATGCTGGACAAATGCTCCTGGGCTTCCTCGAAGAAGACCTGGTGGAACTGACTGATGTCAAGGCTCATGACTGGCTCCCGAAGCGCGTTTTCAGCCGATGACTTTCTTGACCACTTCGACGAGCTTTTGCGGATCGAAGGGTTTCACCAGCCAACCGGTGGCGCCGGCCGCCTTGCCCTGCGCCTTCATGCTGTCCGACGATTCGGTGGTCAGCATCAGCACCGGCGTGGCCTTGTGCTGCGGCAGGCCGCGCAGGTTCTTGATCAGGGTCAGGCCGTCCATGCGCGGCATGTTCTGATCGGTGAGAATCAGGTTGAAGCTCTTCTGCTTGGCCTTGTCCAGCCCATCCACGCCATCGACCGCCTCGGTGACTTCATAGCCGCTGCTCTTCAGGGTGAAGGCCACCATCTGCCGGATGGAGGAAGAGTCATCTACTGCCAGTATCGATTTCGACATTGCATCCCTCGGATAAGATGAAAACGAGTTGGTGACTGAAACTGTGATGAAACTATAGTCATCGCCCCCCCGGCTTGTCTCTGACCGAGTCTGACGAGTTGCGACGAGTTCTTGCGTGCTCCGGGAAAACGCCTGCGACCGCAGCCCCCTATGCGGGGTCGCCGGCTTTGCCGGCCATGGCTTCGAGCGCGACGACCACGGTTTGCAGTTTTTCGTGCACTTCGCCGGGGCGGCTGACGATCTCGGCGATCTTGCGCCGCAGGTCGACCAGTTCGCCGATCAGCTGGTTCTCGATCTCCGACTGGATGCCCATGTGCAGGAAAGCCTCCTCGAACTCGTCGATGACCAGGCTGGTGAGCTCGCGGGTTGCCGTGAGGTCGGCCAGCTGGCGTGCATCCAGGTTCTTCACCGAATCGCGGATTTCCCAGGCGGCGTAACGGATGCCTTGCTGCTTGAGCAGGTTGTCGTGTTCCAGCAGCAGGCCCTGGATGCGCGATTCGATGCCCTCGGCCAGGGTCGCGATGTTGTCGCGGATGCGGCCCAGGCGCGCTGCATCGTCTTCCGGCAGATTGGTGACCAGCAGGGAAACGTGGTCGAAGTTGACCACCAGGTTGCGGTCGATCTCGAACAGACGCCCCTGGCTGCGGTGATGCTCGATCAGGTTGCGGTGCCCGGCCGAAAGCTCGCTGTCGCCGGTAGTCCGGGTCAGGCCATCGCCCTCCCAGATGATATACACGGCGCCTTCCAGTTCGTACTGGCGCAGGGAGTCGACGGCAAGCGCGGTGACCGCCTGGATGTTGCCGCAGGTGAAGCTCTTCGACAGGAACTGCATCACGACGCCCAGTTCGCCCATCGCGGACATCGAGGTGAACGCCACGTTTTGCGCGTAAGCCATCTGCTCGCGCGCCGCCGTGCCGTGCTCGAAGAACTTGCGCACTTGCGCCAGCTTGTGCCGGAATACCTCCTCAGTCACCGGCTTGATCAGCTGATCATCGGCTTCGAAGCCGTCGCGGGCGACATCGCCGGCGTCACACAAGGCAAGCTGGTACAGGTCCGAGGTGTCGAAGTCGTCGCGCAGCTGGCGGTGCAGAGCGAAGCCCTCGCCGGCGGGGAGTCCCATGTCGAGCAAAACCAGATCCGGACGACGCAAGGCGAGTCCGGCGCTGCACTCGGCAGCGCTGCGGCATACGTTGAGATCGAACTCGTGTTCCAGATGTTCCTTGTGCTGGGCGATGAAGGCCTCGTCGGTGCTGACGAGAAAGGCGAACAGTTTGGTGGTCATGGGGATTCCGGTCAGAAGTCAGAGTGGAGGAAGGTGGTTTGGAGTCAGAACTCCGCCCACTCTTCGCCAGCCTCGGCCAGATGCGCCGGCGGCTGTTTTCCGGGTGTGCCGCGTGGCGCCGCGGGTTTGGCGCTGCGCGGCAACTGACGTTGCGATACCGTGCGCAGGGCCGCCGTCGGCAGATTCCGCGAGGGACGAGCGGCCTCGCTGCGGCCGGCCGTCGTCGAGCCGTCGTCGAGCTTGAACATTCCCACCGCCTGCACCAGACTGCGTGCCTGTTCTTCCAGGCTTTCAGCCGCGGCCGCGGCCTCTTCCACCAGCGCCGCGTTCTGCTGCGTCACCTCGTCCATCTGGCTGACCGCCTGGGTCACCTGCTCGATGCCGCCGGACTGCTCACGGCTGGCGTTGCTGATTTCGGTTACCAGCACGGTCACCTGCTGGAAGCTTGTGACGACCTCGTCCATGGTGCTGCCGGCGGTGCCGACCAGCTTGGCGCCGCCCTCCACCTGGCTGACCGACTCGGCGATCAGTTCCTTGACTTCCTTGGCGGCCGTCGCCGAGCGCTGCGCGAGGTTGCGTACCTCGGTGGCGACCACCGCAAAACCGCGTCCCTGCTCGCCGGCCCGCGCGGCTTCCACCGCTGCGTTGAGTGCCAGGATGTTGGTCTGGAAGGCGATACTGTCGATCACGCCGACGATGTCGGCGATCTTCTTTGAACTTTCCTGGATGCCGCTCATGGTCCTGACCACCTGCTTCACCATCTCGCCGCCGCGGCTGGCGATGTCATTCGAGTTCCTGGCGAGTTCATTGGCCTGACGTGCATTGTCGGCGTTCTGCTTGACCGTAGCGTTGAGCTCCTCCATCGAAGACGAGGTCTCTTCCAGCGACGAGGCCTGCTCTTCGGTCCGGCTCGACAGGTCGCCGTTGCCGGCGGCGATTTCCTGCGACGCGGTGCTGATCAGGGCGGCGGCTTCCTGAATGCGGCCGATCACTTCGCGCAGACGGGCGACGGTGGTATTGGTGTCATCCTTGAGCTGACCGAAAACTCCGGCGTAATCGCCGGCTATGGTCTGCGTCAGATCTCCCCGGGAGATGGCCTGCAGGACACGGGCAACGTCGTTCAGCCCGCCGGATGTCACGGTACTCAATTGATTCAGGCGCTCCGACAGGTCGCGGAAGAAGCCTTCCTTGCCATCGAGACTCAGGCGCTGCGCGAAGTCGCCGCTGGAGGCGGCAGTGACCAGCGCCGCCACTTCGTCCTGTACCTGGACTTCGGCCGTGCGGTCAAGCCACTCCGCCACCGTGCCGACACGCTCGCCGGTTTCGGTAATCACCGGGCTCGCGGTTACCGTCAGGTGCCGGGCGCCGAGTTGCAAGCGGGCGGCGTGGGTTGCCGACAGCCGCGCCAGCATCGTGGCCTGGTGCTGAGGATTCTTGTGGAAGACGTCCATGCTCCGGCCGACCAGGCGCTCGGCGCTGAAGCCCGGCTCGATCTTGCGGATTTCTGCCTCGGCCGCGGCGAGAACTTTCTTCACCGCCGAATTGGCGTAAATGATGTTGCGATCGATGTCGGCGATCATGACGCCGGTGGACACGTTGTCGAGGGCGATTTTTACCCGCAGGGTTTCCGCGGCGGTGGCGCGATCCTTCTCGATGCGGGCGCTGAGCGCCTCCTGCATCTGGCGCAGACAGACCATCAGGCTGGTCTGATCGCCGGCGCGGATTTCGATCGCGCTGGAATAATCGTCCGCCGCGATGCGCTGCGCCACCTCGACGGCGCGAGCCGGTTCGCCGCCGAGAAGCTGCAACAGCAGGCGGTAGAGGACGATGCCGGAAACGACGGCCATCAGCGCCACCACCAGGCCGAGCACGAGGCTGCTGTTTCGTGCGCCGTTGATCACGTTTTCGGTTTCCTGGGCGCTGAGTTTGACGCGGTCGCGCAGCGTGGATTCCATTTTTTCAAGGTCTTTGGTCAGTTGCTCCGCCCGTGCATCGAAACCGGTGTTCGGTTCCTTCATGGAGGCGTTGCCCGCCTGCGTCCCTTTTTCGATGTAAGTCTTGGCCATGCCGATACCGGCGGCGTGGAAAGTCATGAGTTCCTCGCGGACGCGCTTGACGTCCGCAGCCAGGTCGGGCTGCAATTTGGCCAGAGCCTCGAGGCTGCCAAGCGCTTCGTCGTAGGCCTTCTTCGCTTCGGCGTAGCCGCCGCCGTCCAGCGTCGCCGACACGTCGGTGAGGAATTGCTGGACCTGCACGACGTTGAAGCGAATGTTCTGCATCGCCGCAAACGAGGGCTGGGATACCTCGTGCTCGGACTGGATGCTGACGACCGCGGTGGAAAAGCCGCGCCAGGCCACGACGGCAAGCGCAGTCACCAGGATCAGAGTCAGCAGGGTGGATATGGCCATGGCCTTGCGGACAGTAAGGTCCAGCTTCATGTTTGGCTCCATGCAATTGAAGAGTTGTGATCGCCGGCGCAATCCGCGCGCAGCGCTGTTGCGCCGGCGCCGGTTTTCCGGAAAGCTTGTTCAGCGCTGTGATGGTTCATGCCGCGACCTCATCCACCAGTTCCATCTCGGCCGAGACCATCAGTGTTTCGATATCGACGACGATCAGCATGCGTTCGCCGAGGGTAGCCAGGCCGTTGATGTAGCGGGTATCCACCGTCGCCGCGAACTCGGGTGCGGCGCAGATCTGGTCAGGGCGCAGCAGGGTCACGTCGGACACGCTGTCGACCACGATGCCGACGATGCGCCCGGCGACGTTGAGGATGACGACCACGGTGAAGGAGGTGTAGTCGGCGCTGCCGACATCGAACTTGATCCGCAAATCGACGATCGGCACGATGGTGCCGCGCAGGTTGATCACGCCCTTGATGAAGGCCGGTGCGTTGGCGATCGTGGTCGGCTTCTCGTAGCCGCGGATCTCCTGCACCTTGAGGATGTCGATGGCGTATTCCTCCGGGCCCAGGGTGAACGTGAGGTATTCCTGAGCGGACCCGGTGGCCTGGTCTCTTTCTGCGTTGGTCATTTGCTTCCCGGCGCCTTTCTGCTCAAAACCCGGTGTGGGCCCGGCATTCATGCGACGAGCCCGACTGCGCCGGACGCTGCCGCGATCTGCCGGATGGGGGAATAGCCATCTGCTGCCAGTGTCGATTTGGACATTGCATCGCTCGCATACGTTGAAAACGAGTTGGTGACTGAAACTGGCACGAACTATAGTCAGCGGCCCCCGGACTTGTCTCTGACCGAGTCTGACAAGTTGCGACGAATTCTTGCGGGCGAGCGGGAGTCGGGCGAGTGATGCGGCGGCAGGGGTCATCCGCGCTGGCTATCGAGCGGGACATTGCGCCTCGTGGGCGACGCAATCCGATCGGCCGCGGGCAACTCGGCAATCCTGTTCAGCGGGGGGCGCCTGTCTCTGACAGGCCTGACGGGGCGCGACCGGTTCTTGCCGGCCGGGACTTGTCTCAGTCTTCGAGCATGATCGCCGCGACGAAAGCGTAGCCGACCGAGTGGATGCTGCGAATCGGGAGGACGGCGCCGCTGCGGCTGATCTTGACGCGCAGGCGGCTGACCAGCGTGTCAAGGCGGCGCGAGTCGTAGTAGTCGATGTTGTGGCCGAGGGCCGCGATCATCTGCGGTCGCGGCACGGGGATGCCGGGGTTTTGCGCCAGGGTGGCGAGAAACGTGGTTTCCGCCTGCGTCAGTTGCAGTGGCGGCAGCCCCGGAGGCGTCAGCATCCATGTCGTGCTCGAGAGCGACCAGGCGGCGATGCTTTCACCGAGCCTGGACTTGGTCAGCCCGTCCTGGTCCTCTGCGTCGGGCTTGCTAAGGCGCAGCAGGCCGTCAAGCGAGGCGGCAAGCAGTTCGAAGGCAACAGGAAAAGTCAGGCAGACGTTGATCTTTATCGCCCGCAGCAGGACCATGCACTTTTCGGTTTCTCCCGGCGGCACCAGAGCCACGCGCAGCATCGGCAGCGAGCGGATATTGCCGGCCGCGCGATCCGCCATGTCCGGATCGACGACAAGCACGTCAGGGCTGTGCTGGCTGACCAGGCCGGGTATCTCCTTGCCCGTGCTGGCGGTGAGGACGCGCCAGCCGAAGTCGGTCAGACCTTCAAGGATCTGAAGCCGCAAATCGTCGCTGGCTATGGCCGCAAGAAGCAGCGGCCGCTGGGCGGGATCGTCTTCTAGGGCAGGGGCAGGCATCGGGGACGGGATTGGCAGGCGACCTGTCGGGACTTCGTCGGGAAGCGGGAAACCACGCGGTTTGCATAACGTGCACTGGGTTACATTTTATCAGATTGCAACAGGTTGCATGGTGTTTGGCCTGAACCGCGTCCGAGCGGGCACCGTCCCTTTGGGACATGAAGCGGCGCTCCAGGCACACAAAGCGGGTCAGTGCCGAATTGCCGCTGGCCAATCAGGCCCATTGCCTCCAGTCGTTGGCAAAAACCCCAGCTGGTAGCGGACGACCATAACGGTAACCTTGTATCGTGCAACAGCCTTCTGCTTTCAGGAAATCCACCTGCGCCTGATCTTCCACACCCTCCGCCACCGTCTTCAGCCCAAGGCTTTCTGCCAGCGCCACAATCGTCCGTATGATCGCTTCGTCCCCCGGACTCTCCCCTATGCCAATCACGAAGGCGCGATCAATTTTCAGGACCTGAATCGGCAATCGTTTCAAATAGGCCAGCGACGAATATCCCGTGCCGAAGTCGTCGATGGAAAGACCCACACCCAGTTGTCGAATCGAGTCAAGTACGGCAAAAGCGTCATCAACCGCCATGATCACGCTCTCGGTGATTTCCAGTTCGAGCACCGACGGTGGCAACTCGTATTCCTGAAGAAGGGCTTGCACCCGATCAGAGAAGCCCGCACGCTCCAACTGCTTTACCGAAAGATTGACTGACACGCAAGGGATGTCGAAACCCTCACGCCGCCAACGGGAAAGCTGGCGGCAGGTTTTCTCAAGCACCTGATCGCCGAGCGCAACAATCAATCCGGTCTCTTCCGCCACTGGAATGAAGCGGACCGGAGGCACCACTCCCAATACCGGGCAGGTCCAGCGCGCCAATGCCTCGGCACCGATCAGCCTGTTGCTTCTTGAGTCAACCTTCGGTTGAAAATGCACTTCGATTTCTCCTGCCGCTATGGCCCGCCGGAGGTTGCTCTCGATCCGCATGCGCTCTTCAGCCGCCAGAGACATTTCGCTGGAATAGAACTGGCTGCGATTGCGCCCGCTGGCCTTGGCCTGATACATGGCGATATCGGCGTTGCGCACCAGGGTTTCCACGTCGCTGCCGTCATCCGGCGAAAAGCTGAGTCCAATGCTTGCGGACAGAAACAGATCATTGCCGTTTATGACAAAGGGCTCGCGAAACAGCGCCAGCAGCTTTTCGGCAGCAACTCCTGCCGCACCGGAATTATTGATTTCTTCCAGGATGCAGACAAACTCGTCGCCGCCCAGTCGGGCCAGCGTATCGCCCTGGCGCACGCTGGTTTTCAGTCGCGCAGTGACGGCGATCAGCAACTGGTCGCCGGTGAAATGGCCCAAGGTGTCGTTAACGTGCTTGAACCGGTCAAGATCTATGAACAGGACAGCCAGACGATGGCCATGCCGTGCTGCGCGCGCAAGGCTGGCGCGCAGCCGTTCCATGAACATCAGCCGGTTGGGCAAGCCGGTCAGAGGGTCATGATGAGCAAGACGATCGAGCCGCTGCTCTGCACCGCGCCGCTCCTGAATTTCTGATTCAAGCTGCGCGTTGGTCTCACTCAGCGCGCGCGTCCGTTCTTCAACTCGCGTGTCAAGCTCACGGTTGGTCTCCATCAGCTGCCGGGCCTGCGAGTCGAGAATCCTGGCCGCAAAACGCACCACAAGCATTTGAGCAAGATATAGAAGGATCAGCAGACCGGAGATGGCAAGCGCCAGCCATCTGAGTTGTTCGGCGGTGGATCGCACAAAGGGAGTGGCGTCCACATACAGTTCCAGGACACCTTCTATTTGCTCGCCCGGGCCATGTACCGGCACATACGTGGAGATGACGTCGCGGTCCGCGAGTTGATGTTCAAACGCGTCGAAGCTGTTGCGATGAGTCAGTTCGCTTACCGCCGTGCCTGCCGCTGCCGACAGGAACCCCGAGTTGCCACTCTTGTCTTCACCGACCTGCTTGACGTCGCTGGAAAATATCGTTCGCCCGCTCAGCGAATAAACCTTCAGCTTGATGACATCGGTGCCGCGCATAAGTTTCACGACCGCGTTGCGCAGGTCCGCCTGATCGGCCAGTTGCATAAGCTCCGCTTTTCCACCGCCGATTGCGGTGAGGGGCTTGAATTTCTGCCAGAGGGAGTTCTCGAATACCTGAACCAGTGAGCTGGCGCGAGTCTTTTCCAGATGAATCAACTGCTGATTTGAATAGTGCCGGAGATAGCTTGTCATGACGCCGGCAACCAGCACCATCAAGACAAACGACAATACAAAGAAGTAGCGCGTCAGATTGAACGGCTTGTGGGCGGGTGATCCGTGCAGGGCTGTCATAGCATTATTTCCGACCGGGAAAACACTGAATAGGTATCAATCGCCGCGTACGATTTCTTTGCGCATCATTACCTTGACGGGAGAACGAGACGGGACTCAACAATTTGATGATTTCCCGGCTCAATTTTATGAACTCGTAGCGGGGATTGTCTGTATCCCTTCCTTACAAGTCCTGACGATTTCTAACTAAATATTCGACGATCCTGCCCGGGTGGCATCGACAACGGGAGTTCCCGTCAGGCATCAGTCGCCTCATCACACGGCGCGGTGCTATCTACATGGTGGATGGCCATTGCCGTCAGGGACGATTGGTAAGCCTCCAACCCCGCCCCTTGCAATCGCAACGGATCGCCGCCATATTGGCAGCTTGTTTTCCCTATTTGACGGAGAATCCCATGCGCATGCGTCTGCTCGCCGTGCTTGCCCTTGTCGCCACCCTGCTGTCCGGCTGCGGCTACAACCAGATCCAGATCAACGACGAAGCGGTGAATGCCGCATGGTCGGAAGTGCTGAACCAGTACAAGCGCCGCGCCGACCTGATTCCCAACCTGGTGGCAGTGGTTCAAGGCTACGCCGGCCATGAGAAGGAGGTCCTGACGCGGGTGACCGAGGCGCGCGCCAACGTCGCCGGGCTGAAGGCGACGCCCGAACTGATCAACGACCCGGCCGCATTTGCCAAATTCCAGAAGGCGCAGGGCGACCTCGGCGGCGCGCTGTCGCGCCTGCTGGTGGTGTCGGAGAATTATCCGCAGTTGAAGGCCGACGCCAATTTCCGCGACCTGCAGGCGCAGGTGGAGGGCACCGAGAACCGCATTACCGTGGCCCGCAACCGCTTCATCAAGACGGTGCAGGAGTACAACATTTCGGTCCGCACCTTCCCCAACAGCCTGACCGCCGGCGTCATGGGCTGGAAGACCAAGGCCAATTTCACGGTCGAGGACGAAAAGGCCATTTCGACGCCGCCGGCCATCAGGTTCGACGCGCCGGCAGCTAGCCAGGCCGCGACTCCTGCTGCCGCTCCTGCGCCGGCCAAGTAAGCCTGCGTGCGCCGCCTCGGGGCCCGGCTGTTGGCATGGCTCTGCCTGGCGCTGCTGCCGGGCTTCGGCCTGGCGGCAGAGCTGGTCGCCCTGCCGGCCCTGAGCGCGCGCGTCACCGACCTGACCGGCACGCTCGACGCCACCCAGCGTGGCCGGCTTGAAGCGCAGCTGGCGGCGATCGACCGCGCCGGACGGGCGCAGGTTGCCATCCTGATGCTGCCCGGCACGCAGCCCGAGACCATCGAAGCCTTCTCCATCCGTCTGGCGGAAGCATGGAAGATCGGCCACAAGGGCGCCGACAACGGCGTCCTAATCATCGTGGCGAAGAACGAGCGCAAGATGCGCATCGAAGTCGGCTACGGGCTGGAAGGCGCGATTCCGGATGCCGTGGCCAGGCGCATCGTCGCCGAGCGCATGGCGCCGCTGTTCAAGCAGGGAGACTTCTTCGGCGGTCTGCGCGCTGCCGTCGAAGGCCTGGAGCAGGCCGGCGGCGGGCAGCCGGCGGCGATGCCGGCGGAACTGCCGCCGCAGGCCGGCACCGGCAGCACCGGCGCGGAGGATAGCAGCCTGTTGCCGTGGCTGATACCCGCCCTGTTCGCCGCCGGCGTGCTGCGCATGCTGTTCGGCATCCTCGGTTCCTTTGCCAGCGCCGCCCTTGCCGGCTGGCTGGCGTTTGTCCTCTTCGGCTCGTGGCTGGTGGCGCTGCTGGCCGGCATCGTCATCTTTGTGCTGTCCTTCTTCAATCTGTTTTCTTCGGGCGGCCCCGGCGGCGGCTTTTCTTCGGGCGACGACTCGTCGTCGGGCGGCTTCAGCGGTGGCGGCGGCAGCTTCGGCGGCGGCGGCGCTTCGGGAGACTGGTGACATGAAGCCTGCGCGCTTGCTCAAACATCTGTTGCTGCCCGGCTGGTGGGTACGCCGGGCATTCGCCCGCAATGACCTGGCGGCCATCGGCAATGCCATCACCGCCGGCGAGAACTCGCATCGCGGCGAACTGCGCTTCGTCGTCGAAGGCCCCCTGCCGGTGTCAACGCTGTGGCGCGACCTGTCGCCGCGAGGTCGGGCGGTGGAACTGTTCTCGACTTTGCGCATCTGGGACACGGCGGACAACAGCGGCATCCTGATCTATGTGCAACTGGTCGACCGCAGGGTGGAAATACTCGCCGACCGCGGCATTGCGGCGCAGGTGACGCAGGCCGAGTGGGATGTCATCTGCCGCGACATGGAGGCCAGATTCCGCCGCGGCGAGTGGCGGCGCGGCGCCTTGCAGGCCGTGACCCGCGCCGCGGAACTGCTGGCGCGCCATTTCCCCGCCGGCGGCAGCAAGCCGAACCAGCTGCCGGATCAGCCGCTGGTGCTCTAGCTGCGCCGGGCCGATGCGCGGGCTGCGCCGTCGGCTAGACTGCGGCCATGCCTGCCCCACGCTCCCTGCCGCGCGAATTGCTGCACCTTGCCTGGCCGGTGATGATCGCCCAGGCCGCGGTGATGGCCAACGGCGTGATCGACACCCTGATGGCGGGCCGGCTTTCCTCGGCCGACCTGGCGGCAGTCGGCATCGGCTCCAGCATCTACGCCACGGTTTTTGTCACGGCGATGGGCGTGCTGCTGGCGCTGACGCCGGTGGTGGCACACCACTACGGCGCGCGCCGCTTTGCCGAGATCGGTGCCGATGTGCGGCAGTGCGCCTGGCTGGCCCTGTGCTTGTCGGTGATCGCGTTTGCGGTTTTGCAGCATCCCGATCCGCTGCTGCATTTTTCGCGCCTGACGCCGGAAGTCGAGCTGAAAGTACGGGCCTATCTCGACGGCGTGGCCTGGTCGGTGCCGGGCGCGCTGTTCTTCCGCGTCTTCTTCGGCTTCACCACCGGCATCGGCCGGCCGCGCCCGGTGATGGCCTTCAACCTGCTCGGTCTGGCGCTCAAGGCGCCGCTCAATTGGGTCCTGATGTACGGCCACTTCGGCCTGCCGGCCATGGGCGGCGCGGGCTGCGGCTGGTCCTCCGCCGTCATCATGTGGACTGTCGCCAGCCTGGCCTGGCTGTGGTGCCGGCGCGATGCCGAGTACGTCCCGTACCGCGTCTTCGCCCGCTTCGAGCCGCCGCGCCTTGGCGCCTTGCGCGAGCTCATGGTGCTCGGCCTGCCGATGGGCGCGACCTTTCTGGTCGATGTCACGGCGTTTACTTTCATGGCGCTGTTCATCGCCCGGCTCGGGCCGGAGATTTCCGCTGCCCACCAGATTGCCGCCAATGTCGCGGTGTTCCTGTTCATGGTGCCGATGGCGCTGGGCAGTGCCACCGGCGTACTGGTGGGGCAGGCGCTGGGTGCCGGCAATGCCCGCCGCGCGCGCCGCGCCGGCCTGCTCGGGCTGACGGCCGGCTGCAGCGCCGCCGCCTTCCTCGGCGCGGCGATTTACCTCGGCGCCGTGCCCCTGGCGCGCGCCTATACGACGGATGCGCAGGTCGCCGCTGCTGCCGCCACGCTGCTGTCGATCGTCGCCTTGTATCACCTCGCCGATGCCGTACAGGCGGTCATGGCCCAGGTGCTGCGCGGCTACAAGCGCGCCATGGCGCCGATGCTGATTTATGCCGTGGCACTATGGGGTGTCGGCCTCGGCGGCGGCTATCTGCTGGGCCTGACCGACACCTTCGGCCCGCCGCGCGGTGCGGCGGGGTTCTGGATGGC
>CAINHS010000037.1 GCA_903848955.1 uncultured beta proteobacterium
AGCCTCGACGCCGTCCATCACCGGCATCTGCATGTCCATCAAGACCAGGGCGTAGTCATTCGCCTGCAGCCGGTCCAGCGCCACCTGGCCGTTTTCGGCGAGATCGACGTCGAGGCGGGCGTGGCGCAGCAGTTCCAGCGCCACCTCCTGGTTGATCTCGTTGTCCTCGACCAGCAGGATGCGCGCGCCGGCGATCACTGCGAGGCTTTGCAGCGCGCTCGACGTCAGTTCGCCGCCGGCGCGCAGTTCGCCGCCGTCGCCGCCGCTGCCGTGCAGCACCCGCATCGCCGAGTCGAACAGCATCGAGGCGTTGAGCGGCTTGATCAGCACGTCGCGGATGCCGGCGTCATCGGCCTGGTGAAACACTTCCTCGCGGCCGTAGGCGGTGACCAGCATCAGGTGCGGCGGCTCGGCCAGCGCCAGATCCTGGATGCGGCGACAGGCATCGACGCCGTTCATGGCCGGCATGTGCCAGTCCATGAACACCAGCTCATACGGCGTATTGTCGCGGTCGGCCTGCTCCACCGCGGCCACCGCCTCGCGCCCGGAGCTGACGACATCGACCGCGAAACTCATGCTGCGCAGCATTTCATTCATCACCTGGCGCGCGTTGTCGTTGTCGTCCACCACCAGCACGTGGCGGCCGCGCAGGTCCGGTTCCGGCAGCAACTCGCGTTTCTGCTTGTGGCTGATGCCCAGCCGCGCCGTAAACCAGAAGGTGCTGCCGACCCCGGGCGTGCTGTCGACGCCGACCTCGCCGCCCATCATCGTCGCCAGCTGCTTGGAGATCGCCAGTCCCAGCCCGGTGCCGCCGTACTGGCGCGTGGTCGAGGCGTCGGCCTGGGAAAACGCCTTGAACAGCCGCTCTTTCTGTTCCTGGTTGAGACCGATGCCGGTGTCGCGCACGGCGAACCACAGCAGCACGCTGTCGGCGCCGGTCTCGCGCGCCCGCACCACGATGTCGATTTCGCCGTGCTCGGTGAACTTGAGCGCGTTGTTGGCATAGTTGATCAGCACCTGGCCGAGCCGCAGCGAGTCGCCGACGACATTCACCGGAACGTCGCTGGCGACGTCGAGGATCAGCTCCAGCCCCTTCTCCGCGGCTTTTTCGCCGATCAGGTTCACCACGCTGGCGAGCGTGGTTTCGAGTTCGAAGTCGGTGTGCTCGATGGTCAGCTTGCCGGCCTCGATCTTGGAAATGTCGAGAATGTCGTTGATGATGCGCAGCAGATGCTGGCCCGAAAGCTGGATCTTCTTGACGTAGTCGCGCTGGCGCATGCTCATCTCGGTATTCAGCACCAGGTGCGTCATGCCGATGATGCCGTTCATCGGCGTGCGGATTTCGTGGCTCATGTTGGCGAGGAAATCGGACTTCATGCGCGAGGCTTCCTCCGCCAGTTCGCGGGCCTTGCTCATCTCCTGCTCCAGCGCATTGCGCACGGTGACGTCCTGCAGGATGCCGAGGTAGCCGCTGACGCTGCCATCGACGGAACGGATCGGCGTGGTCAACAGTGCCCCCGGGAACTGCGAGCCGTCCTTGCGCACGAAGCTCGTTTCGCAGCTGTCGCGCCCGCTGGCGGCGGCGCGGGCCAGGATCGCGGCAACGCCGCCATCGACCTCATTTGCAAGCAGGAAGCTGGCCGCGCTCTCGCGGCCGATGACGTCTTCGGCGCGCCAGCCGAGCATGCGTTCGGCGCCGCTGTTGAACAGCGTGATGTTGCCTGCCAGATCGGTACCGATGATGCTGACCTCGGTCGCCGCGGCGAGGATCTCGTTGAGCATGGTGTTCGATGCCTGCAGTGAAGCGCTGCTGTTCAGCAATTCCCGCTTCTGCGCCTCGAGTTCCTCGGCCTGCACCTGGATTTCGCGCGACAGCTTTTCGGTGCGCAGCTTGCGCCGCAGCACTTCGAGCAGCGGCGCCAGGGCGTCGGGCAAGGCGTCGAGCAGCAGCCGGCGGCGGCCATCGGGCGCCGCGATGAAGGCCAGTTCGAGGATGCCGATGGCCTCCTGGCGCTGCACCAGCGGCAGCACTTCGACGCGCTGCGGCGGCGCATCGAGCAGCCCCGAGCTGAGCCGCAGCGCGCTGCCGCTGGGGTCGTCGAGCCGCAGCGGCGTCAGGTCCCGCGCGCACTGCCCGACCAGGCTTTCGCCGCGGGCGTAGGCGACTCCGTCGGCGGCGCGACCGTAACCGGCGACCGGGTGCTGCACCCGCACGCCGTCGATGTCAGCATAGATCAGGCCCTGCACCGCCGCCACCGCCGGACACAACAGCGCCAGCACGCTGGTGCCGAACTCCTCCATCGCCTCGGCCTGCTGCACCTTGCCCAGGATATTGGCGAGTTGCTCCTTGGCCCAGCGCTGGTCCTCCAGTTCGACGCTGACCCGCTGCAGCGAAGCCAGTGCCGCCGCCATGGCGCCGAACTGCCCCGGATAGTCGCTGTCGATGGTTTGCGTCAGGTCGCCTTCGGCCAGGGCATTGGCGACGCGCACCGAGTCGCAGAGCCCGCCTTCGGTGACGGCGGACAACTGGTTGAGCAATACCGACAGGTCGCGGATGTAGCCCTCCTTGCCGTCCAGGCTCAGCTTGATGCTGAAGTCGCCCCTCAGCGCGGCCGCCTCGACAATCTCGCGGATCTCGCCGACGATCTGCGACAGGCTGTCCTGCATGGTCTGCAGCGAGCCGAGCATTTCCACCGTCTCGTCGTCGCCCTGCACGGTGATGGACGAAGACAGGTCGCCCTTGGCAATCCTGCCGGCCACCGTCGAGCTTTGCACCATCGCCCGCGACAGGCTGCGGGTGATGACGTAGCCGAAGCCGAATACGGCGATGACCAGCACGCCGCCGACCAGCGTCAGCATCCAGATGGCATTGTTCTTTACATCTACACCGTGGTCGGCGCTGTGCTTGCCGAGTCTTTCGTTGTAGTCGATATGGGCGTCAATGGCGTCGTTGAGGCGCTCGGCAATCGGCACCGAAAGGTTGATCAGGCGCAGCGCCTCCTGGTCGCGGTTGTTGGCCGAGGCGGTCAGAATGGCGGCGATATGACTGGAGTATTCGGCCAGTGCGGCATTGTCGGCGGCCAGCATGAGCCGGTCCTCTTCGTCGACGATCAGGGGCGCGTATTTGTCCAGCGACCTTTTCAGCTCGGTCTGCGCCGCAACGATGGTGCCCTCGATTTCGCGCCGGTGGGCGGGATCGCTGTTGAGCAGGTGGCGATAGATGCGCAGCCGCAGCTTGCCGAAATTCCGCGTGGCATCGTCCAGCAGCATCACCGAGGGAACGATGTTGGTGTTGGCGAAATTGACCGCGTCATAGACCCGGCCCATCTCGAAGACGAACAGCCCGGCGAGGCAGGAAAGGCAGAGGAAGACGCCGATCAGCAGTGAATTGAAGCGTTGGGTGATGGTCATGATGGCGTCTCGTGGTGTGCGGTTGCGGGATGAAGGGGTGCGGATTGAATGCTTGCGGCGGGCAAACCGCCGGACAGGCTTGAAGCGGATGGCATTTCGGCGGCGGGCAGCCACAGCGTCACGGTGCTGCCGGCGCCGGCCGCGCTGGCGATTTCCAGCTCGCCGCCGTGGAGTTCGATGATTTCCTTGACGATGCTCATGCCCAGCCCGGTGCCGGGAATCTGGCCGGAGATGTCGGCGCGGTAGAAGCGCTCGCAGACGCGGGCCAACTGCTCCGGCGTCATGCCGATGCCGCGGTCGCGGATGCGGATGCCGACCCGCCGCGCCGCGCCGCCCGCCGGCGCCTGCGGATCGATCTGCGGCGGCACCAGTTCGACGCTCACCGCGCCGCCGCCGGGCGAATACTTGTAGGCGTTGGAGAAGACGTTGTTCAACGCCTGCGTCAGCTTCTGCCGGTCGCCGCGCACCAGCAGCGCAACCGCGGCGGACGGCAACTGCGGCGACGGCCGGCCGTCCGGCGTCTTGAAGCCGGCGACGACTTCGCGCAGCAGTTCGCCGACATCGATCTCGACAATGACAAAATCATTGCCGCGACGGGCCTCGATGCGCGCCAGGTCGAGCAGTTCGTTGATGATGGCGATCATCCGCTCCGACTGGCCGAAGATGGTGCCGAGCAGATCGCGCCGTTCGACTTCGCTGAACTCCTGTGCCAACAGCAGTTCGGTGAAGCCGTAGATGCTGGCCATCGGCGTGCGCAGTTCGTGCGCGGCGACGGCAACGAATTCGCTCTTCAGGCGATCGACTTCGGTTTCGTGGGTGATGTCGCGGAAGTAGGCGAAGCGGTTGATGCTGGCGGCGTCGCTGCGGACGCCGATGATCTGCAGCACCACCGGCCGCGGCCGGGCCAGTGCCAGCGTCAGGCGCGGCGCGGCGGCGCGGCCGGCCTCGAACAGCGTGGCGAGCGGGGTATAGCGCTGCGGCTGTTCCGCGCCCTGGCGCAGGCGGGCGTCGAGCGCGGCAATCGACTGGCCGACGACTTCGCCGGCGCCGATACCGGTCATGGTGTGGAAGGCCGGATTGGTGAGGCGCACCGTGCCGTCGAAGGCGAAGGCGACGAGACCGTCCGGGCTGACGCCGAACAGCGTGGTGATCAGCGCGGTGCGGTCCTGCAGTTCGGCGCCCTGCACCTCCAGCTCCTCACTTTTCTCGAACAGCTTGCGCTCGCTGGCGGCAAAGCGTCCGCTGGTGACCAGCAGCAGCATCTGCAGCAGCGCCGCCAGCACCAGGCCGACGACGCCGGTGACCCAGGCCGTCCACGGCCGGTGTGCGGAGACGTAGCCGGCGGTGGCATAGACGTCCAGTGCCCAGTTGCGGTCGGCCATGGTCAGGGCAATCCTGCGCAGGGCCGCCGCGCCGGGCAGCGGTTCGCCCGGCGACTGGAATACCAGGCCGTCCGGCCCGGCGGCGAGGTCGGTGAGGCGAAAGCCGAGACCGGGAATTCGCGCCTCGCGGGTGGCGATTTCGGTCATCTGGTCAAGCTTGATGACGGCGACGGCGAAGCCCGCCAGACGGCCGCCGCCGGCCATTTCGTCGCCGTTTGCGGTGGTTTCGTAGGCGGGATGCAGCAGCAGCGCGCCGACCCGCTTCTGGTTTTCCTGCACCAGCGTCAAGGGCGCCGTGACGCCGGGGCGGCGCGATTCCCGCGCGCGGCGGATGGCATCGGCGCGCAGCGGCTCGGAATTGATGTCATAGCCGATGGCCGGCAGATTCCCCTGCAGCGGCGAGATGTAGCCGACCACGACATAGTCGGCGCGCTGCCCGGCGCGAACCAGCTGCCGCCCGGCGTCGCGCTCCTTGATCTCGAAATCGGCCTTCGCCGTCGAGCGCGCCATGCGCCGTTCGACGGCGGCACGCTCCGCGTCGCGCACGTAGGGATTGAAGCTGAGGGCGAAGATGTCCGGGTGCTCGCGCAAGGTGATGCGCGTGAAGTGGTCGAACTGGGCCCAGCTCATGTCCGGCGTCACCTCGATCAGGCGCTTCAACGCCGCCAGCGCTTCCTCGTGGCCGATGAAACGCTGCTCCAGCCGCTTCGCCAGCTCCTCGCCGTGGCCGCGCACCGCCGCTTCCTGCTCGGCGCGTTCCCATTCGGCAACGCCAAAGTAACTGGCGCCGATGAGTCCGACGGTAAGCAGCATCGGCAGGCCCAGCGCGACCGGCCGCTTGCGCCACGGCGAACGCTGGCGCAACAGCCAGGTCAGGCTCAGGGGCAAGGCCAGCAGCACGCCGAGGGTATCGCCGGCCCACCAGTTCCAGGCGGTGAACAGGACCTCGGCCGCCGGCGTCAAGCCGTTGAGGTAAAGCGTAGTGACGCCGATGCCGGCGCCGGTGAGGCAGGACAGCGGTCCGGCGACAATCAGGATGGGCGCGATCTCGCCGATGGCTTCCATCCGCCGCCAGCCGCTGCCGGCGACGCGCTCGGTCAGCCGCGCGGCGACGTAGGCCTGCAGCGTGGCGCCGGCGGCAATGCCCAGCGCAGCCAGTACCGTGGTGCTGCGCGCCGCCGCGGTCATGTCGCCGGTGACCAGGTTGAGCAGCAGCGAACCGAGAGCGATTCCAGGCCAGGCCCGGCGGCCGGAGCAGAGCATGATGGCCACCGCAAACCCGGCCGCCGGGAAAATCGGACTGGCATAACCGGGCGGGATGGCCAGCGCGAGTCCGGCCAGGCCAAGCCCGAGGTAGGCCAGCGCGCTGAGCGCGATGAGCTTCGCCGCAGTGGCCGCAGTGGCCGCAGTGGCCGCAGTCGCCGCTGACGGCAGCGCCGGCCGGCCGTTGCCGCTCATGCCCGCTCTCCTTCAGCGCCGGCCGCCGCGCCCGGCGCGGCGTCGTTGCCGGGCAGCTGCGGGCCCGGCAGCCAGAGCGTCACCGCGGTGCCGGCACCGGGTTTGCTGGCGAGTTCCAGCTCGCCGCCGTGGAGTTCGATGATTTCCTTGACGATGCTCATGCCCAGGCCGGTGCCGGGAATCTTGCCGGAGATGTCGGCGCGGTAAAAGCGTTCGCAGACGCGGGCCAGCTGTTCCGGCGTCATGCCGATGCCGTGGTCGGTGATGCGGATGCCGATGCGCGGCGGCAGTTCAGGACCACCCGCGACCGGGAGCAGATCGATTTCCACCGCGCCGCCCGCCGAGTACTTGTAGGCGTTGGAGATCACGTTGCTGACGGCCTGGATCAGCTTCTTGCGGTCGGCACGCACCCACAGCGCGGCGGCGGCGGCGGGTTCCGTCGGTGACGGCCGTCCGCCCGGCGTCTTGAAGCCGGCGACGACCTGGTGCAGCAGGTGGCGCAGATCGACGGCGACGATGGTGAAATCCTTGCCGCGCCTGGCCTCGATGCGGGAGAGATCGAGCAGTTCGTTGATGATGGAAATCATCAATTCCGATTGGCGATAGATCGTGCCGAGGAAATCGAGCCGGGTAACTTCGTCGAATTCCTGCTTCAGCAGCAGTTCGGTGAAGCCGTAGATGCTCGTCATCGGCGAGCGCAGTTCATGCGCGGCGGTGGACAGGAATTCGCTCTTCAGTCGATCCACCGCGGTTTCATGGGTGATGTCGCGGCAGTAGAGAATCTGCGACACGGTCTCGGCCTGCGAGGGGCGCAGCCCGACTTGCAGCACGCGCTTGCCGGGTCCCGCCACTTCGATCGTCTGGTGGCGCTCCATGGTGCCTGTGCCGGTCGCGCCCAGGCTGGCAATCCCGGAAAAACGCGCCTCCGGCACGCAGATGCCGGCCAGTCGTGCGGAAAAACCGGCTTCGTCGAGACCGATCATCGCCGCCTCGTCGAGCCCGGTCATGCGCGAGAACGCCGGGCTGACATATTTGACGCGGCGCGCGGCATCGAAGGAAATGAAACCGTCCGGACTCAGTTCGAAAATGACATTGAGCTGTTCGGTGCGGTCCTGGATCACCGCTTCGGCGGCACGCCGTGCGCTGATGTCGGTGTGCGAACCGGCCATGCGCAGCGGCCGGCCCTGGCCGTCGAACTGCGCCCGGCCGCGATCGAGTATCCATTTGTACTCGCCGTTCCTGCAGCGCAGGCGGTGTTCGCTCTGATAGAACTCGGTCTCGCCGCGCAGGTGGCGCTGGACCTCGGCCATGGTCGGTTCGAGGTCGTCGGCATGAATGCGCGAGGTCCATTCCTCGACCGTGCTGCCGATTTCGTCGCCGCTGTAGCCGAGCATGGTCTTCCAGCGTTCGGAAAAATACACCCGGCCGCTCGCC
>CAINHS010000038.1 GCA_903848955.1 uncultured beta proteobacterium
CATCGAGATGATCGTGCCGGCGGCCCATGCCATCCAGATCCTGTCGCCGGACTATCCCGGCTTCCTGATCGCCATCCTGCCGCCCGGCGCCTTCATTGCACTGGGCCTGCTGATCGCGGGCCGCAACTGGCTGGATGCCCGCGCCAACCGGCGCCTGCGCCTGCAGCGCGAACATGACCGGGGTGCTGCGGCGACTTCGGTGCCGGCATGACCCGGCAGCAGGTACGCGAGCTGTTCTCGCGCTTCGCCGCGGCGAACCCGGAGCCGAAGGGCGAACTCCACTACGCCACGCCCTACCAGTTGCTGGTCGCCGTGGTGCTCTCGGCGCAGGCCACCGACAAGGGCGTCAATCGCGCCACCGGGCCCCTGTTCCGCGACTGCCCGACGCCGCAGGCAATGGTCGCGCTCGGCGAGGAAGGCATCGCCAACTACATCCAGACCATCGGCCTCTATCGCACCAAGGCAAAGAACGTCGCCGCCCTGTCGCGCCTGTTGCTGGAGCGCCATGACGGCGAGGTGCCGCACGACCGCGCCGCCCTCGAGGCCCTGCCCGGCGTCGGCCGCAAGACGGCCAACGTGGTGCTCAACATCGCTTTCGGCGAACCCACCATCGCGGTCGATACGCATATTTTCCGCGTCGGCAACCGCACCGGGCTGGCCCCGGGCAAGACTGTCGATGCCGTCGAGCAAAAGCTGCTCAAGGCTGTCCCTGCCGAATACCGCCTGCATGCCCACCACTGGCTGATCCTGCACGGTCGTTACGTGTGCAAGGCACGCACGCCGGACTGTGGGCACTGTAGCGTCAACGATCTGTGTCGCTTCAAGGAAAAAACCCATGTTCAATCCCTCGCGTGACCAGGCCCGCCAATTTCTGATCGACGCCTGGGCTAAGCGCCGCAAGATGCTGCCCGCCACACCCATGGACATCCTCGCCGCCGACCTGGTGGCTCTCCATCCCGAATACCACGAGTTGCTCGAAGCCGACGACGCCCTGAGCCGGGAATGGACACCGGAGCAGGGAGAAACCAACCCGTTCCTCCACCTGTCCCTGCACCTGGCCATCGAGGAACAGCTGTCCATCGACCAGCCGATCGGCATTCGCGCCGCCTTCAACACCCTGCTGGCCCGGCACAGCGACCGCCACGAGGCGCTGCACGCGGTGCTCGACTGCCTCGGCGAGATGATCTGGCGCTCCCAGCGCAGCGGCCTGCCGCCGGACGGCGAGAGTTACCTCGCCTGCGTCAGACGGGCGGCCGGCTGACAATGTGTGTCAATGTGTCACTCCGGCGCCAAAGCCCCCGCTCTGGGATAATCTGCGCAATCCACCATGAAAGAGAAGACCATGCGCTTTGAAGGAACCGACTCCTACGTCGCCACCCCTGACCTGATGCTGGCGGTCAACGCCGCGATCACCCTGCAACGCCCGCTGCTGATCAAGGGTGAGCCCGGCACCGGCAAGACCATGCTGGCCGAGGAGGTCGCAGCCGCACTCGGCATTCCGCTGCTGCAATGGCACGTCAAGTCCACCACCAAGGCGCAGCAGGGCCTCTACGAATACGATGCGGTGTCGCGCCTGCGCGATTCGCAGCTCGGCGACGAGAAGGTCAAGGACATCTCCAACTACATCGTCAAGGGCGTGCTGTGGCAGGCCTTCGAGCAGGGCAAGCCTTCCGTGATCCTGATCGACGAGGTGGACAAGGCCGACATCGAATTTCCCAACGACCTGCTGCGCGAACTCGACCGCATGGAGTTTTATGTCTATGAAACGCGGCAGACCATCCGCGCCGCAGTCCGCCCGATCGTCATCATCACCTCCAACAACGAAAAGGAACTGCCGGACGCCTTCCTGCGCCGCTGCTTCTTCCATTACATCAAGTTCCCCGACAAGGAAACCATGGGGCGCATCGTCGATGTGCATTTCCCCAACCTGAAACAGAACCTGCTGCGGGAAGCGATGGAAGTCTTCTTCGAACTGCGCGAAGTGCCTGGCATGAAGAAAAAGCCTTCGACCTCGGAGCTGATCGACTGGCTCAAGCTGCTGGTGGCCGAGGACATTCCGCCCGAGGCGCTGCGCTCCAAGGATCGCAAGGTCGTGGTGCCGCCGCTGGCCGGGGCCTTGCTGAAGAACGAGCAGGACGTGCATCTGTTCGAGCGACTCGTCTATATGGCGCGCCAGAACCGGTGAAGATTGAAATGCGTTCACCACGGCGACACGGCGACACGGCGGCGATCAACATCAAAGACATATTCATGTTTTCGCCGTGTCGCCGTGTCGCCGTGGCAAGCAATTCGACCTTTTCTCACGCAACGCAGAACCGATGCTGATCGATTTCTTCCTCCACCTCAAGGCGAAGAAGCTGCCGGTTTCCACGCGCGAGTTCCTCACGCTGCTGGAAGCGCTGAAGGAGCGTGTCGCGGGCAATTCGATCGACGACTTCTACTTTCTGGCACGCACCTGCCTGGTCAAGGACGAAACCCACTACGACAAGTTCGACCGCGCCTTCGGCGAATACTTCAAGGGCGTCGAGCAGGTCCCCGGCCTTGAAGCCGACATCCCCGAAGAATGGCTCAAGATGATGATGAAAAAGCATCTGACGCCCGAGGAAAAGGCCAAGCTGGAAAAGCTCGGCTGGGACAAGCTGATGGAAGAATTCAAGAAGCGCCTCAAGGAGCAGAAGGGTCGGCACCAGGGCGGCAGCAAGTGGATCGGTACCGGCGGCAGTTCGCCCTTCGGTCACGGCGGCTACCATCCCGAAGGCATACGCATCGGCGGCGAATCGGCCGGCAACCGCACCGCGATCAAGGTCTGGGAAAACCGCGAGTACCGCAACCTCGACGACACCGTCGAACTCGGCACACGCAACATCAAGGTCGCCCTGCGCCGCCTGCGCCGCTTTGCCCGCGAGGGCGCTGAGGACGAGCTCGACATGGACGGCACCATTGCCGGCACCGCGCGCAATGCCGGCTGGCTCGACATCAAGATGCGCCCCGAGCGCCACAACAAGGTCAAGGTGCTGCTGTTCCTCGACATCGGCGGTTCGATGGACGATCACATCAAGGTCTGCGAGGAACTCTTCTCCGCCGCCAAGAGCGAGTTCAAGCACCTGGAATACTTCTACTTCCACAACTGCATCTACGACTATGTCTGGAAGGACAACCGGCGCCGCCACGGCGAGCGTTTTCCGCTGTGGGACGTGATGCACAAGTACGGCGAAGACTACAAGGTGGTGGTGGTCGGCGACGCCACCATGAGCCCCTACGAAGTGCTGCAGCCCGGCGGCTCGGTCGAGTACGCCAACGAGGAAGCCGGCGCCGTCTGGCTGCAGCGCATGCTCGACACCTGGCCGCGCGCCGTCTGGCTCAACCCCGAGCCGGAGCGGCTGTGGGACTACCGCCATTCCATCGAACTGATCCGCACCATTTTCAACAGCCGCATGTTTCCGCTGACCCTTGCCGGGCTGGAGCGGGCGATGCGCGAACTGAACAAGTAGGGGAACCTGCCATGCCACTGCGCCGCCGCCTGCTGAAAGCCCTTGCCGCCGCCGGCCTGTTCGGCCCGGCGGGAATTTCCGGCCTCATCCGCGAGGCCCTGGCCAAGGGCAATGCCCCGGTCACGCCGGGGCTGCAAAAGCTGCGCGGCGAAGTCAGCGTCAACTTCAGTCTGGCGAGGGAAGGCCAACTCATCCGCCCCGGCGATACCATCGTCACCGGACGCGACAGCGAGGCGATCTACGTCATCGGCCAGGATGCCTTCCTGCAACGGGAACTGTCCACGGTCAGCTTTGGTGCCGACGCCGCAGCCGGCTTCATGCGGGTAGTCACCGGCAAGATCCTTTCGGTGTTCGGCAAGGGCCCCCGCTCGATCCAGGTGCCGACCGCCACCATCGGCATCCGCGGCACCGGCTGTTACATCGAGTCGGAAGGCTTGGGTGCCGCGGCGCGCACCTACTTCTGCCTCTGCTATGGCAGCGTCGATCTGACGCCAACGGCCGCGCCGAAGGAAAGCGAAAGCTACAGCACGCGGCATCACGACAAGCCGATGTACATCTACAACGACATGAAGATGGCCAAAATGCTGGTGCCGGCGGGCGTCGTCAACCACAGCGACGCCGAGCTTGAACTGCTCGAAAGCCTGGTCGGCCGCTTGCCGCCGTTCGCGGCGGGCGATACCAGGTACTGAAGCGCTGCCGCGCCGGAGCACCGGCGCGGCCGATTCTCAGGGCGAGTTCGGATCGAACATCGGCGGCGCCACCTTGATGATTTCGGCAATCGTCGTCAGCCCCGCAGCGACCTTCTTGGCCCCGGCAATGCGCAGGGGCTTCATGCCTTCGCGCATGGCCTGCTCGCGCAGCTTGCCGAGTTCGGCGCCGTTGGCCACCAGCTTCTTGATCTCGACCGACATCGGCATGATCTCGTAGATGCCGACACGGCCCTTGTAGCCGGTCATGCGACAGTCGAGGCAGCCCACCGCATGGTAGAGCTGCGCCGGCTTGCTCGACTTCCAGGGCGCCACCAGCGCGGTCCACGCCGCCTCGTCCTCGGCGCGCATGCCGCCGGCCTGCTTGCACTTCGGGCAGAGCGTGCGGATCAGACGCTGCGCCATGACGCCGAGCACGGTCGCCGACAAAAGGTAGGGCGGCACGCCGAGGTCGACCAGGCGCGTCATCGCCGACGGCGCGTCGTTGGTATGCAGTGTGGATAGCACCAGGTGGCCGGTGAGGGCGGCCTGAATGGCCATGTCGGCGGTTTCCAGGTCGCGGATTTCGCCGACCATGATGATGTCCGGGTCCTGCCGCATCAGGGAGCGGATGCCCTCGGCGAAGCCCATGCCGATATCCGGCAGAATCTGCACCTGGTTGAAGGAACCCTCGATCATTTCGATCGGGTCTTCCAGGGTGCAGACATTCACCTCGGGCGTCGCCAGATGCTTCAGCGTCGAATACAGGGTCACGGTCTTGCCGCTGCCGGTCGGGCCGGTCACCAGGATGATGCCGTTGGGCTGGACCGACATTTCCTGCCACTGTTTCGATTCCTCGTCGGCAAAACCCAGTTCGGAAAAATCGCGGACCAGCACGTCCGGATCGAAAATCCGCATCACCAGCTTCTCGCCGAAGGCCGTCGGTATGGTCGACAGACGCAATTCGACTTCCAGTCCGTCCGGCGTGCGCGTCTTGATGCGGCCGTCCTGCGGCCGCCGCTTTTCGATCACGTCCATGCGGCCCAGAATCTTGATGCGGCTGGTCATGGCCTTGAGCACCGCCATCGGGATCTGGTACACCTGATGCAACAGGCCGTCGATGCGGAAGCGCACGATGCCGAGGTCGCGTCGCGGCTCGACATGGATGTCCGAGGCACGCTGCTCGAAGGCATACTGCCAGAGCCAGTCGACGATGGTGACGATATGCTGGTCGTTGGCGTCATACTGCTTTTTGCCCTTGCCCAGTTCCACCAGTTGCTCGAAATTCGAGGCGCCGCCGGCGACGTCGCCCTTGCCCATCGCGCCCTTGATCGACTTGGCCAGGTTGTAGAACTCCACCTGGTAGCGCGTGATGTCATCCGGATTGGCGATGACGCGGCGGATCTCCTTGCGCAGGATCGGCTGCATCTCCTCTTCCCACGCCCGCTGGAACGGCTCGGCGGTGGCGATCACGACTTCGTTGGGCTTGACTTCGACCGGCAGGATGCGGAAGCGCGTCGCATAGGAGATGCTCATGATCTCCGTTACCGCCGAGAAGTTGATCTTCAGCGGGTCGATATGCAAGTAGTCAAGCTTGCACCACTTCGCCAGCCATTGCGTCAGGCCGTCGAGATCGAGTATGCGATTCGGCGGCTGCAGCGACTTCCAGCGCTGTTCGGCAATCACGATGACGGGATGCACGTCACCCTGGTGATAGCGCCGCTCCTGCTTGAAGCGCGCGCCCTCCGTGGCATCGACCAAGCCGTCGGCAATGAGGGCGTCGACCACTTCCGGCAAGGTCAGTTTGTGTTCCTGGGCGAGCGCTTGGTTCATGGCGGAAAGTAGGCGTAGCGGTATCGTGCAAGACGGCGCCGGAGATACTTTGGCAGGAGCGCCTATGGTACCGCGAACTATAGCCGACAAGCCGGTTCCGCCTCAATGGCGGGGTAAGATGCCGGCATCGGCTTCATCGAGATGATCGGGGAGACTCCCATGAAAGGACTGCTCATACTGGCGGCCGGCGCCCTGCTCGCACTGCCCGCCCTGGCCCAATCGGCCGCCGACTACTGTGCCAAGGCACGCGACCCGTCACGTTGCGAGGCGCGCCAGGCGGCCCTGAAGAATTGCGGCGAGAAGCGCGGTGTCGCAAGACGGGTCTGCCTCGAAGCGAGCATCCCGCCCGTCGACTGCAGCAAGGCGCAGAACCCGCAGCAATGCGAAGCCGCCCAAAAAGCCAAGGAGGTTTGCCAGGGCAGGACCGGCAAGGAACTGAAGAAGTGCCTGCGCGAGGAACAGCCGAAGAAGAAACACCGCAAGCCGGCAGCAAAAACCTGATTCCCGCCCGGGCTCAGCCTGCCGCCCGCGCCAGCGGCACGACGTTCCAGATGGACTTGGCATACTGGCCGATAGTCCGGTCGGAAGAAAACTGCCCCATTCCCGCCACGTTGAGAATCGTCTTCTGCGCCCACGCCACGGGGTCGCAATACAGTTCCCCGACTTTCTCCTGGCAGGCGATATAGGACGCATAGTCGGCCAGCAGCAGATAGTGGTCGCCATGGTAGGTCAGCGCGTCGAATACCGGCTTGAAGCGGTCGCGATCCTCGGGAGAAAAATAGCCGTCGCGGATCATGTCCAGGGTTTGCTTGAGTTCGGCGTTGCCGTCGTAGTGCAGCCACGGACTGTAGCCGGCGGCGTACTGCTGCGCCACCTCGTCCGCGGTCAGGCCGAAAATGAAGATGTTGTCGGCGCCGACCTCATTGCGGATCTCGACGTTGGCACCGTCCAGCGTGCCGATGGTGAGCGCGCCGTTCAGCGCCAGCTTCATGTTGCCGGTGCCGGAGGCTTCGGTACCGGCGGTGGATATCTGCTCGGACAGGTCGGCGGCGGGAATGATGACTTCCGCGCTGGAGACATCGTAATTCGGAATGAACACCACCTTCAGCAGGCCACGCACCAGCGGATCGTTGTTGACGATGTCTGCCACAGCGTTGATGAAGCGGATGACGAGCTTCGCCATGCGGTAGCCGGGCGCCGCCTTGCCGCCGAAGATGACGGTACGCGGCGGCGCCGTGCCGCCGGCGCGGAGACGGTTGTAGAGCGTGACGACATGCAGCACGTTGAGCAGTTGCCGCTTGTATTCGTGGATGCGCTTGATCTGCACGTCGAACATCGAATCCGGATCGACCCGGAGCGCCAGCCGTTGCTCGATCATCTGCGCCAGGCGGATCTTGTTGTCGCGCTTGACCCGCACGAATTCGTCGCGGAACGCCGCATCGCCGGCGAGCGGGACCAAGCGCCGCAACTGGTCAAGATCCTTCAGCCAGTCCTTGCCGATATGGGCGGAAATCAGCGTTGACAGCGCCGGATTGGCCTGATTGAGCCAGCGCCGCGGCGTCACGCCGTTGGTCATGTTCACAATCCTGTCCGGCCACAGCCGGTGGAAGTCGGCGAAGATGGTTTCCTTCATCAGCCGCGTATGAATTTCGGCGACGCCATTGACCTTGTGGCTGCCGACGATGGCCAGATGCGCCATGCGGATGCGCCGGCCCTGCGCTTCGTCGATCAGCGACATGCGCTGCCACAGGACCGGGTCGTCCGGGTAGTGGTGCATCACGTCTTTCAAGAAGCGCTGGTTGATTTCGTAGATGATCTGCAGATGGCGCGGCAGGACGCGCTCGAACAGCGGCACCGGCCAGGTTTCCAGCGCCTCCGGCATCAGCGTGTGATTGGTGTAGGCAAAGGTGCGCGTGGTGATGTCCCAGGCCTGCGCCCAATCCAGATGGTGCAGGTCCATCAGGATGCGCATCAGTTCGGCGACGGAAATGGATGGATGGGTGTCGTTAAGCTGGATCGCCACCTTGTCCGGCAGGCCGTCGAGCGGCGTGCCGGACTTGGCAAAGCGGTAGAGCACATCCTGCAGCGAGGCGGAAACGAAAAAATACTGCTGTTTCAGCCGCAGTTCCCGTCCCATCTCGGTCGTGTCATCCGGGTAGAGCACCTTGGACAGGTTTTCCGAATCGTTCTTGTCTTCCACGGCGCGGATGTAGTTGCCCTCGTTGAAATACTTGAGGTCGAAGTCGCGACTCGACTTTGCCGCCCACAGCCGCATGTTGTTGACCGTGCCCGTGTCATAGCCGGGAATCGGGTAATCGTAGGCCATCGCCATGACGTCGTCGCTGTCCACCCACTGGTAGTTCTTCTTGCCGTGCTCGTCCAAGTAGTCCACCACCCTGCCGTGGAACTTCACCTGGTAGAGCACCTCAGGGCGCGGGAATTCCCAGGGGCTGCCGTAGCGCAGCCAGTTGTCGGGGTGCTCCACCTGCTGGCCTTCCTCGATGCGCTGGTGGAACATGCCGTATTCATAGCGGATGCCATAGCCGTAGCCGGGTATACCCATCGTCGCCATCGAATCCAGGAAGCAGGCCGCCAGCCGGCCGAGGCCGCCGTTGCCCAGCGCCGCGTCCTGTTCCATCTCGCTGATGTTCTTCATGTCCAACCCCATCGCCGCCAGAGCCTCGCGAAACTCCTGCTCGCAGCACAGATTGAGCATGCCGTTGAGCATGGTGCGGCCCATGAGGAATTCCATGGAGAGGTAATAGACCCGTTTGCGGTCCTGCACGTAGTAACTGCGCATGGTTTCCATCCAGCGCTCGATCATGCGTTCGCGCAGCACCGCGGCGGCGCTGTAGAACCAGTCGCGGTCGGTGGCGGTGATCGGATCCTTGCCGATGGAATAGGTCAGGCGGTGGTACAGCGAGCGCCGGATCGAAGGAGCGTCTAACGCAGGATGGTCGAGTTCAGGCAAGGCGGATGGCTTCGTCATGGCGCGTTCCGTTGGATATGACGAATACCATCATACTCGCCAGCCCGGAAGCCGCCTACGGCAAACGTCGCGGCACCGACATCCGGTGCTTACGCCGCCCGATGACGGGTGGCCGCCCGGTAAGAATCAAAATCTAAGCTTTCACCACAGAAGCGCCTTGCGTACCTGGGATTCCGCTTCGCGGGCAAGTAACAGAGACACAGAGAAAAACATGAATTGGGTTTGCTTCTCTCTGTGTCTCTGCGCCTCTGTGGTTAATGGTTTTTGATCGCTACGTCCCACTCATCTCCAGCATCAACTGGTTCATGCGCTTGACGAAGGTCGCCGGGTCGTCGAGCTGGCCGCCTTCGGCCAGCAGGGCCTGGTCGAACAGCACCGCGGCCCAGTCGTCGAACTTCTTGTCTTCGTATTTCAGGCGCAGCACCACCGGGTGGCGCGGGTTGATTTCAAGGATGGGCTTCGACGCCGGCGCCTTCTGCCCGGCCGCCTTGAGGATGCGCGCCAGGTTGCCCGAGACGTCGTGCTCGTCGGCCACCAGGCAGGCCGGGCTGTCGGTCAGGCGATGCGTCACGCGCACTTCCTTGACGCGCTCGCCGAGGCTCTTGGCGATCATTTCCGTGAGTTCCTTGAATTCGCCGGCGGCCGACTCCTGTTCCTTTTTCTCGGCTTCGTCTTCCAGCTTGCCCAGGTCGAGGCCGCCCTTGGCCACCGAAACCATCTGCTTGCCTTCGAACTCGGTCAGGTGCGACACCACCCATTCGTCGACGCGGTCGGAGAGCAGGATGACTTCGATGCCCTTCTTGCGGAAGACTTCCAGGTGCGGGCTGTTCTTCGCCGCGTTGAAGGTCTCGGCGGTGACGTAGTAGATCTTTTCCTGTTCCGGCTTCATGCGGCCGATGTAGTCGGCCAGCGAAACCGTCTCGTCGCTGGTGTCTGCCTGCGTCGAGGCGAAGCGCAGCAGGCCGGCGATCTTGTCCCTGTTGGCGTAGTCCTCGCCCATGCCTTCCTTCAGCACGCGGCCGAACTCGCCCCAGAACTTGGCATATTTTTCCTTCTCCGCGACGTCCTCGCTGTTGGCCAGATCGGCCAGCATGCCGAGGACCTTCTTGGTGCAGCCATTGCGGATCGACTCGATATCCTTCGACTCCTGCAGGATTTCGCGCGAGACGTTGAGCGGCAGATCAGCCGAATCCACTATGCCGCGCACGAAGCGCAGGTAGAGCGGCATCAACTGCTCGGCGTCGTCCATGATGAAAACGCGGCGCACGTAGAGCTTGACGCCGTGGCGGGCGTTGCGATCCCACATGTCGAAGGGTGCGCGCGCCGGAACGTAGAGCAGTTGCGTGTATTCGGTCTTGCCCTCGACGCGGGCGTGGGTCCACGTCAGCGGGTCCTCGAAATCGTGGCCGACGTGCTTGTAGAACTCCTTGTACTGCTCGTCGGTGATGTCATTCTTGGCGCGGGCCCACAGGGCGGAAGCCTGATTGACGGTCTCGTCCTCGTCGGTAGCCACCTGTTCCTTCTTCTCCTCGTCCCA
>CAINHS010000039.1 GCA_903848955.1 uncultured beta proteobacterium
AGATTCTCATCGGAGTTTTGCTCGGCTTCGCCCTGCGCATCACCTTTACCGCGGTCGACCTCGCCGGCGAACTGATCGGATTGCAGATGGGCTTGTCCTTCGCCACCTTCTTCGACCCCAGCAGCGGTGGCCAGACACCGGTGATCACCGAGTTTCTCGGCGTACTGACGGCATTGATATTTCTCAGCATGAACGGGCACCTGCTGGCACTCAGCGTCCTCGCCGAAAGCTTCACGCTGCTGCCGGTGAGCACGACTCCGGTGCACGCAGCGACCTTCTCCTCACTGATGGTCTGGTCAGCGACCCTTTTTTCAATGGGAGTGCTGCTGTCGCTGCCGCTGATCACGGCACTGCTGATCGCCAATATCGCCCTCGGCGTGCTGGCACGGATTGCTCAGCAGCTGAATCTGTTCGCAGTCGGCTTTCCTGTCACCCTGGCGCTCGGGTTTCTGGTCCTGCTGCTGTCGCTGCCATATATCGGCGCCGCCATGGAAGGTCTGTTCGGCAGCGGCTTTCAGGCCATGGGCATGATCATGCGGGCGGCCGCGACGCCGCTCTGAGCGGCCCGCTGTCAGTTACCGTCGCTGCTGCGGGCCTCGACGGCAACAGCGACGGCCTTCACCGGCGCATCATTTCGGGTGAGACGGATTACGCCCTGCGAGACGCGCTGCGAACCCATTACCGACGATTCTATGCCTTCGGTATACTCCAGCACCTGATAGCCGTCGTAGCCACCCTGGCGCATGAGTTCCTTCGCCTGCTGATGGAATACCACGCGCGACTCGCCGGCGCCGCCGGCGTAAACACGCTTCATTTTCAGCGAAAAATGGTAATGGCTATCGGGGAACGCGGCCTGCTCGATCTCCCAGTTCGGCGCCAGCGGATCGAGTATCAGATACGCGGCGCCGGCGTAGGCGCCCCAGTAGATGAGCTTTTCCAGGGGGAACTGTACTGAATTGGAAATGTTCAGGGTGGTATCGGAAATGATCGGTCCCTTTGCCGGCAGGCTGCCGCTGAAACCCGTCGGCCCCGGGTAACCGGCGCAGCCGGCGAGCCCGAGCAGCAGCACGGCGCAGAGCGGAAGCCGGCAGCGGCGGAACGACGTCATAGATAGTTGAACAGCGACAGCTGGGAAATCTTGACGAAGGACTGTTGTGCCGCCTGCAAGGCCGTCTGGTTGCGCGTCAGATCGCTGATCGCCTTGGCGTAATCGAGGTCTTGCAGATTGGACAAGGTCTGCTGGTATTGCAGGGTCATGTCCTGGTTCAAGTTGGACAGGGAATCGATTTCATTCATACGCGAACCGATTTGCGTGATGACGCGAAGAATGTTGCTGCCGGCCTGATCGATATTGGTCAGCGCGAAACCAATCTGGTTGGCCAGTTGAGCGTTGGCGGCGGGGGTTCCCCGCGGGGCTTCGAGCGCACCGATCAATTTGGCGACGGTGGCAAACACACTCTGCGAGGAACTGGGTGAGATAGAAAAGCTGTCGCCGGTTGCGGGGGTACCGGTAATTGTGATGCTCGCGCCAAGATCAAAGGCCGGCGGACCCACCTGACTCAACACGACAGGCTGGCCGCTTTGGAATGTCCGTTGAGTGGCTAGCGGCGCCGGTGCCGCCGCGTTGGACAGCAGCGAATTGCCGCTCACAGTATCGACCAGGTCGTAGGTCGTAACGCCCGCCGTCACCGTAAACTTGACGGCGATATTTTTCGTGGTCGCCGCGCTCCAGGCCGCCGGACTGGTAATGCTTCCGGCATCGATCACGCCGCTACCCGCATTGGGTTGTATGCCGGTGGCAGTCACGGTGTTGCCCGTTACAAAACTGCCAGCCAGATCGGTTGCGGCAGTACCCCCGGCGTAGGCACCTGTCGGAACGCCCAACGCAACCACATCGCCCGCCGCACCACCAGCGAAATCCGCCGTAAATGCCGTACCGGTCGTGGTTCCTGCCAAGACGAACTGGACCGCACCCCCTGGCACCGTCTGGGTAGCAGTGTAGCCTCCTGCAGCCAGCGCGGCCAAGCCGGCGCCCGTTTGTGTGGCGGCGAACAAATTGTCGTTGGTCGCCGCCTTTGTAGCGCCGGTCAGAAAGCTGAATGATGCATCACCGCGTGGGGCCGTTTCAGTTGAACTGGTAAAGGTCGCCGTGATCGAAGTGGCTGCTACAGAAGTTTGCGCAGCCAGTCCTATTGTCGCGGCCGCGGTCGTGCTGTTTGCCGGGGAGTTCGTTACGAAATAGCCGTTGCCGTTGCTGATGCGCGCGAACACATCGTTGCCCGCATCGCTCGTCGCGATGGATCGACTCGCAGAAACTTGCAGCGTGCGCTGCCCGCTATCGCCGCTGTAAGTGACATCATTGCCGGTAGGAATGATGTTGTCGACTGATCCGCCGAAAGGCGAGGTCGCCCCCATGAAACCGGAAAAAATGTGCTGCCCCGTGCCGTCGGTGGCATTGGCGATACCGAGCAGCTGACCAAAACTCGAGCGCAACTCGGTGGCGATGGTCTGACGATCGCTCGCCGTCAGAGTGCCCGTGTTACCCGCTTGCACCGCCAGTTCGCGCACCCTCGCCAGCACATCGGCGGCACTCGACAGTTGCGATTCTTCGAGCCCGAGGGAGGATGTCGCCGAGTCCATATTCCTCTTGAACTGGGCAACGGCATCGCTCGACTGAGTCACCTCCAGCGCCCGTGCCGCAGCGACCGGATCATCGCTCGGCGTCAGAATCCGTTTCATGGAAGACACCTGCTGCTGCACATGCAGCAGCGTGGCTGTCTGCCGGTTGATGCCGGCGACTCCGGCATCGAAAATCATTCCGCTACTGATACGCATGGCGTCCCTCGTTATCCTGCCGCAGGCTCATCAGCCCAGGGCAATGATTGCATCAAACAGCTTGCTGGCGGTTGCCAATACCTTGGCCGATGCCTGATAGGCCTGCTGATAGCGCATCAGGTTGGCTGCCTCCTCGTCCAGGTTGACCCCGGCAAGCGACTGCAGCGCCTTCGTCGCATTGTCGGCCAGCCCCTGCTGGGCGGCGCCTATCGCCTGCACTTCATTGTCCTTGCTGCCGACGGCACTGACGATCTGCGAATAGGCGGCGCCATAGGATGCGCTCGCCGCAGACGTCGCCGTGGCCTGCATGGTGCTGCTGGTCTGCAATGCCCCCAAGAGAGCCACATTGCGATTGTCGGCAACGCCGTTGGCATTGGTATCGACGGTAAACACGTCGCCGCTCGCCGGCGTTCCGGTGATCTGCGCCGTCCAGCCGTTGTAGGTGATGTCAGCGCCAGCGGTGTAGGCAGCCCCGGTGGCGAGAGTCGCCGCCGTTGTGGCATCCCTGACATCGAAAGTCGTCGCACTGGTGAAGGTCAGCGTCACCTTGTGCTGCAGGCTTGCATTGAGCGGCAACGGATTCACCGTCCCGGCACTGATGGTGGCGGTGCCGGTATTGGCCAGCGCCTGCGCCGTGCGTATCGGCGCCGCGGCGGCAATCTGGCGCCCGTCGGAAAATGCCACAGAGATATTCTTGGCACCGGTGCGGGTCGGTTGGATCAGGAAGCTGTCGCCTACTGCCGGAGCGCCACCAACCGTAATCGCGAAGCCATCCACGCTCGCCGGCAGTGCCGCGCCATTCACCAGCACCGAGTTATCCGACAGACGCGTTAGCGTGTAATTGGCCACGCCGTTGTAGGTCAGACGGTAATCGCTGCTGGTCAATTGATCGACCTTCGTCGTGAAGATACTCGCCGTAACCACGCCTGTGCCGGTGTTGAGACTGCTGGCCAACACGGTCGGCCCCGAGACATTGAAGAGGTTGGTTCCCAATGCGCCGGTCAGATCCTGTCCCAGTTTGTGCTGGTCGTTGAAGTTCTGCGCCAGCGTCAGGGCAATGCGGCCGACCGCGTTTTGCGCGGCATCCAGCGACTGGCTGCGGAAATTCAGCAGGCCACCCAGGCTGCCGCCGGTAATCTGCGATTCCGGCAAGGTCAGTGCCGTGCCGCCGGCGCCGAGCATGGCCACCGTGGTGCGCTGGGGATCGTCGCTCGCCGGCACCGCCTTCATCTGATAGGCCTGAGTACCCACCACCAGCGGCTGCCCATTGCCG
>CAINHS010000040.1 GCA_903848955.1 uncultured beta proteobacterium
CAGTCCACAGCGGCGACCAGAGGCTGCCAATGCGCCAGCGGCTGCGAGGCGATCAGTGCCGCCAGTTCGGCCTTCACGCGCCGGCCTTCGCTGTCCGTGGCGAGGCCGAAGGGTGCCAGATCGGATCGCCCGATAGCGGCGCAGAAGGCCTGCCAGAACTTGGGTTCCAGAGCGCCGACGGCGAGGTAGCGGTCATCAGCCGTACGATACACGCCGTAGCAGGGGACGCCACCCGTCAGCAGATCGGCACCCCGCGGCGCCGGCCGGCCATGCGCCAGCGTGGCCGCCAAAGGAAAGACGGTGTGCGCCAGCACGGCATCGGTCATCGCCACGTCCACATGGCTGCCCTGCCCCGTCGCCTTGGCGCCGATTACTGCGGCAAGAACCCCTAGCAGCGGAGTAAGCGCTCCCCCGAGAAGGTCGCCTATCTGCAGATTGGGAATCGCCGGTGCGCCGCTGCTCTCGCCATCACGGGTGCCGATCTGGTCCAGCAACCCGGCCGTGGCGATGAAATTCAGATCGTGACCGGCGAGGTCCGCCCAGGGCCCGGTCTGACCGTAACCGGTAATGGCGCAATAGACCATGCGCGGATTGATCGCCCGCACGGCTGCATAACCGATGCCCAACTTGTCGACCACGCCGGGGCGGAAGCTCTCGAAAATCACGTCGGCGTCGCGCGCCAGGCGCATGAAGACCTCTACGCCGGCGGCCTGCTTCAGGTCCAGCCGCAGGCTCTTCTTGTTGCGGTTGACGACGCGAAAGAACAGGCTGTCGCCGTTCGCCGCATGGGCGCCGGGACCCATGGTGCGGGCATAATCGCCGACACCGGTATCCTCGATCTTGATGACCTCGGCGCCGAGATCGGCCAGGTGCATGGTCGCCACCGGCCCGGGCAGCAACCGGGTGAGGTCGAGGATGCGCAGACCGGCCAGGGGTCCGGCGCCGGGCGCAGCCGGCTCAGTCATACTTGCGGGCGTCTTCGATCACCTTGCCGTCATTGGCCAGGCTGCCCGCGGCAACCAGTCTTACCTCGGCACGCAGTTTGGTGACATCGCGCACGGTATCGGCGATGCTCTTTTCCAGGTCGCCGCCGGCCGCGCCCGCTTCGCAATTCAGGGTCATCAGGTCGGTGCTGTCCGGATTGGTCACCACCAGTCGTGCCCGGACGATTTCAGGATGGCGCTTGACGATGGTCGCCACCTGTTCCGGATGGACAAACATGCCCTTGACCTTGGTGGTCTGATCGGCGCGCCCCATCCAGCCCTTGATGCGCATATTGGTGCGGCCGCAGGGCGAAATCCCGGGCAGGAAGGCCGACAGGTCGCCGGTGCCGAAACGGATCAGCGGGTAGTCGGAGTTGAAGGTGGTCACCACCACTTCGCCGACTTCGCCGACAGCGACCGGATCGCCGGTGCCGGGACGGACGATCTCGACAATCACGCCCTCGTCGACCACCAGGCCTTCGCGCGCTTCGGTCTCGTAAGCTATGACACCCAGTTCAGCGGTCGCGTAGGCCTGATAGCCGGTGACGCCGCGCGCCAGCAGGGCATCGCGCACCGGCGGTAGAAAGGCTTCGCCGGACACCAGCGCCTTGGTCAATGACGGCAGTTTGACCCCGAGTTCATCGGCCTTCTCCAGCAGGATGCGCAGGAAGGACGGCGTGCCGACATAGCCGTCGGGGGCCAGGTCGGCCATCGCCGCCACCTGCTGCTCGGTCTGTCCCACACCCGCCGGAAATACCGTACAACCCAGCGCCTGCGCCCCGGCTTCGAGGATCCAGGCGCCCGGTGTCATGTGGTAGGAGAAGCTGTTATGCACCAGGTCGCCGGCCCGAAAACCCGCGGCGTAAAGCGCGCGCGCCGTGCGCCAGTAATCCGCGACGCGGCCTTCCGGTTCGTAGATCGGGCCGGGCGAAGAGAACACACGGCCGAGGCGGCCCCAGTGCGAGGCTGCGAGCCCACCGAACGGCCGCTGCTGCTTCTGCAATTCGATCAGGTCGCTCTTGCGCACCACCGGCAAGGCGGCGAGGGCAACTGTCGAGGTGATCGCCGCGGCATCGACGTTCTTCAACGATTCGGCGAAGTAGGTGGTATTGGCCTTGGCATGCGCGATCTGCTGCGGCAGCCGTGTCGCCAGCGCCGACTTTCGCTCGTCGGCAGTGCGGGTTTCGAGGGCGTCAAAATGCTTCGACATGTCACGATGCTCCGAGGGTGAGTGAGGCCGCAAAGCGTGGCGCAGGGCAAGGCGCGAGGTGGCGCCGTTTAGCAGCGCTCGCTCTGCGTGCCTGGGATTCCGCTTCGCGGGCAGGCAACAAGCCTTTGAACAAGACACACCATGCGGCGTGATCTGCGGCCGATTAAGCGAGCCAGCGTTTGCGGCGGCGGTAATGTTTGGCTTCGCGGAAGCTCTTGCGCTCGCCCGAGGAAATGCCGAGGTAGAACTCCTTGACGTCCTCATTGTTGGCCAGGTCCTTGGCAGCGCCTTCCATGACCACGCGGCCATTCTCAAGGATGTAGCCGAAATCGGCATAGCGCAAGGCCATGTTGGTATTCTGCTCGGCCAGAAGAAAGGTGACTTTTTCCCGCTGGTTGAGATCCTTGACGATGCCGAACACTTCGTCGACGATTTGCGGCGCCAGCCCCATCGACGGTTCGTCGAGCAGCACCATGGTCGGATTGGCCATCAGCGCACGCCCGATGGCGCACATCTGCTGCTCGCCTCCCGAGGTATAGGCCGCCTGGCTGTTGCGCCGCTCTTTCAGGCGGGGGAAATAGTTGTAAACCTTTTCCAGCGTTTGCGCCACGGCAGCCTTGCCGTCGCTACGAGTGTAGCTGCCGGTCATCAGGTTCTCTTCGATGGTCAGGTGACCGAAACAATGGCGGCCCTCCATAACCTGCACCACGCCGCGCTTCACCAGGTCGGCCGGCGTCAGCGCCTCGATGCGCTCGCCGCGACACTCGATCGAACCCTTGGTCACCTCGCCGCGTTCGCCATGCAGAAGGTTGCTCACGGCGCGCAGCGTCGTTGTCTTGCCTGCTCCGTTGCCACCCAGCAGCGCCACAATGCTTCCCTCAGGGACGGACAGCGAGACGCCCTTGAGCACAAGGATGACGTGGTTGTAGATCACCTCGATGCTATTAACGTTGAGAAGAATGTTGGCAGTAGTCATGTGTGCTTTCGAATGGCGAGGGCCATGATCGGAAACCGGGGTCCGGATGGGGCAAACCACACCCCGCCCGGAAGGTCCCTCAGTTCACGTGCTGCTTACTTCTTGCAGTCTTCCGCGGTGCGCCGCACGATTTTCTTCTCTTCGGAATACCTGCCCGCCGTGCTGATGACCAGCGGCCGAAGCACCTTCTCGTCGCCCTGATACCAGTCGGAAGAGAAGTTCCACTTCTTGCCGTCCCAAGTATGGAGGCGCGCCCATGCCGAACCCATATGGTCGAGGCAGGATGTCTGTACCGGGCGCATCACACCACCAAAACCCATACCGTCCAGCGTCTTCTGGTCGAGATTGATGTTTTCCAGGCCCCAACGCATCTGCTCGCCGGTGATCCGCTTGCCCTTGCCATAGCGCGCCTGCGCAGAGCGCACGCCTTCGACCGCCAGCATGGCGGAGATCAGGCCGCGCATGTAAAGCACCTGGCCGACTTCTTCCTTGGGACCGGTACCCTGGCCCTTGGCGTGGACCTTCTCGAGGATTTCCTTGACCACCTTGGAACCCTGTTCGGCGCCATGCTGCATGGCCAGGGCGTTGTAGCCCTTGGCACCATCGCCGACATCCTTGACGTCAGGCTCGGCACCGGACCACCACACGCCATACATCTTTTCGCGCGGATAGCCGGTGGCTTGCGCTTCCTTGATCGAGGTCGAATTCATCACGCCCCAGCCCCAGAGGAAAACATAGTCAGGCTTGTTCTGGCGAATCTGCAGCCAAGTGGCCTTCTGTTCGACACCCGGGTGCGCGACCGGCAGAAGAGAAAGTTCGTAGCCATGCATCTTGGCGCGTTCCTGCAGCAGGGCGATCGGCTCCTTGCCGTAGGGGCTGTCGTGATAAACCAGCGTGATCTTCTTGCCCTTCAGCTTGTCGAAACCGCCTTCCTTCTTGGCGATGTGCTGCACCAGCACGTCGGCGGCCATCCAGTAGGTTCCGATCAGTGGGAAGTTCCAAGCGAACACGGATCCATCCTGCGACTCGCTGCGGCCATAGCCGGCGGTGATCAGGGGAATCTTGTCGACCGGCGCCTTCTCGGTCAGCGCGAAAGTGATGCCGGTGGACAAAGGCTGCACCACCGTGGCGCCACCATGCTTGCCCTTCAGGCGCTCGTAGCACTCGACACCGCGGTCGGTGGCATAGGCGGTCTCGCATTCCTCCCAGATCATCTTGACGCCATTGACGCCGCCGCGTGCATTGGTCAGCTTAAAGTAGTCAACATAGCCGTTGGCCCATGGCGTGCCGTTGGGTGCGTAGGCGCCGGTGCGGAAGGACAGTACCGGGAAAAACTGCTCCTCGGCCGCGAATGTTGCCGGCGCGGTCAGGGCAGCGGACAAACCGATCGCGGCAAGCGAAACGGTGACAGCAATTTTGCGTAATTTCATTTACTCTCCTCCTAGGATAATTTAGTTTTTCACCTGCGATAAACCAGAACTGCGACGCCGGACGATCGTAACCCGCCGGTCTCGCCTCTGTTTCTCAATGGGGGAAGGGCCACAGCCGCAGCTTCTCCCTCCCGGTCGCCCACAGCCGGGCAATGCCGTGCGGTTCGACGATCAGGAAAAACACGATCAGCGACCCGAAGATAATGATTTCGACGTGCGCCGCAAGCGCAATCGAGACATCGAGTCCCAACAAGCCTCCCACCAGCGGCAGCATCTGGTTGAGGAAGATGGGCAGGATCACGATGAATGCTGCGCCGAAAAAGCCGCCGGAAATCGCGCCCAGGCCACCGATGATGACCATGAACAGCAATTGCAGAGAGCGGTCAATGGAAAATGCCGCCGGCTCCCAGGAGCCAAGGTTGACAAAACCCCACAAGGCTCCGGCCACGCCGAGGTAGAAAGAACTGACGGCGAAGGCCGTGAGCTTGGCGTACATCGGACGGATGCCGATAACTGCGGCCGCTACGTCCATGTCGCGAATCGCCATCCATTGTCGGCCCATGTTGCCGCGCAGCAGGTTCTTCGCCATCATGGTGAAGGCGACCAGGATACCCAGGCAGAAGAGGTATTTGTCGGTCGGCGTATTGACGGTCCAGCCCAGCAGGTTGATATCGGAGACTGAAACATTACCCGATGACGAATTGTTGGTAAACCACTTGATGCGCAGGAAAGCCCAGTCCCAAAAGAATTGGGCCGCCAGGGTCGCCACCGCAAGATACAGACCACGCACGCGCAGGCTCGGCGCACCGAATACGATGCCCGCCGCAGCGGCCACCAGGCCACCGAGCAGAATCGCCGCCAGCGCCGGCATTCCATCCACGCGCACCAGGAAGTTGTAGGCGGCATAGGCGCCGACCGCCATCGACGCGCCAGCGCCGAGGGTGATCTGCCCGCAATAACCCACCAGGATATTCACGCCCAAAGCCGCGAGCGACAGGATCAGGAAGGGCACCAGGATGGCGCGGAACATGTACTCGTCCACCAGCAGCGGAACCCCGACAAAGGCGAACACCACGATCGCGACGATCGCCCAGCGATCCTGCGGAATGACAAATGCCTGCTGATCCGCTTTGTATGTGGTCTTGAACTGACCGTTTTCTCTATAGAACATTTATTCGCCGTCCCTTAGGTCAGACACGATCAATAATCTTTTCGCCGAACAAGCCTTGCGGCCTGAACAGGAGGAAGACCAGCGCCAGCATGTAGGCAAACCAGATCTCGATGCCGCCACCGACAAAGGGGCCGAGATATACCTCGGAAAGCTTCTCGCCGACGCCGATGATCAGGCCGCCGATGATCGCGCCCGGCACTGAGGTCAGACCGCCGAGGATCACCACCGGCAGCGCGCGCAAGGCCACCGTCTGCAAGGAGAACTGAGCACCGAGTTTCGAGCCCCAGATGATGCCGGCTACCAGTGCGGTGATGCCGGCGACGCACCAGACGATGACCCAGATCCGGCCCAGCGGAATGCCGATCGACTGTGCCGCCTGGTGGTCGTCTGCCACGGCGCGCAGCGCGCGGCCGGTAGCGGTCTTCTGGAAGAAGATCGACAGCGAGATCACCAGCAGGGCCGCGATCAGCGCGGCGATGAAGTCCTCCTTGTTGATCAGGATGCCGCCTTCGAAAACGCTCTCCAGCATCATCACCGGCTCCTTGGGCATGCCGACGTCGATCTTGTAGATGTCGCTGCCGAAGATGGTCTGACCGATGCCATCAAGCACGTAGGCGATGCCCAGCGTAGCCATCAGCAGCGTCGCACCTTCCTGGTTCACCAGATGACGCAGGGCCAGCCGCTCGATCAACCAGGCAACGATGAACATGATCACTACGGCGACGGAAAACGCCAGCACGTTGGCGACGAACAGGCTCTCGATGCCCAGCCAACCGGGGATCCACTCGGAGAAACGCGCCATGGCCAAGGCGGCGAACAGCACCATCGCGCCCTGGGCAAAATTGAACACGCCGGAGGCCTTGAAGATCAGCACGAAGCCGAGCGCCACCAGCGAATAAAGCATGCCGCTCATGAGGCCGCCGAGCAGGGTTTCCAGGAAAAATGCCATGGTTCAGAATCCTTAATACTTAACTCGAAACATCGGTTGCGAAGGCCCTGAAAACTATCGAGCGCAGCGAGCCGATCAGTAGCCCCCCGTGAGGGGGGATGGGGGGGGAACCTTCAATTTGCCTTTCGCGTGTTTCATTTTCTGTAGGTGGCGCTCGGTGGGATGAGCGTTAATGGCTGGCGCCAAGATAGGCGCTGATGACCACGGGGTCGGCACGCACCTCGTCAGCCGTTCCTTCTGCAATCTTTTCGCCGTGATCCAGCACGACGACGAAGTCGGAAAGATCCATGACCACGCCCATGTCGTGCTCGATGAGCAGGACGGTGGTGCCGAACTGGTCGTTCAGATCGAGGATGAAGCGGCACATGTCCTGCTTTTCCTCCACGTTCATGCCGGCCATGGGTTCGTCGAGCAACAAAAGCTGCGGCTCCATCGCCAGCGCCCGCGCCAGGTCGACGCGCTTTTGCAGGCCATAAGGCAGCCGCCCGACCGGGGTCTTGCGAATGTGCTGGATCTCCAGAAAGTCGATGATCTCTTCCACCTTGAGCCGGTGCTCGAGTTCCTCGCGCTGCGCCGGTCCGAGCCAGAGTGCCTGCTGCAGCAGGTTGGCCTTCATCTTCAGATTGCGGCCGGTCATGATGTTGTCGAGCACGCTCATGCCCTTGAACAGCGCGATGTTCTGAAAGGTGCGGGCGATGCCCTGGGAGGCCGCTTCGTGGGGGCGCATCTGGCGGCGCACGCTGCCGAGGAAGGTGATGGTGCCCTCCTGCGGATGGTAGACGCCGTTGATGACATTCAGCATGGAACTCTTGCCGGCGCCATTCGGGCCGATGATGGAAGAGATCTCGCCGCGCTTGACCTCGAAGCTGACGCCGGTGATGGCCTTGACGCCGCCGAAGCGCAGGCTGACATTCTCGACGCGCAGGAAAGTGTCGTCCGCCCCGCCATGCGTGTCGCGCTGACGCTTGCGCATCTCGCCGAGCGCCAGCAAAGCCTGGTCACGCGTGTTGTGGATGTTCGCCCGGAAGGATTCCCGTCCGGCGCTTTCCCGGATCGCATCCCGGGTCTGCGCCGTCGCATCGACGCGTACGCTGCCCAGGCTGTGATTGATGTTGGTGTTCTTGCCGCGCTCGGCGAAACGCCGCCAGGCTTCCGGCGTAATCACGCAATCGGTATAGACCACCAGAAAGAACCAGCGCCGGCCGGTCTCGGTCAGGCGCCTTTCAATGTGGTCGTAAAACGCATCGACCTGGGCCGCATCGGCAAAAGTCAGGCGGGAAAAATCGACCTCCATCGTCGCAATGGCGTCGTGGAAAGTGATGCGCTCCGCATGGATCCAGTCATTCATAGGTCATTCGCCGTGTTCGCTGCTGCTGGTCTAAGCCGCTTTCTTGAAGCTGGCGGGAAAGGTCTTCACTTCACAGATCATCAGGTCGGCCGCGACCTTGCCGGTGCGGCCGTCCTCGAACTTGACCTGGGTTTCAATGAACTGGGAGGTCTTGCCGGAATACAGGGCGTCGATCAGCACACCATATTTTTCGGCAACAAAGCCGCGTCGCACTTTCCGGGTGCGGGTAAGCTCATCGTCATCCGGATCGAGTTCCTTGTGCAATATCAGGAAGCGATGGATCTGAGTCTCCGCCACCATCGCGTCATGCGACAGATCGGCATTGACCTGCTCGACGCAGTCGCGGATCAGTTCCAGAACCTCCGGCTTGCCTGCCAGATCGGTGTAGCCGGAATATGGCAGGCCGCGACGTTCCGCCCAGTTGCCGACCGCGCCCATGTCGATATTGACGAAGGCACAGACCATGTCGCGGTTGTGGCCGAAGCAGACCGCTTCCTTTATGTACGGGAAAAACTTGAGCTTGTTCTCGATGTAGTTCGGCGCGAATATCGCGCCGTTGGCCAGCTTGCCGACATCCTTGGCGCGGTCGATGATCTTCAGGTGGCCGTCCTCGTCGAAGAAGCCGGCGTCGCCGGTGTGGAACCAGCCTTCGGCATCGATCGCCTCCGCCGTCGCATCGGGGCGCTTGTAGTAGCCCTTGAGCAGCAGCTTGCCGCGCACCAGCACTTCGCCGTCGTCGGAAATCTTGACCTCGACCCCCGGCGCCGGCTTGCCGACGCTGTCGAACTTGATCTCGCGGTCAGGCTGCAGGCAGACGGCGGCGCAGGTCTCGGTGGCGCCGTAGAGCTGCTTCAGATTGACCCCGATGGAACGATAGAAGCGGAACAGGTCGGGGCCGATGGCGGCACCCGCCGTGTAGGCGACGCGGATGCGGCTCATGCCGAGCACGTTGCGCAGCGGCCCGTAGATCAGCACATTGCCCAGCGCATAGAGCAGGCGGTCCAACGTGGAAACACCGGACTTCTGGTCGAGGATATCCGAGCCGCAGCGCTTGGCCACCGCCATGAAGTAATGGAACATGCCGCGCTTCATTGCGCCGGCATCCTCCATGCGAATCATCACCGTGGTCAACAGGTTTTCGAACACCCGCGGCGGAGCGAAATAGTAGGTCGGGCCGATCTCGCGCAGGTCGGTCATCACCGTGTCGCCCGACTCGGGGCAGTTGATGGTGAAGCCGGCCACCATGGCCTGCGCATAGGAAAACAGGTGGTCGCCGACCCAGGCCATCGGCAGGTAGGACAGGATGTCCTCCCGGTCAGTCAGGTGATCGAAGCCGACGCCGCTCCGCGCGGCTGCGATGAAGGTTTCATGGGTCTGGCAGACCCCCTTGGGCTTGCCCGTGGTGCCGGAGGTATACAGCATCACGGCGATATCTTCGGTGCCGCCCTTGGCGATTTCGCCGGGAATGAAGTCGGGCTGGTTCTTGTCATGGATGCGCCCCATGGCGATCACCTCATCAAGCCCCTGCAGATCGGTCTCGGTGTAGTGGCGCATGCCGCGCGGGTCGTCGTAGAGGATGTGCTGCAGGCTGGGGCACTGGACCTTGATTTCGAGCAGCTTGTCCACCTGCTCCTGGTCTTCGACGATGGCAAACCGGATCTCGCCGTCGGTCAGCACAAAAACCATTTCCGCCGACACCGCATCCTGATACATCGGCACCGGAACACCACCCAGCATCTGCGCCGCACACATCGCCCAGTAAAGGCGGGGGCGGTTGTCGCCAACGATGGCGAGGTTGTCGCCGCGCTTGAAGCCGAGTTCCGCCAGGCCGCAGGCCATGGCACGAACTTCTTCGGCGACCTGACTCCAGCTCCAGGTCTGCCAGATGCCGAGATATTTCTCGCGTGTTGCCGGACGATCGCCGCGCGTCGCCGCGTGGTTCAGCAGCAGACGGGGAAAGGTATCGAGCGAGGTCGAGCCTCGCCCCGATGGGGACACAGCCATGCGTTTTCTCTCCTCCAGCAAATACCGATGCGGACCCGCTGTTCTCGCGATTAGTCCGCTACAGAAATTGAGTCTAAGCGATTCCGGTGCCTATAATTGTCGCGTGCCTGACAATTGTCAAATATCCGGAATCTCGCTCGAAGACATGCTGCGCCGCACAAGCTGGGCGCAATCGCTGTCTGCTGCGGATTTCGCACGCGCACGCGAGGGAACGATTGAACGCTTCGTGCCGACAGCCGGCTTTGTCTGCCGCAAGGGGGAGCCGGTGGAGCACTGGTTCGGCATCATCGACGGCCTGGCCAAGATGTCGAGCGACTGGGCCAGCGGCAAGACCGCCAGCTACACCGGCATCACCGCCGGCGGCTGGTTCGGCGAAGGGTCCATGCTCAAGGCCGAGCCACGCCGCTACGACGTCATCGCCCTGCGCGAAACGCGCGTCGCCTGCATGAAGCATGAGACCTTCCACTGGCTGCTCGACCATAGCATCCCCTTCAACCGCTTTGTAATCAACCAGATCAACGAACGGCTGGGCCTGTTCATCGGCCTGCTCGAATCGGAACGGCTGGCCGACATCGATGCCCGCGTCGCCCGCGCCATCGCCGCCTTGTTCCATCCGGTGCTGCAACCGGGAATGGAATCCCGCATCGCCATCTCGCAGGAGGAAATCGGCTACCTGGCGGGGATTTCCCGCCAGAGAGTCAACCGGGCGTTGAGGCTGCTGGAGGACGCCGGCTTCCTCACCACCGAGTACGGCGGCATCACCGTGCTGGATCTCGACGGCCTGCGCCGCTTCGGCGGCTGAGCCGGCTCAGGCGTAGGTGTAGAAGCCGCGCCCGCTCTTGCGCCCCAGATAACCGGCGGCGACCATCTCCTTGAGCAGCGGCGCGGGACGATACTTGGAATCGTTGAATCCTTCGTAGAACACCTTCATCACCGCCAGCATCGTATCCAGTCCGATCATGTCCGCCAGGGCCAGCGGGCCGATCGGCTGGTTGCAGCCCAGCTTCATGCCGTTGTCAATCTCCTCCGCCGTCGCCAGACCCTCGGCAAGGACGAAGATGGCTTCGTTGATCATCGGACAGAGAATGCGGTTTACCACGAAGCCCGGGTTGTTCTTCACCGTGATCGGAGTCTTGCCCAGCGCCTTCGCCAGCGCCTCTACCCTGGCGTGCGTCTCATCGGTGGTCTGCAGGCCGCGGATCAGTTCCACCAGCGCCATCATCGGCACCGGGTTGAAGAAGTGCATGCCGATGAACTGGCCCGGCCGCGCGGTCGCTGCGGCGAGCTGGGTAATCGAAATCGACGAAGTATTGCTGGCGATGATGGTGCCGGCACCGATTACCGCTTCGGCTTCCTTGAGGATACGCAGCTTCAGCCCCTCGTTCTCGGTCGCCGCCTCGATGACTATATCGACGCCCTTCATGTCGCCCATTTGCGTCGTCGCCTTGATGCGAGCCATCGCCGCCGCCTTCTGCTCCGCCGTCATCTTCTCCTTCTTCACCAGCCGGTCGAGACTGCCGGAAATGGTGGCGACGCCTTTTTGCACGGCTGCTTCGTTGATGTCCAGCATCACCGCGTCGATGCCGGCCACGGCGCAGGCCTGTGCGATGCCGTTACCCATGGTTCCGGCGCCGATTATGCCGACGGTCTTGATCGTCATTTGTTACTCCCTGGAATAAAGAAATGAAAAATTCACGCAGTCATGGCGCATAGCCAGGCGTCGCAATCGATCAGAAGCCAAGGGTCTCAACGAGCGCGACCAGGTCGGCAAAGCTGGCGGATTCAAGTTTCATGGCCAGAGCCTCCTTGTCCAGTCCGTCGCTTTCGAAGGTGGTCCATCTGGCCTCATCGGCAAGCTCCCGGATTTCCAGCGGCGACATGAAGCCGATGTTGCAGATGTGGGCAAGGCACAGGCGTTCCGGCTCGCTGATTTCCAGACCGTGATACCTGAGGATTTCCATGTAGCGCTCGGCAGTGCGGTTGAGCTTGCCGCTGATCTCCAGGGTGTTGTTCTGCCCGTCCACAAGAATAGCGAGCGGCGGCCCGAAAAAGACGCTGGTCTTTCCCACTACCCGCTGTTTCTCGGATGCCGACAAGGCAGGGGTGATCCAGCCCGGATCGCCCCTTTGCGGGCCGGGCGCGGGAGTCGAGGCAGCGTCTTCAGGGCAACCCGGCATCAGTGAACCCCGTGCACCAGTTCATGCTTGGCGTCCTTCATGCCCTTCGGCAGCTGAGGAGGCAATTCCGGCTCAAGCTGGATGAAGCCACGGTTTCTGGCCCCGTCCTGAACGTTGTGCGGGTTATGACATTCGGTGCAGGTGAACCAGCGCTTCTTGCCTGTGCTGGCCCATTCGCCGATGCGCTTGCCGTGAATGCCGTCGCGCCAGTCGCGCATCTTGTCGCCGTGACACTTGCCGCACAGCAGTTGCGGCTGATCAATGCTGAGCGGATCGCCGAAATTGTCCACCAGCTTGTTGCGCTGGGTGGTGTGGTGGCAGTCGAGACACCAGATACGGCCGCGGCCATGCTGCAGGTTCTTGGCATCCGGCAGCAGACCTTCCATCGTCGGGATGGCTTTCGGCTTCTTGTCTTTCGGCAGCGTCGGCGGAATGACACCGTTATGGCACGCCGTCCCGCACAAGGGCAGAATCGCCAGTTTCGCCGAGCGCGGCTTGACCACGGCATTGCCGGGAGGAACATGCGTCAGCAGTGGCGTGTCACCCATGGGCACGGTGCCATCGAAAGGATCGCCCCACCAGAGCACCGCACCGGTTTTCGGCGAGCACTTCACATTGGGCCAGCCGGGCTGAAGGTCGCGCTTTACGACTTCCGAGGCGCCCTTGCGGCTTTCGAAGCAAGTCACTTCTTCCTCCGCAAAAGCGGAAGAGACCATCCCCAGGCAGAATGCAAAAATCAACGCAGTGATTGAAAGTTTTTTCATGATGGTCGTCTCACGTTGGTCCGTGGGCGGCAATCCCGCCGCTGTTGGCGACATCGTTCGACGTCGCCTGCGCCGCACTCTTGAATCTGACGTCGCCGACCAGAATGCCGATGGCGCCCTTGAGCAGAATGGTCAGTATGAAGAAGCCCATCGCCCAGAGGCCGATTGACATCATGATTTCAATCAGGGTCGGGTAATACTCGGTGACTTCGCCGATGGGGGTGGGAATGAACCCGGGAACAACCAGCCCCATGCCCTTCTCGACCCAGATTCCGCCGAACCCCAGAACACAGGCAACAGGCAGCAGCTTGTAGTTGGTGCGGACACTGGGGATGAGGAACATCGCAAAAGCGACCAGCATAGCGATCAGGGAGCCCCAGAACCACGGCACCAGGCGGGTCAGATCATGCAGACCGAACATCAGGTAGTAGAGGCCGTTGGCATGCTCGGTGCGCGCATACAGTTCGACCACGATTTCCGACAGCGTCAGGAACAGCGCGATGCCGAGGCACCAGGTGATGATGACCGACAGCAGGTTGATTGCCTCGTCCTGAATCCACATCCGGGTGTTCTTGCGGATGATCATGAAGATCAGGATGATCAGGCAGGGACCCGCCGCGAACGCGGTCATGATGAAGCGGATCGGCATCATGCTGTGGAACCACATCGGACGCGCGGGCAGGGTCGAGATCAGGAAGGCCGTGACGGTATGAATGCTGAGAGCCCAGACGATCGAGGTGTAGACCAGAGGCATGAAGAACTTGCGGTTAACCTCGCCCCCCGTATATTTGGTGTAGAGGTAGTAGAAGCCGCAGATCAAATTGAGCAGGAGGTAGCCGTTCAGCACCAGCACATCCCACGCCAGCATCGAGCCGGGCATGTTGTAGATGCCGATGAAGGGAAGCATGTGCCAGAGCCGGTCGGGGCGCCCCATGTGGGCAAACACGAACAGCATGACCATGATCACCGCCGTAATCGCCAGCATCTCGCCCAGTACCGTGACTTCGTGCATCGCCTTGTGGTGATAGACGTAGGCGGGAAATACGATGGTGACAGCTCCGGCGGCCACGCCAACCAGGAACACCAGGTTGGCGAAATAGAGGCCCTCGTGAATCTGGCTGGTCAAACCGGTAACGATCAGACCCTCGGTGTTCTGCAGGTAAAAGCCGTAGAGGGCGATCGAACTCAGGAAGGCAAGAAATGCCATCCATGCGTAGAACTTCGTGCTGCCCTTGATGATGTAGCGAACGTAATCGGGAGCGAAACTCATTAGTTTGTTCACGAGCCGGCTCCTCAGTCGTAGAAATAAAAGAACTTGGGAAACGTGTTCAGCTCGGCCTTCAGGCGGAACACGTTTTTCCTCGCCAGGATCAGGCTGACCTCGCTTTCCGGGTCGAGCAGATTGCCGAACTTGCGGGCACCCACCGGGCACACCTCGACACAGGCCGGGTAGCGCCCCTTGCGGGTCCGTTGCAGGCACCAGTGGCACTTCTCGACGACGCCCCGCATGCGCGGCCGGTTGCCCAGATAATGCGTCACCGGGTTCATTGCTTCGTTGGGCAGCACCGGATTGGTCAGGTTGATGCGGCGCGCCCAGTAAGGACAGGCACTCATGCACATGCGGCAGCCGATACACCAGTTGTAGTCGATCACCACCGGGCCATCGGCCTCGCGGTAAGTCGTTCTCACCGGGCACACCTTGACGCAGGGCGGTTTCTCGCACTGCATGCAGGCGATCGGCATGTAGGTGGCCTCTTTTTCCGGAACAGCCTTCGGTTCGTAGTGATACTGTCCTTCGAGAACCTGACCGGCCGGGGTGTAGGCATTGCCGCCGACCTGGATGCCCAGCCCTTCGGGGTAACCCTGGTTCATCTTGTCTTTCGAGAACTCACCGCGCTCCATCCGCAGCACCTGGATCCACTCGATGCGCTCGCCGGGTTTTTCGCCGCGCGACTGATTGTTCTCCTCGACGCAGGCCTTGACGCAGCGACGACAGCCGATGCACTTTCTGACATTGAGCGCATAGCCCATGAGCACGCCCGGCTGGGCTTCGGTGCCATCGACGGTAACCTTCTTGCCGTACTCCGCGGAATAGCGCCGTTCAAGCCGGGCGCGTGCTTCGGCCTTTTCCTGCGGGCTCATCAGGCGATAGTTGCCCTGGAAGTGCTCGGCCCATTCGGCGGCGGCCTGAGCATTGTCGGACTGCGCCATCAGCGCTCCGGCGCCCATCAGCGACGACACGCCCAGCATGCCGCCACCTTTGAGGAAGTCCCGGCGTGACGTCTTCAAGCTCCCCGCAGCAGGGTCTGCCGATGCCGCTTGCATCTGACATTCGGATTGCCGCTCCTGGTCGGGCTCGGCAGCAGGGTTATCGTTAGGGGTCACAGTCTTCCTCCAGCAAAGGGAAATAGCTTCATGTCGGGCAAGTCACAGAAAACGGCATCCGGCGGCAGATTCAGGCATGAACGCAATAGGACATTCAGCTGATCGGAAAGGCCATGATCCTCTCCACGAATCAAAGAAGAAAACGGACCGGAAAATATCCAGCCGCTAAGCTATATGGTCGGGCCATAATTGCCTTGATATGGATCAAACCTGTTCGCCTCAATGCCCGCGCCCACCAGCATCACGTCAAAATAATGCGGTAACGGCCATTGATGACCGGCCATCGCGCAGGGGTTTAGCTCAGATCTTGAGATTCCATTTGGTTCGCGGAAGGATGTCCGGATAAATGACGTAACCGGCAACGGGCGGGGTGATAATGGACACTGCGGTGTCAATATCGGGATGAACATCGCAAACGGATATCCATGCCGTTTTGTTCAAAGTCGGCTGCAAGCAGGTGCTCTTCAGCTCAATCAGTTTTTTATTTGTGGAGGAAACAAAAATGGCACGCTGGACTGAAACCTTTGCTGATCAAAATCACATGGTCACGATTTCGCAACATATTCCTGTGGGTGACATTGTCCGCATCGTGCTCAATGACGGCACCGTCATCGAGGGGGTTTTCCGGCGAATGAAAATCGAAAATAACGCCGGGCGGGGTGGCTGGAAATATTGCGGTGAATGTGAAATTGAAACGAAAGCCCGCGCCCGTTTCGTTCTGGATTACCTTGACATCAAGTCGGCCTCCAGTTTGTGGAGCGATCCTGTTGCGACCGAATATGAGCATCTTGGCCTGATCACCACCGGCAAGGCGAAACCTGCCGGTCTGTAGCGCTCATTCAGGGCCGACTGCGGGATCCGCCGCCACAGTCTCTTCCTGGCTGCAGTTGGTCTCTTGACATGCTCATACCCAGCGGCCGCTTCCGCTCCTCAGATTCCTGCCGCTTGGCCGATGAGACGGGGCGATTATTGAGACGCAACATATGGCGATTTGCTCTCAAAGCCCGTGTCACTGGCTCTGAGAAGAAGTTCGAGTGGTAGATCATGGTGAGCGCTATACCGCGCTCCCTAGGGTGATTCGCTGAGATGTTGCTGATCAATTGGATGGCGGCAATGGACTGGGGCGCTTGGATCCGTAAATTTCAAATGGACACTACGATTTCCAGGATATAACCAGAACATTTCGCAATGGCACCAATCCCCAAGCCAATAACGACAATCACAATCATGCTCATGAGTGTTCATGCGAGCAAATAGTTAGGCAGTCTGCGGGACATGGGCCGATCTGCTTCTTCATAATAGTTGCCAAGGTATCCGAAGGTTTGCACGTTTATTTTTGATCTCCACAACACGCGAGGCCTGGGTATCTTGTGCCTGCCAACTCACAGCAAAGATATCCCGCTAGACTGCAAGGCGACTGAGGACACCGACATCACCAATGACTGTTGTGCTCATCAAGCTGCCGCTTGGCTTCCGTCCCTTGGAATGGCGGCAACGCGAAGAAGTCCTCGGCTAATTCCCGACTTCACCAACTTTGGCTGACTTCAACCGAACCGTGGCCCAGAAAGTGCTGCCGCGTCCTTCTTGACTCACCACACCGGCCTCGCCACCCATCAGGTTGGCGAGGCGCTTCGAGATAATCAGGCCAAGACCCGAACCACCGCACTTGCGGGTCGTAGATCCATCCACCTGAGTGAACGGCTGAAACAGCATGGCCTGTTGTTCGGGGTTGATGCCGATGCCCTGATCTTCGACTTCGATACGCGCCAACACGCTCTCGCCGTTTTGCTCTACCGCACTTACCCGCACGGTGATCCTTCCCTGGTCGGAGAACTTGCAGGCGTTGCCCAGGAAGTTGAGCAGTATCTGCCTTAGGCGAAACGCATCACCCGACCACTGGTCAGGGAAGGTGGCC
>CAINHS010000041.1 GCA_903848955.1 uncultured beta proteobacterium
AACATCGCCAAGAGCGCCTTCCTCGCCAACATGAGCCACGAAATCCGCACGCCGATGAACGGCATCATCGGCATGGCGAATATCCTGCGCCGCGAAGGCGTGACAAGCAAACAGGCACAACGCCTCGACACCATCGACGCCTCGGCCCAGCACCTGTTGTCGGTCATCAACGACGTCCTCGACATCTCGAAGATCGAGGCCGGCAAACTCACCCTGGAAGAAGCCCCGGTCGTCGTCAGCAGTCTGCTGGCCAATGTCAATTCGATCCTGTCGGAGGGAGTCAAAGCCAAGGGTATCCACCTGCTGATCGAGGCCGAGCACTTGCCGCACAACCTGATGGGCGACCCGACACGGCTGCAGCAGGCGCTGCTCAACTACGCCACCAACGCCGTCAAGTTCACCGAACAAGGCACCGTGACCTTGCGTATCCTCAAGCAGGAAGAGACCGCCGATTCGGTGCGGGTACGCTTCGAGGTAAGGGATACCGGCATCGGCATCAGCCCCGAAGCCATGTCCCGGCTCTTCAGCACCTTCGAGCAGGCCGACAATTCGATGACCCGCAAGTACGGCGGCACCGGCCTCGGCCTGGCGATCACCCGGCGGCTGGCCGCACTGATGGGCGGTGAAACCGGCGCCGACAGCACGCCGGGCGTCGGCAGCACGTTCTGGTTCTCTGTGAAACTGAAGAAAGGCGGTGCGCCAGATTCAGCTCCGACGGAAGCGGCACTCGATGCGGAAGCGGAGATCCGGCAGCGCTACGCCGGCCAGCGCATTCTGGTGGTTGATGACGAGCCTATCAACCGCGAAGTCGCCCTGATGCAGTTTGAAGCGGTCGGTCTTGTTGCGGATACCGCAGAGGATGGCGCAAAGGCCGTCGCCATGGCGCGGGAGAACAGGTACGCCGCCATCTTCATGGACATGCAGATGCCGAAGCTGAACGGGGTGGAGGCGACTCAGGAGATACGTCAGCTTCCCGGGTATCGGGACACACCGATCATCGCCATGACCGCCAATGTATTTGCCGAGGACAAGGAACGCTGCTTCAAGGCCGGGATGAATGACTTCCTGATCAAACCGTTCAGCCCGGACGAGTTGTTTGCGGTCCTGCTGCGTTCGTTAAGCCGGCGGGATGCCTGGTAACGATCCAGCGGCAGCGGGAATGGCAGCCGGAAAAGATTACGCTGGAGTATGCTTGGCAAATCCAGAGACGCACTTCAGGGACCGGTTCCATGGAAACGCAAAGTACCCCAAGTTACGTGATTACGGGCCATCGACAAATCGACAGCCAACATCAAGAGTTGGAAATGTTGATTCAGCAACTTGGCCGGATTTGCGAAGCGCAAAACAGATCGGGCAATAGCTGCAGCCGATGTCCCGCTGAATACAGGGCGGACTGCATCAAGCGGCTGGACGGGCTGCTTGGTGACCTGTTGGGTTTCGTAGTGACGCATTTCGCCTACGAAGAAAAATTGATGCGCCAGCTACCGGCGACACCGCTGTGTCGCCGGCACATAGAGGAACACCAGTTGGCGCATGCCGAAGTTTCCAGCCAACTGACCGCGGTGACGAGGAGTTTGGATCGCGAAGACCCGAAGCAATGTGCATTACGGCTGCAGAACGTCGTCAGCGCCTGGATGGGCGCTCACATGTGCAACTTTGATGTTCAACTGGCGGGCAAGCTGGAGGATGTGATTGACACGGAACTCGCCTACGACATCAAGTTGGCCGAACTGCTGCAGAAAGGGAGCGGATAGGCAGTAACAGCGTCACCTCTGCCTTGTGCGCAGCGCTCCTGCCGGAGATCGGTTTCTTGCGCCAAAGACCACAATGGCGATGCATTCACGATGCCCTTCGCATGAGACCGGAGCGGCCGGCGTTGGCGTCAGGCTGCCAAATTTCCCGCCACTTGCCATTGCCTGCGTTCATTGAATCCGTGTGGATTCACCGCTTACGGCGCAAGTTCCCGATCGGGCCATGTGCGGCGGCAAGCTTCAAGCGAGATCGCGATGGCGACGACGATCAAAGCCGCGGCAACGGCGAACGTGATCCGCATGCCGGCGGCAACCGCCTCGAGGTGTGCCGTTGTGATGTCGTTCGTCGCCGATCCAAAAGCGAACACGGTGCCCATGACCGATGCACCGGTGATCAGCCCGAGATTGCGCGACAGATTGAGCATGCCGGATACCACACCCCGCTGGTCGGGTCGAATATTCGTCATGACGGCGGTGTTGTTGGCTGCCTGGAACAGCGCATAGCCGGCAGTGATGACGACCAGCGGCACGATGTAGCCCGGTATGCCGAATCTCGCCGGCAGCAGGGACAGGACGGTGGAGCCGACCACCATTCCGGTGAGCCCGACGATGGTCATGCAGTGCGCCCCGAACCTGTCCACGATGCGGCCGGCCGGCACGCCCGTTAGCGCGGCAACAACCGGACCGGACGACATGACGAGTCCGACACGGGCTGCATCAAGCCCGAGCGCGCCGGAGAGATAGAACGGGCCGACCACCAGGGTTGCCATGACGACGGTTGTGACCAGGGCGCTCATGGCGAAGCCGGCACTCAGCACCGGATTGCGGAACATCGCCAGGCGGACCAGGGGCGACGCAGCTTTCGTCTCGGCCAGCGCGAACAGGCCGGCTCCGATGACGGCAGCCGACAGCAGGGCCATGTTGAGCGCACCGAAACTGCCGCGCCCCGCGGTCACCGCCAGTGCATATGCCGCGAGTGTCAGGGCAAGCAGCAGCGTACCCGCATGGTCGAAGCGGGTCCGATCCGTCTTCGCCGCCGGGTGATCAGCTGGCAGGAAGCGATGCGCGAGAAGCAAAGTCAGGATGCCCAATGGTACGTTTATGAGGAAGATGGCCGGCCAACCGAACCCGCCGATCAGGACGCCACCGAGCGACGGACCGAGCGCGGTGCCGATCGCGGACATGGTTCCGAGCAACCCCATGGCACTACCGGTCTTGTCTTTTGGAACCGTCTCACCGACAAACGCCATGGTGAGCGCCATCATGATGGCCGCCCCTAGCCCCTGCGCCGCCCGGGCGGCAATCAGCAGCCGCAACGTGGGGGCTGCGCCGCACAGGACTGAAGCTGCCGTAAACAGGAAGATTCCAGCCAGCAGCAGCCGGCGGCGACCCATGATGTCACCGAGCCGTCCGACGCTGACGATCAGCGTGGTTATGGCGAGTAGATAAGCAAGGACGACCCACTGAACTTCCTGAAAGGAGGCAGCGAACGCCTGTGCCAGCGTCGGCAAGCCGACATTGGCGATGCTGGTGCCGAGCGAGGACAGCAGCATGGACAGCGAAAGACTGGCCAGCGCCCACCGAACAGGCGGCGTTCCTTGGGTAGTTCCGCCAACTACTGCATCTGGTCCTGAAAAGATTGATTTCACGCGAACTCCTTTTTTCCGGCGGCCCCGAAACGGGACTGCTGGAAGCGTAGTTCTTTACGTGACATGGCGGAAGGCGCAGCATTTGCACCTTATTCATGCGTTTGACGCCATATGTCGATCAAACACTGCTATGGTTGGCGTATGTCGACACCCGACCTGAACTTGCTTGTCACGCTTGATGTGCTGCTCGCGGAAGGCAGCGTTGCGCGCGCCGCCAGACGGTTGCGGCTCAGCCCGTCGGCGATGAGCCGGGCGCTGGCGCGATTGCGCGAGACCACGGGTGATCCGCTGTTGGTCAGGGCCGGACGCGGTCTCGTCGCCACGCCCCGAGCGATCGAGCTGCGCGAACGGGTCAGTCAGCTGGTGCAGGATGGAAAAGCAGTCTTGCGTCCCGCCACGAAGCTCAACCTCAAACAACTCGTCCGGACGTTCACGCTGCGGACCAGCGACGGGTTTGTGGAGAACTTCGGACCGGACCTCATATCCCGCGTCGGCAAGGATGCACCCGGCGTACGGCTGTGCTTTGTGCAGAAGCCGGACAAAGACAGCACGCCACTTCGTGACGGGATCGTCGATCTTGAAACCGGTGTTGTAGGGAACACGGCGGCTCCGGAACTGCGTGTGCAGGCGCTGTTCCGCGACCGTTTCATAGGCGTCGTGCGAAAGGGGCACCCGCTAAGCCGCGGCGAGATTACGCCTTCCCGTTATGCGGCCGGCAGGCACGTCTATGTGTCGCGGCAGGGTCGCGACAAGGGACCGATCGATGAGGCCTTGAGTTCGCTCGGGCTGGAACGGGAAATCGTAACGATCGTCGGCGGCTTTCCGGCCGCACTGGCCTTGGCCCGGGCCTCTGATCTGATCGCCAGCGTTCCCGAACGTCATACCGGGAATCTGCGCACCGGGATGCATAGCTTCCCCCTTCCGGTCCCTGCGCCGGAGATCACCATTTCATTGCTCTGGCATCCGCGACTGCACGCCGATCCGGCACATCGATGGCTGCGTAGCCTGGTTCTGGATACCTGCGCGGCGATCCTCTGAAGGGGTGAATCGTCCAGCAGAAAACCGGCGGCAGCGCCTGGCAGGCGGTCGGCAGGCCGATGTTGCACAACACCGGCAGACGATTCTGGTCGTTCATGCGGCGGGCACGGGGACCTGGCTCAATGCTCAGGCCAGCGTCGCCACGCCGCTCATCGCCAGCCAGCCGTCGGCGTCCCGCGCCCAAAGCGTGACCGTCTTGCCGTCCCCCTCGGGCCGGCCGCAGACGGCGAAGGGCGCGACATCGAACAAAGGCTTGATCGCCTTGAATTCGAAAGCGGCAATCGCCGCTCCCGGCAGGTTCCGCCGCAGCAGGTCGAGCAGCAGGGTGGCGATCAGCGGGGCATGCACGATCAGACCGGGATAGCCCTCGACCACGGTGGCATAGCGGCGGTCGTAATGGATGCGATGGCCGTTGAAGGTCAGCGCCGAATAGCGGAACAGCAGGACGTCATCGGGCACCACGGTGCGCTGCCAGGCGCACCCGGCCGGCGCCGGCAGCGGGGCCGGCGCCGGTGTGCCGGCAAGCGGCGGGCCGCGATAGACGATGTCGTGCTCTTCGGTGACGGCCAGGCCCGCGGCGCCGTGAAATTCATGACGGACCAGGACGAATACCAGTTCGCCGGAACGCCCGCTCTTGTGCTCGACGGAGATCACCTCGGACTTTCGCGTTACCGGCTGAGCCACCCGCAGCGGCCGGGGAAATGTCAGACGGCCGCCGGCCCACATGCGGCGCGGCAGCGGCACCGGCGGCAGAAAGCCGCCGCGTGCCGGATGGCCGTCCGGCCCGAGCGCCGACTGGCGCGCCGCCGGCACGCACAGTGTCCAGTGCCAGGGCGGCGGCAAGGCATCGCCCGGCGCCGGCGGCGGATCATCGCGGTCCAGTGTCGCGGCCAGTGCCGCCACCCTGGACGCGGCAACCACATCCTCAATCTCTTCGCGTCGTCCCACCCAGGTGCGCAGGTGTTCCAGTGTCAGCGTGTCCATGTTTTTTCTGCCGGCTACGGTGACGGAATGGCGCACGCCTCAAGCTTGTTCAGCAGGGCCTGCAGCCTTGAAAAGTCCCTGGCATTTCCCACAAAGTTTCCTCCCCGACGTTGTCAGCCATGCCCGGCTCCCGATCAGGCTCGATGCGGGCATTGAGCGCAAAGTCTAGCAGGACTCGACACCGGGATTTGCCGGGGGCCGGCCGCCACTGGCGGCGAGAGCGCTTGGCCGCAGAAAACGAAAACGGGTGCCCGATTACCGGCACCCGTTTGCGCTTGATACTGGCGACCCCACCGGGATTCGAACCCGGGTTCATACCGTGAAAGGGTATTGTCCTAGGCCTCTAGACGATAGGGTCAATACTGTTACTTGGTGGAGGTACGCGGGATCGAACCGCGGACCTCTTGCATGCCATGCAAGCGCTCTCCCAGCTGAGCTATACCCCCACAAGAGAGCGCGCATTATATGGAGGCGGGCTCGGCGTGTAAAGCCCCGCTCAGCAATTAGATCACTTTCCCGGGATTCATCAGGCCGCGCGGGTCGAGAGCCTGCTTCACCGCGCGCATCAGATCCATCTCGGTGCGGCTCTTGTAGCGCAGCACCTCCTCGCGCTTCAGTTGCCCCAGCCCGTGCTCGGCCGAAATCGAGCCGCCAAGTTCATGCACCAGATCATGCACGATGCGATTGACCGCGCCGGTCTGCGCAATGAATTCGGCATTCGACTGGGCATCCGGCCGCGACTGGTTGTAGTGCAGGTTGCCGTCGCCGATGTGGCCGAAACAGACGATGCGCACACCCGGGAATGCAGCCTGCAAGGCGGCATCGGCGCGCGCGATGAATTCGGCGATGCGCGATACGGGCACGGCGATGTCGTGCTTGATCGAGACGCCCTCGATCTTTTGCGCCTCCGACACGTTCTCGCGCAGTGCCCACAGCGCGGCTGTCTGCGCCGCGCTGTGGGCGAGCACGGCATCGGCTACCAGGCCCTCGCTGGCGGCTTGTTGCAGCGCCTGCTCCAGCACGGCGGCGAGATCGTCGCGCGCACCGCTGAGTTCGATCAGCAACTGCCACGCAGGTCTTCCTGCCAGCGGGTCGCGCGAGTTCGGCACATGCCTGAGGACCAGTTCAAGGGCGGAGCGACCGACCATTTCAAACGCCGTCACCTGGTCGCCGGCCGCATCGCGCAAGCGCCCGAGCAGGCGCACCGCCGCCGCCGCATCGGGCACGGCAACCCAGGCCGTGGCGTGAGCGCGCGGCCGCGGAAAAAGTTTCAGCGTCGCCGCCGTGATCAGGCCCAGCGTGCCTTCGGCGCCGATGAACAGGTGCTTGAGGTCGTAGCCGGTGTTGTCCTTGCGCAAGGCACGCAGACCGTCCCAGATGCGCCCGTCGGCGAGCACCACTTCGAGACCCAGGGTCAGGTCGCGGGCATTGCCGTAGCGCAGCACCTGCACTCCGCCGGCGTTGGTGGACAAATTGCCGCCCAGGGTGGCACTACCCTCTGCCGCCAGCGACAGCGGAAACAGGCGATCTGCGGCGAGCGCGGCGTCCTGCACCGCTTGCAGCGTGCAGCCGGCCTCGACGGTCATCGAGTTGTTGGCGGCATCGATGGCAAGAATCCGGTTCAGGCGCCGCAGGCTGACCACGACTTCGCCGCCGCGCGGCGTCGCCCCGCCGCACAAGCCCGTGTTGCCGCCCTGCGGCACGATCGCCACGCCAACGGCGGTGCAGGCAGCCACCACGGCGGCCACCTCCTCCGTGCTTGCCGGCAGTGCCACGCAAAGCCCGCTGCCGGCATAACGGCCGCGCCAGTCGGTGCAATACGGCGCCAGATCTTCAGTTGCGGTGAGCACATGGCGCCCGCCCAGCAACCGGCTCAATTCGGCTATCAGTGCGCTCATGCCGGCACTCTGCGCTCAGTCCGGCTCTGCCAGCGTGGCGTAGAGATCATGCACGTCGCAATCGATGACGCTGACCTCGGCAAACTCACCGATCTCCAGATCGTGGCCGTCGGTGATGTAGACCAGGCCATCGACGTCCGGCGCATCGCCTTCGGAGCGGGCGACGGCGCCCTCCTCGTCGATGTCGTCGACCAGCACCGTGATGCGGCGGCCGATCTTGCGTTCCAGCCGCTGCGTCGAGATGTCCTCCTGATGCCGCAGCAGGCGCGCCTTGCGCTCTTCGCGCAGGGCTTCGGGCAGCGCACCCGGCAGTTCGTTGGCACTGGCGCCGGCTACCGGCGAATAGGAGAAGGCGCCGACGCGATCCAACTGCGCCTCGTCGAGGAAATCCAGCAGTTCGTTGAACTCGGCCTCGGTCTCGCCGGGAAAACCGGTGATGAAGGTGCTGCGGATGCTCAGGTCGGGTACTTCGCGGCGCCATGCGGCGATGCGGTCGAGCACCTTTTCCGCCGAGGCCGGCCGTTTCATGAGTTTGAGAATGCGCTGGCTGGCGTGCTGGAAGGGCACGTCAAGATAGGGCAAGATCTTCCCCGCCGCCATCAGCGGAATCAGGTCATCGACGCTCGGATAGGGATAGACGTAGTGCAGGCGCACCCACAGTCCCAGTTCGCCCAGTTCGCGGCACAACTCCAACAGCCGCGTCTTCACCGGCTTGCCGCCCGAGAAGCCGGTACGGTATTTCACATCCATGCCGTAGGCGCTGGTGTCCTGCGAAATAACCAGCAGTTCGCGCACTCCGGCCTCTGCCAGCACTTCGGCTTCGCGCAGCACCTCGCCGACCGGTCGCGAAACCAGGTCCCCGCGCAGCGACGGAATGATGCAGAAACTGCAGCGATGATTGCAGCCCTCGGAAATCTTCAGATAGGCGTAATGGTCCGGCGTCAGGCGTATGCCCTGCGGCGGCACCAGATCGACGAAGGGATCGTGCAGCGGAGGCAGGTGCAGATGCACCGCCGCCATGACTTCCTGCAGGGCATGGGGTCCGGTGACGGCCAGTACCTTGGGGTGGGCGGCGCGAACCACGTCGTTGCCGGCCGCATCCTTCTTGGCGCCGAGGCAGCCGGTGACGATGACCTTGCCGTTTTCCGCCAGAGCCTCGCCGATGACGTCGAGCGACTCCTCGACCGCGGCATCGATGAAGCCGCAGGTATTGACCACCACCAGATCGGCGCCGGTGTAACTGCCGGAAATTTCATAACCCTCGGCACGCAGCCGGGTGAGGATCTGTTCTGCGTCCGACGCCGCCTTGGGGCAGCCCAGCGAGACGAAGCCGACTGTCGGCGCCTTGGCCTTGCGTCGCGTCGCCAAGACTACTTCTTCTCGGATTTTTCTTCCGGCTTGACGTAGATGCCAGGGAAAATCTTGCGCGTCTGTTCCTGCATGGTGTCCTGCATCTGCTGGAACATCTTCTGGCTCTGCTCGACGTAGGTGCCCATCATGTGCTGCATCGCGGGGCCCTGGAATTTGAGGAACTGCGCCCAGAGGTCCTGGCTGTCGCCCGGATGCTCGCCGTACATCGATTTGGCCTGGTCCTTGAGCTTGGCCTGCACCTCGGTGAAGGACTTGATGTTGTCGCCGATATAGCTGCCCATCAGCCCCTGCATGGCATTGCCATAGAAGCGGATCATCTGCGACAGCAGATCCGAAGAAAACATCGGCGCGCCGCCGGCTTCTTCTTCGAGAATGATCTGCAACAGGATGGCGCGCTTCAGGTCGTTGCCGGACTTGGCGTCGACGACCTGGAAGGCCTCATGAGCCAGCACCAGTTCCTTGACATCGGCCAGCGTGATGTAGGTGCTGGTACGGGTATCGTAAAGTCGGCGATTCGGGTATTTCTTGATGAGTCGGCTCTGTGCGGCCATTATCTTTCCCTCCGAAGATTCGTTCTACGACCGTGGTCGCCCTCCAATGATACTGCCCCCGCCCGCAAGGGCGAGGACTTCATGCCCGGGCAAACTCAGCAGTAATGCAGTCCGCCATTGATGTTCAGCGTGGCGCCCGTCATGTAGCCGGCCAGATCCGACACCAGATAGGCGCACAGCGCACCGATTTCTTCGGGCTTGCCGAGGCGACCGACAGGTATGGTGGCGACGATCGAGTCGCGCACTTCCTGCTTGATGGCCATGACCATGTCGGTGCCGATATAACCGGGGGCGATGGCATTGACCGTGACGCCCTTCTTGGCTACTTCAGCAGCGATCGACCGGGTGAAGCCGAGGATGCCGGCCTTGGCCGCCGCGTAGTTGGCCTGGCCGAACTGGCCCTTGACGCCGTTCACGGAAGACATGTTGATGACGCGACCCCAGCCACGGTCGACCATGCCCGGAAGCACCTGATGGGTGACGTTGAACACCGAGTCGAGGTTGGTCGACAGCACGGCATCCCACTGCCCCTTGTCCATTTTCTTGAAAACGGAATCGCGCGTAATGCCGGCGTTATTCACCAGCACGTCGACCGGGCCGACTTCCGCTTCCAGTTTCTTGACCATCGCCGCGCACGAATCGAAATCGCTGACATCGGCCTCGGCCACCACGAAGTCAAATCCTTCTGCCTTCATTTTGGCAAGCCATTCGTCCTTCGGCGGGAAATTCGGCAGACAGTTCGCCGCCACCGTGAAACCGCTCTGCGACAGCGCCTTGCAGATCGCCGTGCCGAGTCCGCCCATTGCGCCCGTTACCAATGCAATTTTCTTTGCCATTTTTGAAACTTCCTATGCGTCTAAAAAAACTTGAAGGCGAAAGGCGCGCTGCAAGCCGCAGCCTTCCGCCCGGGGTGGATCAGTACATGTGCTGACCACCGTTGATCGAAATGTTGGCGCCGGTAACGAAGGCGGCCTCTTCGGATGACAGGTAGGCAACCAGACCGGCCACTTCTTCCGGCTTGCCCAGGCGACCCTGCGCGATCAGCGGCAGAATCTTGCTGTCCAGCACTTCCTGCGGAATCGCCATGACCATCTTGGTGCCGATATAGCCGGGTGAAATGGTATTTATCGTCACGCCCTTTTTCGCCACCTCCAGCGCCAGCGCCTTGGTGAAACCATGCATGCCGGCCTTGGCCGCGGCATAGTTGGTCTGGCCGAAAGCGCCCTTCTGCCCGTTCACCGAGGAAATGTTGATGACCCGGCCCCAGTTCCGTTCCACCATGCCGTCCATCACCTGCTTGGTCATGTTGAAGACCGAATCGAGGTTGGTGTGCATCACCGCATCCCAATCGGCCTTGGCCATTTTCTTGAACGTCATGTCGCGGGTGATGCCGGCGTTATTCACCAACACGTCCACCGGGCCGATATCCTTGCTCACCTGCGCAACGCAGGCTTTGCACGAGTCGTAATCACCGACGTCGCAAGGATAGGCCTTGAAGCCGTAACCCATGTCGTTCATGGCGCGCAGCCATTCATTCGCCTTCGTATTGGTGGGACTGTGCGTCGTTACCACCTTGTAGCCAAGCGCCGCCAGCTTGATGCAGATCGCCTCGCCCAGACCGCCCATTCCGCCAGTTACCAGTGCCACTCGCTGCATTTTCTTCTCCTATCGTTCTTATCGGGACGGGGTCATTGCCTTGCTGCACCGGACGCTGCGCCCCTCGCAGACACCCGGCGTATTCATTATGCCTTGTCCTTGACGTAGCGACCGGGAGCCGGTTCACCGGGCGGACAGGCCTTGCTGCCCAGACGCCCGCGTGCCGCAATCTCCTTGCCGCCATGGCCCTTGAGCCACGTCGCCCACGCCGGCCACCAGCTGCCCTTGACCTCGGTGGCGGCATCGAACCATTCATCGGCATTGGCAGTCTTGCTCTCACTCAACCAGTAGTTGCGCTTGTTCTTCACCGCCGGGTTGATGACACC
>CAINHS010000042.1 GCA_903848955.1 uncultured beta proteobacterium
CGACATTCTTCGCCTACTTCCTGATCCGCTTCGACCAGGGGCACGGCTGGGGCTACCGCTATTTCCACTCCGCCTGGGGGGTGCTGCCGGTACTGGCAGCGGCGGGGGCGCTGAAACTCGCGGCGGTTCCCAGCGAGGGCGTGCGATGGACCCGGATGCTGGTAGCGACCGCGCTGCTCAGCCTGCTTGCGGCCAATGGCCTGCGCTTCCTCCAGATGGGCAGTTTCATGGCCGATCACCTGGCGCAGATGCCGCCCGCAACGCCTGCGCAAAGCAGCATCGTGATGCATAACGGCCGAGGCTATTACGCCTACGACCTGATCCAGAACGATCCCTGGCTGCGCGGCAATTCCATCACCTTGCTGGTTCAGAGCGACGAGGAAAAGACGAGACTGCTGAACCGCTTCCGGGATCAACTGCCTGCTCATCCCGAACCGCTGAAAAACCGCTTCGGGACTAGCTTCGGCAGCGATTCGGCGGCGCCGGCACGGCAGGGACCGGGTCGATAAACAATCCCCTTATCCCCAAATAGAAATAATCGCCTTGGCGCGATGAGGGGAAATTGCTAGCCTTCGCACTTCGAAAAATAACCAGAATAATTGGAGGTTCGGCATGGCTTTGGTCAATCCGCACGGCGGCGGCAGTTTGCGACCCTTGTTGCTGGAGGGGCCGGCCCTGCAGGCCGAGCTGGCGCGAGCCAAGTCCCTGCCGAGAGTCACGGTCAGTTCCCGCGAAAAAGGCGACATCATCATGCTCGGCATCGGCGGTTTTACGCCGCTAGAGGGCTTCATGACCCATACCGACTGGCAGGGCGTCTGCGACGGCATGAAGACCGCCTCCGGCCTGTTCTGGCCGATTCCGATCACGCTGTCCGCCGACAAGGCGACCGCCGACGGCTTGAAGACCGGCGGCGAGATCGCCCTGGTCGACCCCGACGACAATTCGATTCTCGCCACCATGCAGGTGACCGAGAAGTATGCGATCGACAAGGCTCATGAGTGCGCCACCGTATTCAAGACCACCGACCTCGAGCATCCCGGCGTCAAGATGGTCATGGAGCAGGGCGACATCAATCTGGCCGGCCCGATCAAGGTGCTGTCGCAAGGCGATTTTCCGGAAAAGTACGGCGATCTGTTTCTCTCGCCGAAGGAAACCCGCGCCAGGTTCGAGGCCATGGGCTGGACCAGGGTCGCTGCCTTCCAGACGCGCAACCCGATGCACCGTTCGCACGAATACCTGGCCAAGATCGCCATCGAGACCTGCGACGGGGTGCTGATCCACTCGCTGCTCGGCAACCTGAAGCCGGGCGACATCCCCGCCGAGGTGCGCTCCGAAGCGATCGCCACGCTGGCCGAGCACTATTTCGTCAAGAACACCGTGCTGCAGGCGGGTTATCCGCTCGACATGCGCTATGCCGGTCCGCGCGAGGCGCTGCTGCATGCGCTGTTCCGCCAGAACTACGGCTGTTCTGATCTGATCGTCGGTCGCGACCATGCCGGCGTCGGCAGCTACTACGGCCCCTTCGATGCCCATCACATCTTTGACGAGATTCCCAAGGGTTCGCTCGAGACCCAGCCGCTGAAAATCGACTGGACCTTCTGGTGCTACAAGTGCGGCGGCATGGCTTCGGCGCGTACCTGCCCGCACGGCGAGGCTGACCGCCTGATGCTGTCCGGCACCAAACTGCGCAAGATGCTGTCCGAAGGCGGCGAAGTGCCCGCCGAGTTTTCGCGGGCGGAGGTGCTCGAAGTGCTGCGCGCCTACTACGCCAGTCTGGCTGAAGATGAGAAGGTCGAGGTCAAGTTGTCAGGACATTCGGCCCGCTGAAAGATCAGAGTCCCCCGGCTTTTCCATGTGTTTTTTTTGATGATCAACACCGCAACCAAGGAGTAGAAACCAAATGCCAACCTTTGTTCGTACCGAGAAGTGCGACGGCTGCAAGGGGCAGGACAAGACCGCCTGCATGTACATCTGCCCGCACAACCTGATGAAGCTTGACAAGGACGGTTCCGAAACCGGCCATGCCATGAAAGCCTTCAACCAGGAACCGGAGCAGTGCTGGGAGTGCTACTCCTGCGTCAAGATTTGTCCGCAGGGCGCCATCGAATGCCGCCACTATGCCGACATCGTGCCGCTGGGCGGTTCGGTGCAGCCTCTGCGCGGTTCCGATTCCATCATGTGGACCATCAAGTTCCGCAACGGCACCCTGAAGCGCTTCAAGTTCCCGATCCGCACCACGGCGGAGGGTTCGATCGATCCGTTCGGCGGCAAGCCCATGCCGAAAATGGCCGATCTCACTGCGCCCGGCGTTTTCACCCAGTCCGTGATGAACGGCTATCGCGCCGGCAACCCCGCCGAACTGATTCGCAAATAATCGACCAATCGAGGAACCAAAAATGGCTGGAACATTTGAAGCACCGGAAGTCGTCCACGAAGAACTGGACATTCTGCTGATCGGCGGCGGCATGGCCTGTTGTGGCACCGCTTACGAAATGATGCGCTGGGCCGAAGCCGTCAAGGCCGAGTCCGGCAAGGATCTGAAGATCAAGCTGGTAGACAAGGCCGCGCTGGACCGCTCCGGCGCCGTGGCACAGGGCCTGTCGGCGATCAACACCTATATCGGTCCGGATCTCGACCCGGCCGACTATGCGCGCATGGTTTCCAACGACCTGATGGGCATCACCCGTGACGACCTGACCTATGACCTGGGCCGCGTTGTTGACGACTCGGTGCACCTGTTCGAAGAGTGGGGCCTGCCGATCTGGAAGACCGATGCCGATGGCGTCCGTCACGACGGCGCCGAGGCGCAGAAGGAAGGCCTGGCGGCCCTGAAGGACGGCGGCAAGCCGGTGCGCTCGGGCAAGTGGCAGATCATGATCAACGGCGAGTCCTACAAGTGGATCGTCGCCGAAGCGGCGAAGAAGGCCCTCGGCCTGAGCCGCATCGAGGAGCGCGTGTTCATCGTTCATCTGATCAACGACAAGAACGATCCCAGCCGCATCGCCGGCGCCGCCGGTTTCTCGGTGCGCGAGAACAAGATCTACATCTACAAGGCCAAGGCCGTCATGCTGGCGGCCGGCGGTTGCGTCAACCTGTTCCGTCCGCGTTCGGTGGGCGAAGGTTCGGGCCGTGCCTGGTACCCGGTGTGGAATGCCGGTTCGACCTATGCCATGGCCGCCGAAGCCGGCGCCGAGATGACCATGATGGAAAACCGCTTCGTACCCGCCCGTTTCAAGGACGGTTACGGTCCGGTGGGTGCCTGGTTCCTGCTGTTCAAGGCCAAGGCCACCAACGCCTACGGCGAAGACTACATGGTCAAGAACAAGGAAATGCTCAACGACTACCCGCCCTACGGCCAGGCTGCCGTTCCGGCGTCCTGCCTGCGCAATCACCTGATGCTGAAGGAGATGAAGGACGGCCATGGTCCGATCTACATGGACACCGTCACCGCCCTCGCCAAGTTGCGCGAGACGCTGACGCCGAAGGAAGTGAAGCACCTCGAAGCCGAGGCTTGGGAAGACTTCCTCGACATGTGTATCGGCCAGTGCGGCATCTGGGTTGGCGAGAACATCGAGCCCGAGAAGAAGATGTCCGAGCTGATGCCGACCGAGCCCTACCTGCTCGGCTCGCACTCCGGCTGCTGCGGCATATGGGTCTCCGGCCCGACCGATCTTGGCGCGCCGACCAGCGAAGAGTATGACGGCGTTCCGGCGCACCTGCCCAAGGGCTGGAACTGGGGCTACCGTTCGATGACCACGGTCAAGGGCCTGTTCACGGCCGGCGACGGCGTCGGCGCATCCGGCCACAAGTTCTCGTCCGGTTCGCACGCCGAAGGCCGCCTGGCTGCCAAGGCGATGATCAAGTACTGCCTCGACAATGCCGACTTCAAGCTCGAGTTCGACGAGACCGACGCACAGATCGCGGAAACCATCTGGAAGCCGGTGCGCACCTTCCTCGCGCACAAGGACTACACCACCGCCATCGACGTCAACCCGCACTACATCACGCCCAAGATGCTGCAGATGCGCTTGCAGAAAATCATGGACGAGTACGTCGCCGGTTGCAGCACCTACTACAACACCAACGACAAGATGCTGGCGGTTGCCGAAGAGAAGCTCGAACTGCTCAAGGAAGACTCGCAGAAGTTGCGCGCCAAGGATCTGCACGAACTGCTGCGGGCGTGGGAAAACTACCACCGCATCCTGACTGCCGAAGCGCACATGAAGCACATCCAGTTCCGCGAAGAGAGTCGTTACCCCGGCTTCTACTATCGCACCGACAAGAACTTCGTCGATGAAGAGAACTGGCATTGCTTCGTGAACTCGGTCTACGACAAGCACTCCAAGAAGTGGACCTGCTTCAAGCGCAAGCACGTCGATCTGGTCGACAAGTCAAAGCTGTTCAAGGCCGCGGCCCCGCACTAAGCAGTTCCGGCTGCACGACTGACACAGGCCGAATGCCGCAAGGCATTCGGCCTGTTTCTTGTAAGATGCCCGAAGACGAATCACCCCGAGGTTTTCCATGTCCCAGCCCGATATCCCGTTTCCCAACAGTCCCGTCGTTCCCACCATGGTGGAGGGCACGCATGTCATCGAGTTCTCGTGTCACAAGGGCATCGGCTGCTGGAACGCCTGCTGTTCCAACATCGACATTTCGCTGACGCCCTACGATGTGCTGCGCTTGAAGACCCGGCTGGGCATCAGTTCCACCGAGTTTCTCAAGGAATACACGGTGCCCTATGAAATGGAAAAGGACAGCATTGCCGGGGTCAAGTTCCGCCCCGTCGACGCCGGCACCGCCTGTCGTTTCATGCAGCCGGAGGGCTGCGGCATCTACCAGGACCGGCCGACCGCCTGCCGCTACTACCCGGTGGCCCTGCTGTCCATGCGCCGGCAGGACGAATACATCGATCGCGATTCCTACGCCATCGTCAGGGAGGACCACTGCAAGGGCCACGAGGTCAATCGCCGCATCACCATCGCCGACTATCGCAAGGAACAGGGGCTGGAGGACTATGACGATCTGGCCCGCGGCTGGCGCCAGCTGGTGCTGAAGAAACAATCATCCGGTCCCTCGATCGGCAAGCCGAGCCTGCGCAGCCGCCAGCTGTTCTTTATGGCCTGCTACGACATCGACCGCTTTCGCGAGTTCGTCAGTGCGGAATCCTTCGGCCGCTTGTTCGAGTTGCCGCAGGAAGAAAAGCAGGCATTGCTCGCCGACGACGTCGCTCTGCTGCAATTCGCCTTCCGCTTCCTGCGCCAGGTGATGTTCGGCGAAGAGAGCATTGCGCTCAATGCCGAGGCGGCGCAGGAACGGCTGGTCAAGGTGCAGGAAAAGCGCCTGATCGAAGAGCGCGAAGCCGCCGGGCGCCGGGCGCAGGAAGAAGAAGCGGGCGGGGCGGAAGAGGAAGACTAGCGACCGGGGGCGAAGCCCCTACGCCATGTGAATTGCTGCCGGCGACGCAGTTCGGGCGCCGGCAGGACTTCAGCCTGCGGCCAGTATCGCCTCGATTTCGGCGAAGGTCTTGGCGACCTCGAATGCCTGCAAAGACATGCCAAGCTGACGGCCGATCTGGGTGATCGAGAAGATGCCCCTGACGGTATCATTGCCCGACACAACGTCGGTATCCACCACCATCGCGTGTTGCCGTCCGACGTTTTTGAGTGTGGCAACAATATGGCCGACCTCGGCGCGCAGTACATCGCCCAGCGCCAGCACCTCGATGGTATTGATCGGTGTCATGCAGTCGCGTACGTTCAAGTCACCGTGCTTGCCGCCGTTTTGCTGGATGAACTTGATGGGGCGTTCGCCCATGGTGTCGCGCGCCGTGAGCAGCCCCAATACTTCACCCTCCGGGCTCACCACCAACAGCAGGCGGACGCCGCGGGCTATCATCGTCTGTGTCGCCAGGGACAGCTTGACGTCGGCTCCGATGGTTGCGGCAGAGACTTGCTGCAGGTCCGTCATGGCCTCGATGGCAGGGGAATCCACTTGCACCAGGCGGTAAGTGCTGGGCTGGTGAAAGCCCGCTCCCGGCTTGAGCTGGTGGAATGACAGGGGCTTGTAGGTGGCGCGTTCCATAGTCGAGTCCTTATCGCTGGTACTGGTTGCGGCCGCGTGCTCAAAGTCGCCAAGACAGAGGCCGGCCTGCACCGGAGCGCGGCCATGCCTCGTTTCGACCCGTTGCAGCGTGCAGAAAAAATGGCCGGTGGAGGCCGGCCATTCTATATCACGCCAACTGCGCCGGCGGATCAGCCGCCGGCGATTTTGTCCAGCTTCGCGGCGCGAATGACCTGACCGTTGAGGCCGGCCTCCTTGACACTGCCGCCATAGGCGACGGTGATCAACTGCGAATAATAGAGCACCGGCATGTTGAGCTTGGTGCCGTGCTTCTTGTTGATCTCGGCCTGATAGATTTCGACGTTGGCCTGGCACAGCGGGCAGGGCGTGACGATCAGGTCGGCGGCGTTGTCGTAGGCGGCTTCGACGATCTGGCGGATCTGCGCCTGGGCCTTTTCGGGTTCCGAGAAAGCCAGCGCCCCGCCGCAGCAGGCGGCCTTCTGTTCGTAGGGAACGGCCTCGGCGCCGACCGCTTCGATCATCTTGTCGAGATACAGGGGATTCTCGAAGGATTCGCCGGCAATGCCGTAAGGCCGGTTGGCCTGGCAGCCGACATAGCCGGCAACCTTGAGGCCGTCGAGGGGTTTGACGACAGGCGCCTTGATTCCGGCGTAGCCGATATCCTCGATCAGGACTTCGGTCATGTGGCGCGCCTTGCTGCCACCCTTGTAGGTCAGGTTGACTTCCTTGAGCGCTTCGTTGGTCTCGGTCTTCAGCCGGTCGTGCTCATGCAGGCGATCGACGGCTTCGCGCAAGCCCAGCCAGCAGGCCGGGCAGCCGGAGACGATATCCTGTCCGGGGAGATCCTTTTCGGCAATCGCCAGATTGCGCGCGTTGAGCACCATGCGCGGCAATTCGCCGCCCTCGCCATAGCCGATCGAAGCACCGCAGCAGTTCCAGTCGGGGATTTCGTTGAGCTGGATGTCGAGCTTCTCGCACATGACGCCGAACGAAGTGATGTAGTTCGAAGCCGAGGCACCCTTCTGCGAAGAGCAACCGGGGTAGAACGCATACTGTTTCTTGGCCATTCGTCTCAATCTCCTGTCATGCGAGGCCCCGGCGGCGGTCTTCAATCTCGCGCGCCTTGGCGATCATCCGGTGAATACCGCTTTTCTCCTTGCACTTGTGGCCACCGAAGATTTCCATCGGGTTGAGGCGCTTGGCCTTCAACAGCCCAAGCCCCGCGGCCTGCATGGCCAGCGAGTTCTTGATGCCCTGGATGAAGCCGTCCTTGAAATACAGGCCCAGGGAAAAGGTCAGTTCGTTGATGCGCCCGGTCTTCATCAGGTTGTTCCAGAACAGCCGGGCGACGTCGCGCGTCGGCTGCCCCTTGGCCGCCAGGTTGAGACGGTGGGCGTAGTTGGCGAGGCCGTGCATGATGTGGGTGATCGGCAGCTTGCGCGGACAGCGCACGATGCAGTTGTAGCAGGAGGTGCACATCCACATCGAATCCGAGCTCAGCACTTCTTCGCGCTTGCCGGCGCGGATCATCATGAAAATCTTTTGCGGCGAATGCTGCCAGTGCGGGCCGAACGGGCAGGAGCCGGCGCAGACGCCGCACTGCATGCACATCTTGACCATGTTGCCTTCTTCGACGCGCTCCTCGACTTCCCTGAGGAAGTTGTTCTTGTAACGCGCAACGGCCTGGGTGTTCAGATCACTCATTCTCGTCAAGCTCCTTTATCTCAGCCGAAGCCCTTCATGGGGGACAGGCCGATATCGTTGATCTGCGCGGCATAGTCGTTGATCAGTTTGGCGACGCGGGCGTTGTCGGTGATGGCGACTTCTTCCGTCACCACGCGTTCGGGTTCCAGTCCCAACTGGGTCAGCGTGTCGCCGATCTTGCTCATGCGGTAATAGGCCATCTCGGAACCCTTGACGAAATGGCACTGGTAGTCGTCGCCCTTCTTGCAGCCCATCATCATCACGCCGTCGAAACCCTGATTGAGCGCGTCGGTGATCCAGATGGTGTTGACCGAACCGAGGCAGCGCACCGGGATGGCGCGGACGTAGGCGGAATAGGTGAGGCGCTGTACGCCGGCCATGTCGAGCGCCGGGTAGGCGTCGTTTTCGCAGGCGAGGATCAGGATGCGCGGCTTTTCCTCGTCCTCGTCCGGTACATTGACGGCCTTGACCTGCATGCCGACGGTATCGCAGGAGTAGTTCTCGAAGGAGATGACGCGCACCGGGCAGGCGCCCATGCAGGTGCCGCAGCGGCGGCAGCGTTCCTCATTGAACACCGGGAAGCGTTTTTCGTCCTCGTCGATGGCGCCGAACGGGCATTCCACGGTGCAGCGCTTGCACTGGGTGCAGCCCTCGAGGCGGGCTATCGGGTAGGACAGGTCGCCGGCACGCGGATGGGCGGCACGACCTGCGGCGGCGTTCTCCACCGCCTGGATGGCTTTCATGGCGGCGCCGGTGGCGTCTTCGGTGGCCTGCAGCATGTCCATCGGCCGCCGCATCGGGCCGGCGGCGTAGATGCCGGTGCGGCGCGTTTCGTAGGGGAAACAGATGAAGTGCGAGTCGGCGAAGCCATGCTTGAACTGCGGCACGTCCGGTCCCTGCCGGTAGTCGAGATTGAGGATCGAAATCGTCTTCATCTCGGTGCGCTTCTGCTTGGCTCCCTCGTCGCCGCCTTCGGCCAGAGTGTTGACCTCGGTCCAGGCGTCGAGGTTGACTCCGGCATTTGCCACCTGGCCGGTGGCGAGCACCACCAGGTCGGCGTCGATCGAGGTCTGCTCGTCAAGGATCAGGTCGGCGAACTCGACCTTGCACGAGTCGCCGCCGGTGACTTTGGAAGCTTTGCCCTTGGTGAAGATGACGCCCTTTTGCTGGGCGCTGCGATAGAAATCCTCGCCCATGCCGGGCACCCGCAGATCGTCGTACATGACCACGGTGTCGACTTCCGGGTTGGCATCCTTGAAGTACATCGCCTGCTTGATGCTTGTCGCGCAGCAGTGACCGGAGCAGTAGGGCAGGTGCGTACCGGTCTCGTCGCGCTGGCCGGCACACTGCACGAACACCACCGACTTAATGTCCTTGCCGTCGGCACGCTTGATGGCGCCGCCGTTGGCCGCCTTGGCCAGGGCTTCGAGTCCGGCCTGATCAACCACGTTGGCCTGGCCGCCGCCGAGTTCCGGCAGTTTGCCGATGTCATAGGGGGTGAAGCCGCTGGCCTGGACGATGGCGCCGACGGTCAGTTCGCTGACGCTGCCGGATTCGGTTGCCAGCTTGATCTTGAAGCGGCCGGGAGCGCCGCCGGTCTCGGCCACGGTCGTGTTCAGATGGACCTTGATGCGGGCGTTGGCGCCGATGCTGGCCGCCATTTCGGCGACGCCGGTGGCTTGCGGCGCGGCGTAGGGGCCGCTGAAGGGAACGCGCTTCCACAGCCTGGCGGCAAAGCCGCCGAGCGCATCGGTCTTTTCGACCAGAACGATTTCGTAGCCGGCTTCGGCCGCCGCCAGCGCCGCCGTCATGCCTGTCATGCCGCCGCCGACGACCAGAATGCTCTTGTTCCGGGTCTGGTCGCGGTTGGCGTTGCCCTTGGGCAGATTCATCTTCTTGATTTCGGCGCAGCCCATGCGGATGTAGTCCTCGGCCATTTCCTGGCGGACTTCATCATGCTCGGCGCCTGCGGCGACGACCCAGAGCACGCCCTCGCGCAGATTGGCACGCGACATGGCTACCGTCGGGAAGTTGAAGGCTTCGGTCTTGGCGCGGCGCGAACAGGCGGCGATGCAGATATGCGTGACGGCTTCATTGGCGATGTCGTCCCTGATCATCTGCACGCCTTCGGCATTGCAGAGGAAGGGATGGCTCTTGACCATGGACATCTTGCCTTCCTTGGTGGCGACCTTCTCCAGGGCGGCCATCTTGAAGGCGTCGCCGATGCCGCAGCCGGAGCAGATATACGCGGCAAATTTGTTGTCAGCCATGTGCTGCCTCCGCAGGGCCGCCCCAAGGGGGCAGCGAGTCATTGCATTGGAGCGGGCGCAGCCCGCGAAGCGTGATTGCCCCCTTCCTCGGGAAGGGGGACAGAAGGAAGGCTGTCATTACGCGGCCTCCGTCGAAGCAGTTTTGTAGATCACTTGAATCGCCTTGAGACTGGCCGCCGTGGCACTCTGCACCGAGCGATTGACGTCAAGCGGGCTGGACGCGGCGCCGGCGCCGAACATGCCGCCATCCCTGGAGCCCTCGATGAAGTTGGACGAATCGAGAATGATGTCCTCGGGCAGCTTCACTCCCGTCACTTCCGCCTCCATGCCGACCGCCAGCACCACCAGGTCATGCTCGGTGGCGTAGCGGTGGTAGCCCTCGGTATCGACGCCGTGCAGCACGGGATTGCCGTTTTCCTTGTTCTCGGCGATGCGGGCAACCTTGGACTTGACGAAACTGACCGTCGGATCCTGCTGCACCATCCGGTAGAAGTCCTCGAGACGGTCGATGGCGCGGATGTCGATATAGTAGATCGTCGACTTGCCGGCGTTCTCGCCGTCGCCGTAGGCTTCGCGCACGTACTGCGTTTGCTTCAGCGAGGCCATGCAACAGATGCGCGAGCAATGCGGCAGGTGGTTTTCGTCGCGGGAGCCGGCGCACTGGATGAAGGCGATGTTGCGTGCTTCCTTGCCGTCGCCCGGGCGCAGGATCTTGCCCCCGGTCGGGCCATGTGGGTCGCACAGGCGCTCGAATTCGACGCTGGTGATGACGTTGGCGTAGCGGTCGTAGCCGTAAGGCTGGATCTTGGCGGCATCGTAAGGCCGCCAACCGGTGGTCCACACTACGCTGCCGACGTTGATCTGGATAGTCTCTTCCTTCATGCCGAGGTCGACCGCGCCGTACTTGCAGGCGGCCTTCGCGGCTTCGCCCTCCGCGGTATCGACGATCAACGGGTCGATGACGTAGCGTTGCGGGTAGGCCATGGCGTGCGGCAGGTAGGCCGCCTTGACCTTGCTCAGACCGTAGTTGAACGGGTCGGCGACTTCGCTGGCGACGACCTTGCCGCACTCGCCGCAGGCGGTGCAGTCTGGGGTGACATAGCGCGGCGTCACTTTCAGCGTCACGGCATAGTTGCCTCGCGTACCCGAAACGGCGATGACTTCCGTCATGGTCATCACCCGCAGGTTCGGATTGCCCTTGATCCGCTTCAAGTTGATTTCCATTCCGCAGGACGGATGGCACATCTTGGGAAAGTAGCGGTAGAGCTGGGCGGTGCGGCCGCCGAGCGAGGGGGTCTTTTCGACCAGGATCACCTGTTTGCCGCATTCAGCGGCTTCGAGGGCGGCGGTCATGCCGGAAATCCCGCCGCCGACGACCAGAATACCCTGGCTGGTTGCTATTGAAGCCGTCACATCGAGCTCCCACGAAAACGAAGTTTCAGAGAAGTCTAAGGCCCGCGTAAGCGGGCGTTAAGCCGTAACCAATATGGTGTTGCGTGCCGCGAATTTTATCGGTTGCATGAACTCCGGCCTGTGCAATCTTCCAATGTTCGAATAGAAAAGCTGAATGCGCGCGCTACGGGTTTGCGCCGGCCTTGCAGCCGCCATGCCGGGCCCGATGGCGGCGGCCGCGGCAAGACTCCCCCTGGTTGATTTCCTACAGCAGGGTAAATTTTTCGGTGGTTTCGTTGTAGCGCACCAGTGCATACCACAGCAGCAGCAGAACGCCCCCGATCAGCAGCGTCCAGCCCCAACTGCCGAGCATTTCCGGGAGGTAGGCCTGATAGCCGACCCTGGTCATCTCATATACCTCGGTATTGCTGTCATCGATCGTGGTCAGCCCGAATTTCTTGAACAGCGCGCTGGCGGTGGAGCCCATCCAGGAAAAAAACAACATCGTCAGCCACAGCTTGACGTGGCCTTCCCCCATGCGCCACAGGGACCCGGAGGCACAGCCGCCGGCGAAGACCATGCCGATGCCGAAGATCAGGCCGCCCAGCAAGGATCCGATCCAGAACGTGGGAGGAATGGCGCTGTAGGGGTCGATCACCTTCTTCTGAAACAGCAGGGCAGCAATCGGAATGCCTATCGCCAGCGCCAGGATTACGGCCTTGGTCATTTCACCCTCTCCGGTCATCAAGGGTTCGCGAAAGGCGCGGGCGAAGCACAGGCGGGACCGGTGCATGATGAAGCCGATGGCGAAGCCGGCCAGAACGATCACGGCGAGGGACATCAGTTGCCGGTCGGCGGAGCCGTACCATCGCGTGGCCCAGGTCAAGACGCCGATAACGACGGCGAGTCCCAGCAGGGGGTAGTTTTTTCTGACGCCGTCCGCAATCTTGATTGCCGGTGGCGCCTGCATGCCCCACTCGATGTGGTCGAGGGTCCACAGCAGCAGTTTGAGGCCGATGGCCGCTCCTGCCAGCAGGCCGGCGCACATGGCCCAACCCGCAGGCGAGGAGTGCAGCACCGGGTTGAAAAAGCCGCCGGTGGTGCAGCCCCCGGCAAGCGCGGCGCCGATGCCGAGGAGGCTGCCGCCCAGAGCGGCCCAGATGTACTCGAGCCTGGGCGGCCGGTTGGGATTGAATTGACGCGACAGCAGGGCGGCGGCGAACGCGCCCGACACCAGCATGATGTTCATCAGCGACATGCGGTGCATGAAAATGCCATCGAGATTCTGCGGGATGCCGAGCAAGGGACCCAGTCCAAGCAGATTGTTGAGCCAGTCGCCCCAGAACCTGACGCCGCCGAACACCCCCCAGACCATGTCGTTCAGCATCAGGCCGATGATGGCCACCACCAGCAGGATGGCGCCGACAAAGGGCGACCATTCCTCGACGAATATCGTTTGGTAGTCTTCCCTGAAGCCGGCCAGCCAGCCCGCGTTGTTATCGCTGCTCATCGTTATTCTCCATGGCTATCGTTGCCCGCAACAAGCTGCTGTGGCGACCTATATAGGCGTCAGGGGGGCGAGGTGCGGACACGGCAGACGCGATGACATGGTCCGGCTACGGGTTGCCCGCCGGCGCGCCGGACAGTTCGCGGATCTCGAATGTCAGGGCGTCCAGATCACCGAATATCCAGGTCGCTTTCGGCGCGCCGAGACCGGCGACGGTGCCGGGATTGACCAGCCAGGTGAGGCCGCCCTTGACGTTGGGCTGTTGCCTGATTTCTGTTTCGTGACTGTGGCCGCAGCAGACCAGATCGTAGTTGCCGGTGCAGGCCATGCCGTGACCGATATGCGGGTAATGGGTGAGAAAAATCCGCCTGCCGCCGAGTTCGATTTCGGCATCCTGACCGTGGTATTGCAGCAGGTCTTCGGAATGGCAGGCCATGCGGGCGATGGAGACCGGGTCGCCGAGATTGTTGCCATGCACGGCGTGGATCGGCAGGCCGAGTTTGAGCGAGGCGCGCAACGTGTTGCCGCCGATGATGTCGCCGCAATGGATCACCGCCGCGGCGCCTTCGGCCTTGGCGGCAGCGACCGCCGCCGCCATCAGGGGGCCGCGGTCATGGCTGTCGGAGAGGATGCAGACCTTCATCGCTTGCTGCCGTATGTCACTGCCACTTCATATCACCAGCGGGCCGTGGTATTCCTCGCCGTTCCCTGGTGCGCCAGCGCCGGCGGCTTCCGGCAGGGCCGCCGCACGCGTGGCATGGTGGTCGGCCTGGACCTGCAGCAGGGTGGTCAGGCAATCGCCCAGATTGTCATAGACGTCGCGCCCGGTGCCGAACTGCTCATTGGCCGAGTAGAAAAACTGGCAGCGATAAGCCTGGCCGGCCACTTTGGAGACGATGAACTCGGCGCCCAGTTCGTTCCAGTAAAGCGCCGGGCAGGTGCTCAGCGTCGCGCTGGCCGGATCGAGTTGCAGTTCGACGTCGGCCGCCTGTAAAGAAACCAGGTGGCCGTAACGCTCGAGCAGAATCCCGTTGGCAAGCTGCCATTCGGTATCGGTGAAGTCAGGGATGTTCATCGCTATTCGCAATCGAGCAGAGGGACCGGCACTCTACAGCGGCCGGCGCAATTCCGGCAATCATTGTTGCTTATCCAAAAATAGAAATTATCCCCTTGTACGCAGGCCGCGCTTGTCGTCAGAATGACGGGACTTTCTAAAGTACCGGCTCGCGCCGGTTGCCAGCCCCCTTCATGCCAGCCGCCAACGATCCAATTCCATCGGTTCAGGAAGTCAAGAACACGACCTGCTACATGTGCGCCTGCCGTTGCGGCATCCGGGTGCATCTGCGCGACGGCGTGGTGCGCTACATCGACGGCAATCCTGATCATCCGCTCAACAAGGGCGTGATTTGCGCCAAGGGCTCGTCCGGCATCATGAAGCAGTATTCGCCGGCGCGCCTGCTGAAGCCGCTGAAACGCAAGGCCGGAGCGGAGCGCGGTGCCGGCGAATTCGAAGAGATTACATGGGACGAGGCCTTCGCCACGCTGGCCGAGCGCCTCGGGAAGATTCGCGCCACCGACCCGAAGAAGTTTGCCCTGTTCACCGGTCGCGACCAGATGCAGGCTTTGACCGGCATGTTCGCGCGGCAGTTCGGCACGCCCAACTATGCGGCGCACGGCGGCTTCTGTTCGGTCAACATGGCGGCCGGCATGATCTACACCATCGGCGGCTCCTTCTGGGAGTTCGGCGGACCGGACCTGGAGCGCGCCAAGCTGTTTGTCATGATCGGGACCGCCGAAGATCATCACTCGAATCCGCTGAAAATAGCGCTGTCCAAGTTCAAGCGCGATGGCGGCCGCTTCATCTCGATCAACCCGGTGCGCACCGGCTATTCGGCGATTGCCGACGAATGGGTGCCGATCCGCCCCGCTACCGATGGCGCCCTGCTGCTGGCAATCATCCACGAGATCATCGCCACCGGCTTGTACGACCGCGACTTCCTGGTCCAGTACAGCAATGCCGGGCAATTGATCAACGTCAGCGACACCAGCGACGAGTCGGGATTCTTCGTCCGCACCGAAGTGCCGACCGAAGAGGCCTGCTACGAGCCGCAGGACAAGCTCTGGTGGGACCGCAACAGCGACCGCGCGGTAGTGACGCACACGCCCGGGGCCGACCCCTATCTGCTCGGCGAATTCAAACTGGCGGACGGTACGCCGGTGAAGCCGGCCTTCCAGTTGCTGCAGGAGCGCGTCAGGGACTACACGCCGGAATGGGCGGCCCAGATCACCGGCATTCCCGCCGATATCATCCGCCGCCTGGCGCACGAGATGGGTGTCACGGCGCGCGACCAGAAGATCGAATTGCCGATTGCCTGGACCGATTCCTGGGGCAACGAGCACGACACGGTGACCGGCAACCCGGTGGCCTTCCACGCCATGCGCGGGCTTGCGGCGCACAGCAACGGCTTCCAGACGATACGCGCGCTGGCGATCCTGATGTCGCTGCTGGGCACCATCGACCGTCCCGGCGGCTTCCGCCACAAGGCGCCTTTCCCGCGGCCGATCCCGCCCTGCGCCCGCACCCCCAACGATTCGCGTGCGGTGCAGCCCAACCATCCGCTCGACGGCATGGTGCTGGGCTGGCCGTCTGATCCGGACGATCTGTTTGTCAATGACGACGGCAGCCCGGTGCGCCTCGACAAGGCTTTTTCCTGGGAGTATCCGCTGTCGGTGCACGGCCTGATGCACAACGCCATCACCAATGCCTGGCGCGGCGACCCGTATCGCATCGACACGCTGTTGATCTTCATGGCCAACATGTCGTGGAACTCGACCATGAACACCGCCGAAGTGCGGCAGATGCTCAACGACAAGGACGAGAGCGGCGGATTCAAGATCCCCTTCCTCGTCGTCTGCGATGCCTTCCAGTCGGAGATGACGGCCTTTGCCGACCTGATCCTGCCGGATACGACCTATCTCGAACGGCATGACGTGATGTCCATGCTCGACCGGCCGATTTCCGAGTTCGACGGCCCGGTAGATTCCGTGCGCATCCCCGTGGTGCCGGTCTCGGGCGACTGCAAGCCTTTCCAGGAAGTGCTGATAGAACTCGGTACGCGCCTGAAGTTGCCGGCCTTCGTCACGCCGGCCGGCGAGCGCAAGTTCCGCGATTACCCCGATTTCATCGTCAATTGGGAAACCGAGCCGGGATCCGGCATCGGCTTTCTTTCCGGCTGGCGCGGCAAGGGCGGTGAGAAATTCCTGCGCGGCGAGCCGAACCCGAATCAGTGGGAGATGTACGCCAGGAACAATTGCGTCTTCCACTACGAACTGCCCAAGTCCTACCAGTACATGCGCAACTGGAACAAGGGCTATCTCGAATGGTCGCAGCGCAACCGCATCACGCGTTACGCCGAGCCGATCCTGATTCACCTGTATTCCGAAGTGCTGCAGCGCTTCCGCAGTGCCGCCCAGGGCAAGGGGCTGACGCGCAAGCCGCCGCAGCATCTGAGGAAGCGCATCGATACCTATTTCGATCCCTTGCCTTTCTACTACGACTCGCTCGAAGCGCAGGTCACCGACAAGCACAAGTACCCGCTGGCGGCGGTGACGCAACGGCCGATGGCGATGTACCACTCCTGGGATTCGCAGAACGCCTGGCTGCGGCAGATCCACACTCACAACTACCTCTACGTCAATACCCGCACCGCGTTGCAGCAGGGCATCGCCGACGGCGACTGGATCTGGGTCGAATCGCAATGGGGCAAGGTGCGCTGCATGGCGCGCCACTCGGAAGCGGTGGAGCCCGGCACGGTATGGACCTGGAACGCCATCGGCAAGGCGGCGGGAGCGTGGAACCTGACGCCGGACGCCAACGAATCGCAGAAGGGCTTCCTGCTCAACCACCTGATATCGGAGGAACTGCCCGGTGCCGGAGCGAGCGGCAGGGTATCCAACTCCGACCCGATCACCGGCCAGGCGGCGTGGTATGACGTGCGGGTGCGGATATACAAGGCCGAAGCCGGCGAGGCGGAGCAGACCTCGCCGCAGTTCGAGGCCTTGAAGCCCTATCCGGGCATGAAGACGCGCGGCAGTGTTCTCGCCTACGTCGGGAAGCTGTTCAAATGACCCCGAAAAGCATTAGCCACAGAGGACACAGAGGGCACAGAGAAAGGCAAGACGGGCTTTCCTCTGTGATCTCTGTGTCCTCTGTGGCAAAAGAGGTTTTGAGTTCATGACGCAACTCGCATTGGTCATCGACCTCAACGTCTGCGTCGGCTGCCATGCCTGCGTGACCTCCTGCAAGGAGTGGAATACTTCGGGCAGCGCCGGGCCGATGGGCGATCAGAACCCTTATGGCGCCGATCCGACGGGAACCTTCTTCAACCGGGTGCAGACTTTCGAGGTGGGCGAATTTCCCAATACGGAAACGGTGCATTTCCCCAAGTCCTGCCTGCATTGCGAGGATCCTCCCTGCGTCCCGGTGTGCCCGACAGGGGCTTCCTACAAGCGCAAGGAGGATGGTATCGTCCTCGTCAATTACGACAAGTGCATCGGTTGCAAGTATTGCTCCTGGGCCTGCCCCTACGGCGCCCGCGAATTCGATGAGCAGCAGCGGGTGATGAAAAAATGCACGCTGTGCGTCGACCGGATCTACGACACATCCATGAACGAGGGCGACCGCAAGCCGTCCTGCGTCAAGGCCTGCCCGACCTCGGCGCGGCTGTTCGGCGATATCCATGATCCCGACTCGGCGGTATCGATAGCAATCCGCGAAAGCGGCGGCTATCCGCTGATGCCTGAATGGGGTACGCACCCGGCCAATCACTACCTGCCGCGACGCAAGACCCGCATCAGGATTCATCTGGATGAACTCGAGCGCGCCGACAACCCGCTCAAGGTCGATCGCCAGTTGCCGCGGCCGGCGATGAACGAGCCGACACTCGACGACGTCACCACATGGTAGCGCCGCGCCGCCGGGCCGCCCCAAGGCGCGGCCAGTCATCAACCGGAGGTCGCGCCTGGCGCGACCGAACAACTGTCACCCCCTTTCCTGCAAAGGGGGCCGGGGGGTAAGCCCAACCATGCATCCGGCTTTTTCCGTCATCTTCCTGACCACCCTGATCGGCGCCGGCCAGGGACTGTTTCTCGCGCTGTTCACCGCGCAGTCCTACGCCGCCTTCAAGTTGCTGCCGCAACCGGATGCTCACGCCTTCTACGGTCAGGGCAGTTTGCTGGCGCTGGCATTGCTGGCCGGCGGGCTGGCGGCTTCCTTCTTTCACCTCGGGCACCCGGAGCGGGCCTGGCGTTCTGCCGCGATGTGGCGCACCTCGTGGCTGTCGCGCGAGGTGATCGTGCTGCCGGCCTTCATGGGTGCGGTCTTTCTGTATGGCCTGGCGCACTGGCTGGACTGGCATCCGGTGCTGATGACCCTGCCCGGCGGACTGCCGGTCGATCCCACGGCGATTCTCGGCGTGGCCGGCTGGGTGCTGGCTTTCGCCCTGTTCATTTGCACGGCAATGATCTACGCCTGCCTTAAGTTCTTGAAGGAATGGCATTCACCTCTCACCGTCATCAATTACATCCTGCTCGGCGGAGCTTCAGGCTTTACTCTCGCCGCGGCCTTCGCCGCCGTTACTGCACCTGAACTGGTCGGCTTCCTCGCCGGCTGGGCGGCGATCATCACCGTGCTCGGTCTGCTCGGCCGCAGCGCCTCGCTCTATCGCAACGCGCGCTTGAAGCCGACATCGACGCTGCAGACCGCCATCGGCATCAAGCATCCGCGCATCGTGCAGACGACGCAGGGCTTCATGGGGGGCAGTTTCAATACGCGCGAGTTCTTTCACGGCCGGCCGGTCGCCGTGCTGCGCGGCGTGAAGTGGTTTTTCCTGCTCGCCGTGTTCCCGCTGCCGCTGCTGTTGCTGTTGTCAGGTATGCAAGGCGCCAGCGGTCTGCTGGCCGCGGCCTTCGTGGTGCAGTACGCGGGCCTGCTGGCCGAACGCTGGTTTTTTTTCGCCCAGGCCAATCATCCGCAGAATCTGTTTTACCAGTCCATCGCCTGAGGTCTGTTGTCGGGAATCGACTTCGGGTATATCATCAAACGCTAAAGTACCAGACCGTTTCACCATAACCAAATCAGAAGAGAGGAAAAAAACCATGAATTTCGACAAGGAACTCGACGCCCGCGGCCTCAACTGCCCGCTCCCCATCCTGCGCGCCAAGAAGGCGCTGGCCGAACTCGAGTCAGGCCAGATATTGCGCATCATCGCCACCGATCCCGGTTCGGTGAAAGACTTTGCCGCGTTCGCCAAGCAGACCGGCAACGAACTGCTTGAAAGCGCCGAGAAGGACAAGGAATTCGAATTCTTCATGAAGCGCAAGTAAGCAGCCAACCGGCGGGCGGAGAACGGTCTGACTTCGGCAGACCGTTCTCCGCCCGCCGTGCATCGCCATCCACTTTCCATGCCGCGAATCATCGCCGGCTATGGGGGTATAGAAAGAATCGTCTGGATGCTGCAGTGCGATTTCCCCGATCATTAATCTATTGGTCATTCTGACCGGAAAAGGAATACCCATGGGCGCCACCCCCGAAATCGCCAACATCGAAGAGATCGTCAATCGTCGCCTGGAAGAACTGCTGCCGCAGAAAATAGAGGAAGTCCTGCGCCAGCGTGAAGAAGCGAAAACAGGATCATTGGCCATCATTGCGACCAAGGGCACGCTGGACTGGGCCTATCCGCCCTTCATTCTCGGCTCCACGGCCGCCGCGCTGGGTTGGGACGTGTCGATTTTCTTCACCTTCTACGGATTGAATCTGCTGAAGAAGGATATCTCCGACCTGAAGGTGAGTCCGCTCGGCAATCCGGGCATGCCGATGAAAATGCCCTTTGGTCCGGACTGGTTCAAGGGCATCAACTGGAACATCCCGAACATTCTTCAGGCCGGCATCCCCGGTTTCGAGACCGTTGCCACCATGCTGATGCAACAGACCATCAAGAACAACGGCGTCGCGAGCATCGAGGAACTGCGCGGACTGGCACTGGAAGCTGATGTAAAGTTCAGCGCCTGCCAGATGACGGTTGAATTGTTCGGCTTCAGCCACGATGATTTCATTCCGGGGCTCGACTACGTCGGTGCCGCGTCGTTTCTGCCTTTCGCACAAAAGGCGGATGTATCGCTGTTCATGTAATTTACTTGAAACTACTACAAACCCCGCAGGGAGATGAAATGATGAAAATTAGAAAGATTGCAGCACTGCTGTTGGCTGTCGGTGTGTCAGCTCCGGCGTTTGCCACCAACGGATATTTCTCGCATGGCTTTGGTATCAAGGCCAAGGGAATGGCCGGTGTAGGCATTGCCATGCCACAGGATGCGCTGGCCGCCGCCACTAACCCGGCCGGGATCGTCATGGTCGGCGACCGGCTGGATGTTGGAGTCGACTGGTTCCAGCCCAAACGGGGGGCGGACATTGTCGGCAACCTCGGTGGTCTCAGTGGCAGCTACAGCGGCAATGGCGATTCCAGCTTCCTCGTTCCCGAGTTTGGTTACAACAAGATGCTCGGTTGGGACATGGCCGTTGGCCTGGCCGTTTATGGCAATGGCGGCATGAATACACGGTATGAGGCCGGCCCGTTTGCTGCCGGTGGACTTGGATTTTTTGGCGGTCAGAATCCCTCCGGTGTGAACCTTGAGCAACTGTTCATTGCACCGACCTTCGCCATGAAAATAAACAAGAATCATGCGCTGGGCGCTTCGATCGTGTTTGCTTACCAGACTTTCGGCGCCACCGGCTTGCAAGCAATGACCAATCCGGGTTTCTCGATTCATTCAGCCGATGTGACCAATCGGGGCAACGATCATTCCAGCGGTTGGGGTCTGCGCCTCGGCTGGAATGGGCAGATAAGCGACAACGTCACGCTTGGGGCTACCTATGCCTCCAAGATCAAGGGCAAATTCGATGCGTACAAAGGACTCTTCGCTGAGGAAGGTCAGTTCGATATCCCCGAGAACTACGGAATCGGCATCGCCGTCAAGGCAACGCCGAAACTGACGGTGGCCGCCGATATCCAGCGGATCAACTACGGCAGCGTCAAGGCGATCGCCAATACGGCCGATTGTCTGTTTGCTTTCGGCTGCCAACTCGGACAGAGCGGCGGAGCAGGTTTCGGCTGGCGTGACATGACCGCCTACAAGTTCGGTGTCAGCTACGAACACAGCAAGGACCTGACGTTACGGGCCGGTCTTAGTACCAACCGCCAACCTATTCCGTCCGGCCAGACCTTCTTCAACATCCTGGCGCCCGGTGTGGTCGAGAACCACCTGACTTTGGGCGGAACCATGACCCTGGCTAACAAGAATGAGTTGACCGCAGGCTACATGCACGCCTTCAAGAAGACCGTCAATGGCGCGCTCTCAATCGGTGGCGCATTCGGCGGTATGGTCGGTGGCGGCGAGGCCAATCTGCACATGTCGGAAGACTCGCTTGGAGTTGCTTACGGGATCAAGTTCTAACAAGCGTCCTCTCCGGCAATAGAGTAGAACTGGGCTGAAGGCGGCAACGCTTTCAGCCCGCATTGTTTCTGTTACAGCCGCTGCGCTTGCCGCCGATGTACCGGGCGTTAGCCTGGACTGCAACTTCGTCTAAGAAAATTCAAATAATACAAATTCTTCCCAAGGAGAGAGATATGTCCCGAATCTGGAAAAGTCTGAGTTTAGTGATCCTGACGCTCTGCGCTGCACTCGCATTCGCTCAGGAGCCCGTGCTGAAGCCATTCGTACTGGCATCGAAAGGGGCCGGTGATGTGGCGCAGAAAGTCGAGGCGACCAAGGCCGCGTTGGCCAAGGCCGGCTTCACCGTTGCCGGCAGCTATTCGCCGTATGCCAACACCACCGTGATTGGCGTGACCGGCGACGAACTGCGCAGCACCGCCGCGAAGTCGGAGCACGGCGGCTATGGCGCGGCGATGCGCGTGGCCGTGGTCAGGGTCAAGGACGAGGTGCAGGTGTCATACACCAATCCGCCCTACTGGGCCGGCGTCTACCGCATGAACGGCGATCTCAAGGATACCGCAGCCAAGCTGCAGGCGGCGCTTGGCAGGGTCGAGGAGTTCGGCGCCAACGGCCTGACGCCGGCACAACTGCGCAAGTACCACTATGCGTTCGGCATGGAGTACTTCAACGAGGACAATTCCCTGGCCGGCTACGGCAGTCACGAGGAAGCGGTAAAGGCGGTCGAGGCCGGCCTCGCCGCGGGCAAGCAAGGCGTGACCAAGGTCTATCGCGTCGATGTTGCCGGCAAAAAGGAGGTTCTGTTCGGCGTGGCGATGAAGGGTCCGGCCGACAGCCGGATGATGGACGACGCCTACCTGATGAGCGAGATCGACTTCAAGGAGGTGAAGTCGGCCGCGCACTTGCCTTACGACATCCTTGTTGCCGACAACAAGGTGTTCGCCCAGTACGCCCGCTTCCGCATCGCCGTGAGTTTTCCCGATCTGTCGATGATGGGCGCCAACAGTTTCATGAACATCATGAAGTCGCCCGAAGCCATTCGCGAGGCGCTGGCCCTCACTGTCGGCGGCAAGAAGGACGCCCGCTGATCAGACGGTAGAGCGGTCCTGGCAACAGAAAGCCCGGCCATGAGCCGGGCTGCTACTCATCCCAGTCGTTTGAGTTGCGCCTCGAGCTTTTCGCCAAGCGCGGCAAAGCCTTGCAGCCGCTCGCGTTCCTGCGCCACGACCTGCGCCGGGGCGCGGGCGACGAAGCTTTCGGTAGCGAGTTTTTTCTCGGCTTTGGCGATCTCGCCGGTCACGCGCGCAATTTCCTTGGCGAGGCGTTCCTTCTCGGCGGCGACGTCGATTTCGATTTTCAGCATCAGGCGGAATTCGCCGACGATCTGCACCGGTGCGTCCGAGTCCGGCAGAACTTCCATGGTCGTCACCTCGGACAGTCTCGCCAGCGCAGCGAGGTAGGGCGCGTAGGCGCTCAGGATTGCCTGGTCGCCGGCACCGACCAGCGGTACGCGCTGGGCCGGTGAGATGTTCATTTCGCCGCGCAGGCTGCGGCAGGCGTTGATCATTTCCTTCAGCCGGGCGACCCAGGCTTCCGCCGCCGGGTCGCAGCGCGTCAGATCGGCTTTCGGATAGGACTGCAGCATCAGCGATTTTCCGGTGTCCCCGGCCTCGGCCCGGCCGGCCAGCGGTGCCACGGTCTGCCAGAGTTCCTCGGTGATGAAGGGGATCAGCGGATGCGCCAGGCGCAGTACGGTTTCCAGCACGCGGACCAGGGTGCGTCGCGTCGCGCGCTGCTGTGCTTCGCTGCCGCTCTGAACCTGCACCTTCGCCAGTTCCAGATACCAGTCGCAATACTCGTCCCAGACGAACTCGTATAGGGCGCGGGACAGCAGATCGAAGCGGTAGTCGGCGAAATGCTGCGCGACTTCCTGTTCGACACGCTGCAGGCGGCTGACGATCCAGCGGTCGGCCGGCGAAAAATCCAGATACGCGCCGTGGCAGGCTTCGGCATCGTGCGGCTCCAGGCCGCAATCCTGATCCTGGCAATTCATCAGCACGAAGCGCGAGGCGTTCCACAGCTTGTTGCAGAAATTGCGGTAGCCCTCGCAGCGCTGCATGTCGAACTTGATGTCGCGTCCCGGCGAAGCCAGCGAGAGGAAGGTGAAGCGCAGCGCGTCGGTGCCGAAGCCGGCGATGCCATCCGGGTACTCACGGCGGGTGCGCTTCTCGATCTTGGCGGCATCCCGGGGGTTCATCAGGCCCGTGGTGCGCTTTTTCACCAGGTCGTCGAGCGTGATGCCGTCGATCAGGTCGATCGGGTCGAGCACGTTGCCCTTCGACTTGCTCATCTTCTGGCCTTCGGCGTCGCGGATCAGGCCATGCACATAGACATCTTTGAACGGAATCCTGCCGGTGATGTGCTTGGTCATCATCACCATGCGCGCCACCCAGAAGAAGATGATGTCGAAGCCGGTGACCAGCACGGTCGACGGCAGGTAGAGGTCGAGCGCCGTGTTCGACTTGGCCGGCCATTCGGCGGTCCAGTCGAGCGTCGAGAAGGGCCACAGGGCGGATGAGTACCAGGTGTCGAGCACGTCGGGGTCGCGCTCCAGGCCGCCGCTGTAGCCATCGAGTCTGGCCTGGGCATAGGCCCCGGCTTCGTCGTGGGCGACGTAGAAGCGGCCGTCGTCGGAGTACCAGGCCGGAATCTGGTGGCCCCACCACAGTTGGCGCGAGATGCACCAGTCCTGGATGTTGTTGAGCCACTGGTTGTAGGTATTGACCCAGTTCTCCGGAACGAACTTGATCTCGCCCGAGGCGACGCATTCCAGTGCCTTGCCGGCGATGCTGGTGCCGTCGGCACCGGGCTTGGTCATGGCGACAAACCACTGGTCGGTCAGCATGGGTTCGATGATCACACCGGTACGGTCGCCGCGCGGCACCATCAACTTGTGCGGTTTGACGCTCTCCAGCCAGCCTGCCGCCTCGAGGTCGGCAACGACCGCCTGGCGTGCCTCGAAGCGGTCCATGCCGCGGTATTTCTCCGGGCCGTGCTCGTTGATGCGGGCATCCAGCGTGAGGATGCCGATCGGCGCAAAGCCATGCCGGTGGCCGACCTGCCAGTCGTTGAAGTCGTGGGCGGGCGTCACCTTGACGCAACCGGTGCCGAATTCCTTGTCCACGTAGCTGTCGGCGATGACCGGAATCTCGCGCCCGCACAAGGGCAGGACGACGTGCTTGCCGACCATGCCGGCGTAGCGCTCGTCCTCGGGATGCACCATGACGGCGACGTCGCCGAGCATGGTTTCCGGGCGCGTTGTGGCAACGGTAAGCGAACCGCTGCCGTCGGCGAGGGGATAGCGGATATGCCACATGAATCCATCTTCTTCTTCCTGCACCACCTCCAGGTCGGAAACCGCCGTGAGCAGTTTGGGATCCCAGTTCACCAGACGCTTGCCGCGATAGATCAGGCCTTCCTTGTGCAGGCGGACGAAGGTTTCGGTGACGATCTTCGACAGCCCGGCATCCATGGTGAAACGTTCGCGGCTCCAGTCAGGACTGGTGCCGAGCCGGCGCATCTGCCTGGTGATGGTGTTGCCGGAGTATTCCTTCCACTCCCATACTTTCTCGAGAAACTTCTCGCGGCCGAGGTCGTGGCGCGAAATGCCCTGGGCGTCGAGTTGGCGCTCCACCACGATCTGCGTGGCGATGCCGGCGTGGTCGGTACCCGGCTGCCACAGCGTGTTGTCGCCGCGCATGCGGTGATAGCGCGTCAGCGAATCCATGATGGCCTGGTTGAAGCCATGGCCCATGTGCAGCGTGCCGGTGACGTTCGGCGGCGGCAGCAGAATGCAGAAATTGTCGGTTCTGGCAGTGTCGAGCCCGGCAGCGAAGTAGCCGCGCGACTCCCAGATCGGGTACCAGCGCCGCTCGATTTCGGCGGGGTCGAAGCTCTTGGCGAGTTCCATAGGTCTTGCAGGGGGGCTAAAAGGGGCTGATTTTAGCGGAAGCCGCCATTCCGGCCCGCGTAAATCTGCGTCTCGCCGGGGGTTTGGGCTATCATTGCCGCCTCTCGAAGTTTGCCCGGCCATGGTTTATCCCCCAGTCCAATGATTCGCAAGTTCCTGCGTCGCGTCTTTCGTCGCGATGATGCCTCTCTATCCCACGCCCCTGCCACGATTCCGGTGGCCCGCCACGGCATTCGCCGCGAGCGCGTCTCGCCGGGCGCGCGCCGCACCTGCGAAGCCCTGCAGCAGGCGGGACACAAGGCCTACGTGGTGGGCGGTGCGGTGCGCGATCTGATCGCCGGCATCGAACCCAAGGACTACGACATCGCCACCGATGCCACCCCGGAGCAGGTGCGCGGCCTGTTCCGCCGCGCGCGCATCATCGGCCGTCGCTTTCAGATCGTGCATGTCATGCAGGGCGGCGAAACGCTCGAGGTGTCTACCTTTCGCGCCGCGCACGATGCCCACACTGCCAAGGACGAGCATGGCCGCGTACTGCGCGACAATGTCTTCGGCTCGATCGCCGAAGACGCCGCGCGCCGCGACTTCACGGTGAATGCCCTGTATTACGATCCGGCCTCGGAAACGGTGATCGACTATCACCATGGCGTTGCCGACCTGCAGCAGAAGACCCTGCGCATGATCGGCGAGCCGACGCTGCGTTACCGCGAGGATCCGGTGCGCATGCTGCGCGCCGTGCGCCTTTCGGCCAAACTGGGCCTGACGCTGGACCCGGCGGTGCGGGCGCCGATTCGCGAGATGGCCGACCTGATGCAAAACGTGCCGGCGGCGCGCGTCTTCGACGAAATGCTGAAACTGCTGTTTTCCGGCCACGCCGTGGAGTGCGTCAAGCGCCTGCGAGAAGATGGTCTGCATCACGGCCTGCTGCCGCTGCTGGACGTGATTCTGGAGCAGCCGCTGGGCGAGAAGTTCGTCCTGTTGGCGCTGGCCGGTACCGATGCCCGCGTCAAGGCCGGCAAGTCCCTTTCGCCCGGCTATCTGTTCGCCACCCTGCTCTGGCACGAAGTGCTGGCGGCGTGGGAGTTGCGCAAGGCCCGCGGCGACGTGCCTATCCCGGCGCTGTATGAGGCGATGGAAGACGTCTTGAATCAGCAGGGCGAAAAACTCGCCATCACGCGGCGCATCGTCGGCGACATCAAGGACATCTGGGCTTTGCAGCCGCGCTTCGAGAAGCGCGCCGGCAAGTCGCCCTACCGCCTGCTTGAACTGCCGCGCTTTCGCGCCGGCTACGATTTCCTTCTGTTGCGTGCAGAGAGCGGCGAGATCGACATGGAGATCTCGACCTGGTGGCATGACTTCCAGAACGCAGACCCCGACGGCCGTGAAGCCCTGCTGATTGCCGACAGCGGCCCGAAGAAGCGCCGGCGTCGTGTTCGCGGCAAGAAGGCGGCGGGCGAGGGCGACCCGCTAGCCGGCGCTGCCAGCGAGGGCTGAGTGAGCCAGCATTGCTTCGTCGCGCTGGGTGCCAACCTGGGGAATCCGGTGGCGACAGTGAAAGAGGCCATCATCTCCCTGCGCGGACTGCCGCAGACACGATTCATCAGCGCATCCTCGCTGTATCGCACGGCGCCGCTGGGCCTGAAGAATCAGCCCGACTTCATCAATGCAGTGGTCGAACTGGTGACGGCCTTGTCAGCGCCGGAGCTTCTTGAGTCGCTGTTTTCGATCGAAGCAGACTTCGGCCGCCAGCGCAGCGTGAAATACGCACCGCGCACACTCGATCTCGATCTGCTGCTTCATGGTGATGCGGTCAGCGACGACCCCCTGCTCACATTGCCGCATCCGCGTATGCACGAGCGTGCCTTTGTGCTGGCGCCCTTGCTCGAAATTGCACCGCAGTTGGCTATCCCCGGTCGCGGCAGCGTGGGCGAACTGTTTTTGCGCTGCGCCGGTCAGACGATAGAGAAACTGTTGCCGCAGGCGGCCTGAAGCATGCCGTCATTGCTGCATGTTCCGGTCGTCTGGCAGACCGCGCTTCTGCTTACGGCCTCGAACGTCTTCATGACCTTCGCCTGGTACGCCCACCTCAAGAATCTCAACGACCGGCCGTGGTGGATTGCGGCCCTGGCGTCGTGGGGCATCGCTTTGTTCGAGTACCTGCTGCAGGTGCCGGCCAATCGCATCGGCTATCATGAGATGTCGCTGGGACAACTCAAGATCCTGCAGGAAGCGATTACGCTCACTGTATTCGTTCCCTTTGCCGTGTTCTACATGCAGCAGCCGCTGAAGCTTGATTACCTGTGGGCGGGTTTGTGTATCCTAGCGGCCGTTTACTTCATATTCCGTTCGCCATGACCTATTTAGCCAGCAACAAGCCGATCACGCTGCCCGAACTGGGGCGCATGAAGCAGGAGGGGCATAAGATCGCCATGCTCACCGGCTACGATGCCAGTTTCGCCGCTCTGGAGGACCGCTGCGGCGTTGATGTGATCCTGGTCGGCGATTCGCTGGGCAACGTGCTGCAGGGCAAGACATCGACCTTGCCGGTGACCATCGAGCAAATGGTCTATCACACCGAATGCGTCGGCCACATGGCGCAGCGGGCGATGTGTGTCGCCGACATGCCCTTCGGCAGCTACCAGGAATCGAAGGAGCAGGCGCTGCGCAACGCTGTGCGCCTGCTTTCCGCCGGGGCCGAGATGGTCAAGTTGGAAGGCGGCGAGGTGATGGCGGAGACCACGCATTTCATGGTCGAGCGCGGAATTCCGGTCTGCGCCCATATCGGCCTCACGCCGCAATCGGTTCACGCCCTCGGCGGCTATCGCGTGCAGGGACGCGGCGATGAAGGCGCGGCGCGCATGAAGCGCGACGCCGTGGCGCTGGAACAGGCCGGCGCTGCCCTGATGGTTCTGGAAATGGTCCCGGCCGACCTCGCGGGTGAAATCACCCGGATGCTGAAGGTTTGCGCCACCATCGGCATCGGTGCCGGCAAGGAATGCGACGGCCAGGTACTGGTGCTGCACGACATGCTGGGTGTTTATCCGGGCAAGAAGGGGCGTTTTGTGCGCAACTTCATGGAGGGTGCCGCGAGCATCGACGCCGCCGTTATCGCCTACGTCGCGGCAGTCAAGGACGGCAGCTTCCCGGCGTCCGAACACACCTACTGAGCCATGAGGATCCACGACACCATTGCCGGCCTGCGCGCGGCACGCGGCAGCGCGGGCCGCGTGGCGCTGGTGCCGACCATGGGCAATCTGCACGAAGGCCACATTGCGCTGATGACGCAGGCGCGATCCCATGCCGATCAGGTGATCGCCACCATTTTCGTCAATCGCCTGCAATTTCGTCCCGGCGAGGATTTCGAAACCTACCCGCGCACTTTCCAGGCCGACTGCGAGAAGCTTGCTGCGGCCGGCGTGGAGCACCTGTTTGCGCCGACCGAGGCGGAGATGTATCCGCAGCCGCAGACTTACCAGATCGAGCCTCCCCCCGAGCAGGCCGGCATCCTCGACGGCGAATTCCGCCCCGGGCATTTCCGCGGCGTGGCCACGGTGGTGATGAAACTGTTCCAGATCGCGCAACCCGATGTGGCGCTGTTCGGCAAGAAGGACTACCAGCAGTTGATGGTTATTCGCAATATGGCGCGCGAGTTCAACCTGCCCCTGGAGATTGTCGGCGGCGAGACCGTGCGTGCTGCCGACGGGCTGGCCCTGTCGTCGCGCAACGGCTATCTGTCCGCCGCCGAAAGGACGCAGGCCCCTAATTTGTACCGGATCCTGTGCAACGTGGCGGAGGCGGTGCGCGGCGGTTCGCGGGACCTGGCAAAGCTGGAAAAGGATGCGGTTCTGGAACTCCAGGCCAGTGGCTGGATTCCCGATTATGTTGCATTGCGTAAAAAAGTTGATCTACAATTGCCGTCCGCTCACGATTCCGGCTTGGTGGTGTTGGCTGCGGCGCGCTTGGGTAGCACGCGCCTCATCGACAATCTGGAAGTTTAGGGCACCACGATGCGCTCATGCCGGTGGTGCGCCAGCAGCGAAACAAGGCGGGATTTGTGCTCCCTCCGGGCAGAACTCCCGATTTATTGCCGCCTTTGCATGAGAAAGGTCTGACAATGCAGCGCCTGATGCTCAAATCCAAACTCCATCGCGTGACGGTGACCCACGCCGAACTGCACTACGAAGGTTCCTGCGCGATCGATGAAAACCTGCTGGAAGCAGCCGACATCAAGGAATACCAGCAGATCGATATCTACAACGTGAATAACGGCGAACGTTTCACCACCTACGCCATTCGTGCCGAGCGTGGCAGCGGCACGATTTCGGTCAACGGCGCCGCCGCGCGCAAGGCCGCCACCGGCGACCTGTTGATCATCGCCAGCTACGTCACGATGAACGAGATCGAACTGCAGAACTTCGAGCCGGATCTGGTGTATGTCGATGCCAGAAACCGCATCACACACCATAGCCGGCAGATCCCGGCGCAAGCGGCCGCCTGATTTCCCCGTCGCGTCCGATCGGCCCACCCTTTGCGGTGGGCTTTTTGTTGCTGCGCCCGGTTCTCCACCCAGAACCCGATCCGGTGCGCGTCAGCAGCAGTACCGAGTTTTCCTCAGCGCAGCTTTGCCGCCACCACGGTTTGCTGCTGTTCCCCCAGACCCTCAACGCCAAGCTTCACCTGGTCGCCGATCTGAAGGAAGCGGCCGCGCCCCATGCCGACGCCCTGCGGCGTACCGGTGCAGATCACGTCGCCGGGCAGCAGCGTCATGAAGCGCGAAACGTAGCTGACGATTTCGGCGCAGGAAAAGATCATGTCGGCGGTGGTCGAGTCCTGCATGCGTTCGCCATTGACATCGAGCCACAGGTGCAGTTGCTGCGGGTCCCTGACCTCGTCCCTGGTCACCAGCCAGGGGCCGATGGGACCGAAGCTGTCACAACCCTTGCCCTTGTCCCACTGGCCGCCGCGTTCGAGCTGGAAGGCGCGTTCCGAGACGTCGTGGAACACGCAATAGCCTGCGACGTGATCGAGCGCGTGTGCCTCGTCGATGTGACGGGTCTCGCGGCCGATGACGATGCCGAGTTCGGCTTCCCAGTCGAGCTTGGTACTGCCTGGGGGCATCAGGATCGGATCGCAGGGGCCGCTGATGCAGGTGGTGGCCTTCATGAACATCACCGGCTCAGCCGGAATCGGCATTTTGGCTTCGATGGCGTGGGCGCGGTAATTGAGGCCGATGCCGACGATCTTGGAAATGCCGGTGAAGGGCACGCCGAGGCGCGGCTTGCCGCGAACTTCCGGCAAGCTGGCCGGACTCAGCGCGCGCAGACGCTTTTGCCCCGCCGTCGAGAGTTCATTCCAGCCGATGTCGGCGACATGACCGGAAAGATCGCGCAACGTGCCTGCCGCGTCTATCAGACCGGGTTTTTCGCGCCCCTTGGGGCCGAAGCGGACAAGTTTCATGTCGTCTCCTTGCTGGTGTGGTGTATCAAGGCGCGGTTTTCTGCCGCTTGCCGCGCCGGGCGGCCTCCGGCGGCCAGGCTATCGGCAGCGGAAGATTCTGGTTGATGCGCCTGTGTCCGCCGGGAACGATGACCGGGGTGCCGGGGTCTTCAACGCCGGGCCGGCGCAGATCGAACTGCCACGCTGCTTCGCCGCGCATGGCCGTTCGTGCCTATTTCTTGCCGAATCCGCCGAGGAGCGCTGCCACCGGACGCTGCGGACGCGGCGTGGCCGGCTTTTCGGCACTGGCTTCGACCGCGCCGGCCTTGCTGACATAGGGTTTGTTCGGATCAAAGTCGAGTCGCGGCAGGCGCGGATCGATTCTCGGCACGTGGGCAGCAGGCGCCGGCAGATGGGGCGGCGGGCGGCGGTCGTGCTGTTTGACGTCGCGTTCGCGACGGTGTTCTTCGTGCTCGCGACGATGACCGCCGCCGCTGCGTTCGCGTCCGCGTTCAGGCACGGCGGTGCCCATGTTGAAGCCGCTGATCTCGACGCGTTCGATGGGGCGCTTGATCAGCCTTTCGATGTCGGCCAGGCGTTGTGTTTCTTCGGGCGCGAACAGCGAAGTGGCGTCGCCATGCTTGCCGGCGCGGCCGGTGCGGCCGATGCGATGAATGTAGTCTTCGGCGGTGTGCGGCAACTCGTAGTTGATGACGTGGGGCAAGTCATCGATGTCGAGGCCGCGCGCGGCGACGTCGGTGGCGACCAGGACGCGGATCTTGCCTGATTTGAAGCCTTCCAGCGCCTCGGTGCGTTGCTGCTGGCTCTTGTCGCCGTGAATGGCATCGGCGGCGATGCCCTGCCGCGCCAGATAGACGGCGAGGCGGCTGGCGCCGAACTTGGTGCCGACGAATACCAGCACCTGCTGCAGGTCATCCTGATGCGTCAGCAGATGCACCAGCAGGCTGCGCTTGAGGTCGGAGGCTACCGGATAGACGCGGTGGGTGATGGTCTCGATGACCGTGTTGCGCCGCGCCACCTCGATCAGTTGCGGCGCCTTGAGCATGCTGTCGGCGAGGTTCTTGATCTCGTTGGAGAAGGTAGCCGAGAACAGCAGGCTCTGCCGTTCCTTCGGCAGCATGGCGAGGATGCGCTTGATGTCGGGGATGAATCCCATGTCCAGCATGCGGTCGGCCTCATCGAGCACCAGCACCTCGACGAAGTTGAAGGTGACGCTCTTTTGCTGCACGTGGTCGAGCAACCGCCCCGGCGTGGCGACGACGATCTCGCGGCCTTCGCGCAACTCGGCGATCTGCGGCCGGATATCGACGCCGCCGTAGATGCAGACCGAGCGCAGCGGCAGGTGCTTGCTGTAGGTGACGACGCTTTGATGCACCTGCATCGCCAACTCGCGCGTCGGCGCCAGAATCAATGCCCGGACCGGATGGCGGGCAGGCGAGGGCGAACTGCTGGCATGACGGGCCAGGCGCTGCAGCAGCGGCAGGGTGAAGCCTGCCGTCTTGCCGGTGCCGGTCTGGGCGCCACCCATGACGTCCTTGCCCGCCAGGATGATCGGGATGGCCTGCGTTTGTATCGGGGTCGGCGTCGTGTAGCCGGCATCCTGGATGGCGCGCAGCAACTCGGGCAGCAGTCCGAGCTGATCGAAAGTTGCCGGAGGGGCGCTGTTTGCGGCTGCGGGCTGGGCGGCGTCGGTGCTGCCGTCGGCGGAATGGGAAAGGCTCTGCGTGGTCGCGTTCAATGGAACTCCTGAATCGGCCTGCCCCTTGCGGGGAACCGGTTCAGGCGGCGAAGCGCGTGAGGGAAATGCGGCGGAATGCCGGATCGGGCGCCAACCGGCAGGGCGCTCATGGCACGTATTGTATTACAGACGCCGGCGACGCCGCGCGACTGTTGTCGGCGCCATCAATTCGGCTTCGGCGCGCCCGAAGCCGCGACGACAAAATGCCTGACGGCCGGCAACGGCTTACTTGAACAGGCCCCTGACGGCCGCGCCGGCCTTGCCGAGCGCTTCGCCGGCGGAATTCATCAGTCGCTCGAAGCTCACCGCCCCGCTCAGTTTGGCCTTCAGCGCGCCGGCGACTTCCTGCCCCAGTTCGCCGGGACTGATGCCGCCCGTGGCTTTGCCGAGGTTGCGCAAGCTGATGTCGGGCAGCGCCACGCTGACGGTCTTGCCGTTCATGAAGGCGGCGCTGGCCTGCGCCGTGGCGTCACGGATGCTCAGTTCTTCGATGATCAGCTTGCTGCCGCCTTTCCTGCTGCCGGCGGGGCCGAGATAGGCCGCAATGTTTTTCTGCAGGACGTCGAAGTTGGTGGTCGAGTCAGCCTTCTCATAGATTACGTCGGGGGCATGGATGGCAATGCGACGAATTACGATGACATCTGCGGCGACCGAGCCGATATCGATGTCGATGTCGATGCGGGCTACCTTCAGCGCATATGCCGTCTTGAAACCTGCCGGATTGCCGATCACCAGATTGTTGATGCTGCCTTTGCCGTCGGCAGGCAGTATCTTGACCGCGTCGACACTGACGGTTGCCAGGGTCATGGCGCTGCCATGGTTTGCAATTGCGCTCCTGATCAGGCCGTCGATGTTGCCGGAAAGCCAGAACAGCACGGTGCCGATGATGGCAGCGGCGACGAGCAGAACGGCGACAGGCTTCTTCATGTATTTCCCTGCGGCGACTGCATTCAGGTTGCCTGGTTGGCGCAGTTCAGCCGCAGTACGGCGGCATCAACGGGCAAGCGGCGGTCTGGCTTTTCTTGGTGGGGCAGTTTCTGCCGGCTTGGCTTCCGCAGGCTTCTTTTCAATGCCGGCAGCCGCTTTGGCGGTTGCAGCTTCGTGCTTCTGCGGCGCCGGTTCCGCGGCGGCTTCGGCCGATTCCAGCGGCCGGCCTTTGACCGGAGACGGCTTCAGCGAAGGCTCGGGCTTGATTTCCTCGATCTTGTTTTCGCGCATGTAGGCATCCATCTCCCGCCAACCGGTGAAGATGGCGGCTTTCGGCGCCTTGCGATTGTTCTGATAGCAGTCTTCGAGGGCACGCCCCGTCTGCCTGCAGCCGCTGCCGACGGCCTTGCCTTCGGCTTCTTCACGGGCCTGTACTGCCGCAGGACTTTCGTAGCCCAACTGTTCACAACTGGCGAGCCAGGGTGTCAGAAGAATCAGGATCAGACCATAGCTGGGTTTCATGTTCGTCGCGGGCGATGGAATGCTAAACGAGTTTCAGTGGCGGTCGATGCCGGCTTCGCGTCCCCGCGGAAAGCGGGAAGGTATCCCCTGCGGAGTTGGACGGCCGGCTCAGCGAACGTAAGCAGCCAGATTGTACGGCAGAACTTCGCCGGATCCTGTGCTCTTCAGCTCCGCCTATTTTTTTTGGGCAACCTTGGCGGCGCTTGTTTTCAGGGCGGCCAGCAATTCGTAGAGCTGCTCGCGCTGCTTTTCGTCCATCCCGCAGAACAGTTCGACCACCCATTTCTCGTGCGCTTCCGCCATTCTCCGGAAGCTGCGCCGACCCTCCGCTGTAAGCCTGACTATGTACGCACGCCTGTCCTTGGGGCTGTCTTCGCGGATGACCAGTCCTTCGCCGACGAGCTGATCGGTAATTCCGGTGACGTTGCCACCTGTAACCATCATGCGTTTCGACAACTCGCCCATCTTGAGTCCCTGCGGCGATCGCTCAAGCTGGGCCATGAGGTCGAAGCGCGGCAGCGTGATGTCGAATTCGGCGCGCAAGCGCGAGCGGAGATGGTTTTCGATCAGATTGGTGCAGGTCAGCGTGCGCAACCACAACCTCAAGTCCGGCGCGTGCCCGGAGGTGGCGCGCGTTTCGGTGTCGGAAGCGGGGGTTGCGGATTTCTTGGACATGGAAAGGAGCGCGGTTAATTTATGTCAAGGTCTAAAGTATCAAAAGACGCCCGTTTCCGCAACTCCGATATGAACGCATGTTGCGAGTTAATGAGTTGTCCGGTTCTGTAGCACGACATCTGTCCGGTCGTCATAGTGCCCCGAAGGGGGTACGAGATGAAACGGACGGAACTGCTACAGGAGATCCGGAAGATGAGATTTGAGGAAGCGTATGAA
>CAINHS010000043.1 GCA_903848955.1 uncultured beta proteobacterium
GCCGCCGGCTTTGTCGAGCAACTGCTGGTCGAACTCAAGGGCGACCGGAGCGCGCCCGTCGCGCTGATCTGCCGAACCGGCAACCGCAGCACCCAGGTGCAGCGCTACCTGCAAAGCGTCGGCTTCACGCAGGTCTATAACATCAGGGAAGGCATGGCCGGCAGCGGCGCCGGCCCCGGCTGGATCAAGCACGGCCTGCCGCTGGAACCCTGCACAAAGCAGTGTTAGGCAGCCCGGCAGTACGCCGGGCCCGCCGCCGCGGCCGCGACGAATGTTAAAATCCGCAGCAATTCAAGCCCTTCGCGCAGCACCGCGCCATTTCCATGCAAGCCGACCGCAGCACCGAATTGCGCCAGTTGCTGGCGCAACGCCTCCTCATTCTCGATGGCGCCATGGGCACCATGGTGCAGCGCCACGGTCTGGTCGAGGCCGACTATCGCGGCGCGCGTCTTGCGTCGCATGACAAGGACCTGAAGGGCAACAACGACCTGCTGTGCCTGACCCGGCCCGACGTCATCGGCGGCATCCACGCCGAGTACCTCGCCGCCGGCGCCGACATCATCGAGACCAACAGTTTCAACGCGACGCGGGTGTCGCAGGCCGAGTACGGGCTGGCCGATCTGGCCTTCGAGCTCAACGTCGCCGCAGCGCGCCTGGCGCGCGAGACAGCGGACCGCTTTTCCACGCCCGACAAGCCGCGCTTCGTCGCCGGCGTGCTGGGGCCGACCTCGCGCACCGCTTCGCTGTCGCCCGACGTCAATGATCCCGGCGCGCGCAACATCACCTTCGATGCACTGGTGGCCGATTACGTCGAGGCCGCGCGTGGCTTGACCGAGGGTGGCGCCGACATCCTGCTGGTCGAGACGGTGTTCGATACGCTCAACGCCAAGGCCGCACTGTTCGCCATCGGGAAGTTCTTCGACGAGGCCGGCCGGCGCTGGCCGCTGATGATTTCCGGCACCATAACCGACGCTTCGGGACGCACGCTTTCCGGCCAGACCGCGGAAGCATTCTGGAACTCGCTGCGCCATGCGCGGCCGCTGTCCTTCGGCCTCAACTGCGCGCTCGGCGCCAAAGACCTGCGCCAGCATGTCGAGGAACTGTCGCGGCTCTGCGACTGCTTCATCTCCGCCCATCCCAACGCCGGCCTGCCCAATGCCTTCGGCGGCTACGACGAAACGCCGCAGATGCTGGCCGACGAGATCCGCGAATGGGGCCGGGACGGCATCATCAACATCGCCGGCGGCTGCTGCGGCACCTCGCCCGAGCACATCCGCGCCATCGCCGATGCCTTGCAGGGCATGACGCCGCGCGTCATCCCGCAGATCGAAAAGAAGCTGCGCCTGGCCGGCCTCGAAGCCTGCAACGTCGGCGACGACAGCCTGTTCGTCAATGTCGGCGAGCGCACCAACGTCACCGGCTCCAAGGCCTTCGCCCGCATGATCCTCGAAGGCCGCTTCGACGACGCGCTGGCCGTCGCCCGGCAGCAGGTCGAGAACGGCGCGCAGGTGGTCGACATCAACATGGACGAAGCCATGCTCGATTCGCAGGCGGCGATGGTGCGCTTCCTGCACCTGGTCGGCTCGGAACCGGACATCTGCAAAGTGCCGCTGATGCTGGACAGTTCGAAGTGGGAGGTGATCGAGGCGGGCCTCAAGTGCATCCAGGGCAAGGGCATCGTCAATTCCATCTCGATGAAGGAAGGCGAAGCGAAGTTCCTCGAACAGGCGCGGCTGGCGCGGCGCTACGGCGCGGCGGTGATCGTCATGGCCTTCGACGAGCAGGGCCAGGCCGACACCTATGAGCGCAAGATCGGCATCTGCCGGCGCGCCTACGACGTGCTGACGGCGGACGGCTTCCCGGCCGAGGACATCGTCTTCGATCCGAACATCTTCGCCATCGCCACCGGCATTGCCGAACACGACAATTACGCCGTCGATTTCATCAACGCGCTGGGCTGGATCAAGACGAACCTGCCCTTCACCAGAAGTTCCGGCGGCGTCTCCAACGTGTCGTTTTCCTTCCGCGGCAACGATGCCATGCGTGAGGCGATCCATACGGTGTTCCTCTTTCACGCGGTCAAGGCGGGCCTCACCATGGGCATCGTCAATGCGGGCCAGCTGGGCGTGTATGACGATCTTGCGCCCGAACTGCGCGAGAAGGTCGAGGACGTCGTGCTCAACCGCGTCCCCGGCGCCGGGGACGCGCTGATCGAACTGGCGACGCGGGTCAAGGGCGCCGCAAAGGAACAGGTGGTCGACCTGGCCTGGCGCCAATGGAGTGTCGACAAGCGCCTCGAACATGCGATGGTGAAGGGCATCACCGACTTCGTCGTCGCCGACACCGAGGAATGCCGCGCCGCGTTGACCGCAGAAGGCAGGCCACCGCTGGCGGTGATCGAGGGGCCGTTGATGAACGGCATGAACGTGGTCGGCGACCTGTTCGGCGCCGGCAAGATGTTCCTGCCGCAGGTGGTCAAGTCGGCGCGCGTCATGAAGCAGGCCGTGGCCCACCTGATCCCCTGGATCGAGGAGGAGAAGAAGCGCACCGGCAGCACCTCCAAGGGCCGCATCGTGATCGCCACGGTGAAGGGCGATGTCCATGACATCGGCAAGAACATCGTCGGCGTGGTACTGGGCTGCAACGGCTACGACATCATCGACCTCGGCGTCATGGTCTCCGCCGACAAGATTCTGAATGCGGCCAGGGAGCACGGCGCGCAGGCCATCGGCCTGTCCGGCCTGATCACGCCATCGCTGGAGGAGATGAGCCACATCGCCGCAGAGATGCAGCGTCAGGGCTTTGCTGACGGAAATGCGGTGCCGCTGCTGATCGGCGGCGCGACCACCTCGCGCGCCCATACCGCGATCAAGATCGCGCCGAACTACGCCGGGCCGGTGGTGTATGTGCCGGACGCGTCGCGCGCCGTCGGCGTCGTCACCAAACTGCTGTCGCTCGACATGCGCGATTCTTTCGTCACCGAAGTCGCCGCCGACTACGACAAGGTCCGCGCCCAGCACGCCGGCAAGAAGGGCGTGCCGCTGGTCTCGCTGGCGGCCGCCCGCGCCAACCGGCCGCAACTCAGCTACGCGCCGGTAAAGCCGAAGCAGCTTGGCGTCACCGTGCTGAAGAACCTCGATCTCGCCGTGCTGGCGGAATACATCGACTGGGGCCCCTTCTTCCAGACCTGGGACCTGGCCGGCAGCTATCCGAAAATTCTCGACGACGCCGTCGTCGGCGAGGCAGCGCGCAATGTCTTCAGCGACGGCCGGGCCATGCTGCAGCAGCTCATCGCGGAAAAGTGGATCAGCGCCAATGCGGTGTTCGGTCTCTTTCCGGTGCAGGCGATCGGCGACGACATCGTGTTCCATACCGACACAGCGCGCAACACGCCATTGATGATCTGGCACGGCCTGCGTCAGCAGCAGGAACGGCCGGCCGGCAAGCCGCAGCAGTGCCTCAGCGACTTCCTTGCGCCCGAGGGCGATTACGCCGGCGCCTTCGCCGTCACCGCCGGCATCGGCATCGAAACGAAGCTCGCCGGGTTCGCCGCAGAGCACGACGACTACCGCGCCATCATGCTGAAATCGCTGGCCGACCGGTTGGCCGAGGCCGCCGCCGAATGGCTGCATGAGCGGGTGCGCAGGGACTACTGGGGCTATGCCGCCGGCGAGTCCCTGGACAGCGCGGCCCTGATCGCCGAAAAGTATGCCGGCATCCGTCCGGCACCGGGCTACCCGGCCTGCCCCGATCACACCTCGAAGGGCGCACTCTTCAGCCTGCTCGACGCGCCCGGCAATGCCGGCATGGAGCTCACCGGGAGCTACGCCATGATGCCGGCGGCCTCGGTCGCCGGCTTCTATCTGGCACACCCCGAAGCCCGCTACTTCGCCGTCGGCAAGATCGGCCGCGACCAGTTGCAAGACTGGGCGCAGCGGAACAATATGCCGCTGGAGGAAGCCGAAAAATGGCTCGCCCCGTTGCTGTGACTCCAAGGAGAAGCCGATGCAAGATGCAGAACGCCTGAGCTTCAACGACGCCGTGCTGCTGGTCAAACAGGGCCGGCAGGCGGCATTTGCCGCGATGCCGGTATTCGGCGACGACGACGATGAACAGACGGAGACCGCCGAAGGCGCGCGCGTCTTCATCCTGCTGCCGGACGAGGAAGAAGGCTGGCAGCTGCGCTTCATCGCCGGGCCGTTCTTTTCCGCCGCCTATGCCGCCAACGACGTCATCCCCAGGGAAGAGATTCCCGACCGGGTACGCGAACTGCTGTTCGTGCCGACGCACTGCGAGGAGGACTGGTTCACCGACCAGTTGCAGGTGCTGCTCGGCAAGCTGACCCAGGCCGCCGGCATCGGCGCACAGATGCCGGACTACGCCGCGCAGGCGGCCAAGGGCGCGGGACCGGAGGCGGTCTTCCCGATAGCCTTCGTCGGCGCCGGCAAGCCCCGCTGACGCCGGATCAGACGCCCCAGACCACCGGCTTCTTTTTCTTCAGGGACCACTCCAGCAGTTCCAGCAGGGGCACGGCGCGCTGCGTCAGCGTCACGAACGGCCGCGAACTTTTTGCGCCGCCGCTGCCGGCCGGCTCCGTTTGCGGCAGGTCCTCGTCCTGCAATCCCGCCCGCTGCTGCTTGTCTTCCTCGATGGCGGCCTTGAGGCGCGCGATCGCATCCGGCAGTTGCTCGACGGTGACGATGCCCTTGTCGGTGACGTCCTTGCCCATGATTTTCATCATGCGCTGCGCCACGTCGCCGAACATGATGACGTCGCCGGAGGCGGGAGACTGGAAGATGACGATCATGCCTGCAGTTCCTGCAGCCAGTCGAGAATCTGCCGCGCCGGCTTCTTCCAGTCGCGCTCCAGCATCAGGCCGTGGCCCATGCCGGGAAAGATGTTGGCTTCGATGTCGTAGGTGCGGGCCGTCATTTCCACCAGCGAAGCCGGAATCAGGTGATCGAATTCGGCACCCTGCACCAGCAGAGGCGTGCGCTTGACGCGAGCCGCACGCGGCATGCCGAACAGCGACATGTCCCACAGGGCGCGATGCGATTCGGACTGCGAACCCTTGTAATAGCGCTTCAGGTCGTCGAGCGAAACGGGCTGGGCAAACAAAGCCTCGCGCAGAGTTTCCAGCGATGCCTTGCCGCCGCTCATCAGGCTGTTCAGGTCCTGCATCATGCCCGGCTTGGAGAACATCATGCCCATCGCCGCCGACAACAGCCCTTGCGGCGGCACGGCGCACATCAGCACCGCTCCCGGGGCTTCGTGATCCTCAAGATACTTCTGCACCACGAAGCCGCCCATCGAATGCCCGATCAGCACCGGCGGCGCCGGCAGCGCTGCGGCAACGGTGGCGACATCCTTGACATAGTCGTTGATGGAAAAGCTGTCGAGATGCTTGCGCCCCGGTGTTGCGCCGTGTCCCGACAGGCTGACGGCGTAGGCGGCGTAACCGGCCTCGGCGAAGTAGGACAGAAAGTGTTCATCCCAGCACCAGGCCGCGGTATAGGCGCCGTGTACGAAAAGCAGCGGCACCGCCTTGGGCTGGCCGACGGGGAGTTGTACGAGAACCTCGTGCGATTCGAAGCGGGGCTTATTCATTTTGTGTCGGGGAACCGCCCGGTGTGGCGGGCTTCATGGAGCGCTGCTCCGGTAGTATGCGTGTCTTGCCCGATTCTACCGCGCCCCCTCATGCTGAAGTGGCTGATCGTCCTGTTTGTCGCTGTGTTCCTCGTCGGCCTCGTGCAGCCGGCGCTCAGGCGCCTGATGCCGCTGGGCCGACTGCCGGGGGATCTGCGTTTCCGCCTGCGCGGCAGGAACTACAGCTTCCCCTTCGCCTCGGCCCTGGTGTTTTCCGTGATCGCCGCAATTATCGGCTGGCTGATTTAGAACTCATCATCCGCAGGGCCTCGACGCGAGCCCTGGCGATATTGGCGGGGATGTTCTTCGGCTCGGCGGTGGCCCCGGCAATGACGCCGGCATCGACCGCGCGCACCGCAGCCAGCGCTGCTTTCCACTCCGCCGCCGCCGCGTAGTCGCACTCCTCCCAGCCGAGGCGGCCGCGATAATCCGCTTCACAGGCCAGCAGTATCAGCTCGAAGCGATCCGGCCGGCGCAAGGCATCGCAGCGCTCGAGCAGAGTCAGTTTGGTTTCCGCACGCAATTCGGCGACGCGGTGCATATCGCCGTGAAACCGCGCTACAAGACGCGCCACGTCGCGGCAATCGGCCGGCACCCGCAGCCGTTCGCAAACAGGTTCGATCAGGGCCACGCCCTTGGCTTCGTGGCCGTGGTGGCGCGGCAGGATGTCGGCCGGCGTGCGTGCCTTGCCGAGGTCGTGCATCAGTGCGGCAAAGCGCGCCGGCAGTGCGGCGCCGAGTCGTGCCGCCATGTCGATCACCATCATGACATGCACGCCGGTGTCGACTTCGGGATGGTAGTCGGCACGCTGCGGCACGCCCCACAGTGCATCGAGTTCGGGCAGCAGGCGCCGCAGCGCGCCGCATTCGCGCAGCACCGCGAACATCCTTGAAGGCCGCGCCTCCATCAGGCCGCGGGCCAGTTCCTGCCAGACGCGTTCAGCTACCAGCGCATCCACCTCGCCCGCGGCCACCATGCTGCGCATCAGTTGCAGGGTTTCCGGCGCCAGCGTGAAGTCGGCGAAGCGTGCCGCGAAACGGGCCACGCGCAGGATGCGCACCGGGTCTTCGGCGAAGGCCGGCGAGACGTGCCGCAGCACGCGCGCCGCGATGTCGGCGCGGCCGCCGTGGGGGTCGATGATCGCGCCGGCCGCATCGCGGGCCATGGCATTGATGGTCAGGTCGCGGCGGACCAGGTCCTGCTCCAGCGTCACGCCCGGCGCGGCATGGAAGGCAAAGCCGGTGTAGCCCGGCGCCGTCTTGCGCTCGGTGCGCGCCAGGGCATATTCCTCATGGCTCTGCGGATGCAGGAAGACCGGGAAATCCCGCCCCACCGGGGTGAAGCCGCGAGTCAGCATGTCCTGCGGCGTGGCACCGACCACCACCCAGTCGCGGTCCTTGAGCGGCAGGCCCATCAGTTCGTCGCGCACCGCACCGCCGACAGCGTAGATTTCCATGAGCTAAACCGGGAAAGCCGGAAAAGACCTTACCGCAGAGGCGCAGAGGCGCAGAGAAAAGCAGCGCAGAGAAAGACACAGGGCCAATGCTTTTCTCCGCGAATCCTCTGCGCCTCTGCGCCTCTGCGGTGAAATTTGCATCCTTGTCATCGTTATGGCTAGCGAAGATAGCCCGGCGCCACCATTTCCAGCGGTGTCGCGACGCGGCCGAAAGGCAGCGCGCAGCCGTTGTCGCAAACGCTGGCGACGCGCATGGAGCGGATGTTGTCGCGCGTCATCGGGCCGTTGGGAATGAACTCCATGGCCCAGGCCTGCAGCCAGCCGATGGCGGCCGGCAAGCCGATCACCGGGCGCGGGTTGCCCGAAACGGCCGCGGCATAGCTGACCAGCTGGCGCAGGCTGTATTGCTGCGGGCCGCACAGGTCGTAGGCGGCACCGATGCTGTCGGAGCGCAGCAGGCTGCCCGCCACCGTCGCCACCACATCCTCGATCCACACCGGCTGAAAGCGCGCGTCGGCGCCGGCCAGCGGGAACAGCGGGGCGATCCGGGCGAGGTCGGCGAACACGGTGAGGAAGGCATCCCCCGCGCCGAAGATGACCGAGGGACGAAACAGCGTGAGATCGAGGCCCGCATCCAGCAGCACCGCCTCGCCCGCGGCCTTGGAGCGCAGATATCCGGAAGGCGCGTCGGCCGTCGCCTTCAGGGCGGAGACGTGCAGCACCCGGCGCACGCCGGCGGCGCGGGCGGCGGCGGCGATCTTGCGCGGCAGTTCGACATGGGCGCGGGCAAAGCCCTGGCCGTAGGGTTCGCCTTCGCCGCCCTTGAGGATGCCCACCAGGCTGATGACGGCGTCCTGCCCCGCCATCAGGCGCGCCAGCGTCGCCGGATCATGCACGTCGGCGTCGATCACGCTCACCGTCGGCAACACCAGCAGGTGCTTCGCCCGTTCGCGACGGCGTGTCGGCAGCGTCATCAAGCAACCGGCCGTGGCGGGACGGCGCGCCAGTTCGCGCACGATGGCCGAGCCGAGAAAACCCGTTCCACCGATTACAAGGATGTTCTTCACGGCAATTCCTCCACGTTGGTCTCGCCTTGTCCGCGCGCGCCCACCATGCCGAGCACGGCCTTCAGCGATTGCGGTTTTCCTTCGAACAAGGTGTTGTAATACACGGCGTTGCTCATGACCTTTTTCACGTAGTCGCGGGTTTCCGCAAAAGGGATGGTTTCGGCGTAGATCGCGCCTTCCAGCGGCTGATCCGCGCGCCACCTGCGGGCGCGGCCGGGGCCGGCGTTGTAGGCGGCGGAAGCCAGCACCGGATGGTTGTCGAGCGACTTCAGCACCATCTTCATGTAGTTGGTGCCGAGCGTGACATTGGTATCCATTTCGCTGACGCGTTTCGGCTGGAAATTGCTCAGCTTGATCTTCTTCGCCACCCACTTTGCCGTGGCGGGCATCAACTGCATGAGACCCTTGGCGCCGACCGCTGAGTTGGCGTTCATGACAAAACGCGATTCCTGCCGCATCAGGCCATAAACCCAACCGTTGTTGAGGGCGAGTTCGTCGGCCTTGGGCAGCACCCGGTCGCTGAAGGGGGCGATGTAGCGCAGACTGTAGTTGTGCTGCAGCAGCGTGCGGTCGGCGGTATTGATGGCCCGGTCCCATACCTCGCGGCTCTTGGCGAACTCCGCCGCGGCGAGCAGGGTCCGGTCATCCATGCCGCGCAGAGACCACGCCCACTCGCGCACGCCTTCAACGCGCATGTCGATGCGGAACAGCGCCAGCGCACGCTGGAAGCCCGGATTGGCGGCGGCGATGGCCAGTTCCTCGGCACTGGGAGCGCTGGCGCGGGCAGGGACTTCAATGGCGCGGCCGAGTTCCTCGTCGGCGAGGTTGCTGTAGAAATTGGGCTGACCGGCGATCTTCAGGTAATCCGCGCGCGCCTCATCGGTCCGGCCTTGCGCCGCCAGGGCGCGAGCCCGCCAATAGATCCAGTCCGCTTGCGCCGAAAGTTTCGGTGGCATGTCGGCGATCGCCCGTTGCACGGCGTTCCAGTCGTGCAGGCGCAGCGCAGCGCGGACCTGCCAGGCCAGCTGTTCTTCCGACAAGGCCGTGCCGGCGGCATTCCGGTACCAGGCCTGCGCCTCCGGCTGGTGGCGCAGCGCCGCCTGCCAGGCCAGCTGGCCCCAGGCATAGGCGCGCTCTTCGGCGGTGAATTGCGGCTCGATGCGGGCGAAGCGCCTTGCCGCGTCCTGCGGATCATTCCTTGCAAGGCGCTGCACCGCGAACAAGACCGTTTCGCGGCCGCCGCGCCGTGCCGCAAAGTTCGCCGGCAGCTTGTCGAGATGACGCGCCGGGCTTTGCGCGATGGCTTCGAGGCCGCGCCCGTCAAAACCTTCCGCCGCCGGCAAGTAGCCCGCCGCGCTGCGTGCCGCGCCCGCCCGCTTGGCTTCGAGCAGGCGGCGCACGCGCTGCCAGACTTCCTCGACACTCAGGGTGGAGGCCGCCACCAGTTGGTCGACCAGCGCCTCGCAGGCTTGCGGCAGATCCTGGCCGCTGTTCCACAGCGCACGCACCATGTCTGCGCTGCCGGCGGCCTGCGCCGCGTAGCAGCTCAGTTCGTTGTCGGGCGCGGCCAGTGCCGGCAGTTCGCGCTGGAAGCTTTCCCAGTCGCGGTTCTTGCCCAGCACGCGCAGCCAGTCGCCGCGCAATTTTTCGGCGAGATAGGCGCCGGCGTAGCGCGCCAGGTAGTCCGGCACCCCGCCGGCATCGCCATCGTCAAGGCGCAGGCGCAAGGCCCAGTACTCGGCCCAGGCGTGCAGCGGATGTCCCTGCAGCGCCTGCATCTGACGCCCGAGGCGGACCCGCTCGCCGTTGCGGAAGGCTTCCCGCGCCGAAAGGAAGGCGGCGTCGCCGCGGTCGGCGAACACCGGCATCGCCGCTGCCGCGACAGCGACCGTAAAGCCCGCAATGACGGCAATTCGCGATAGGGACAGGGAGGGCTTGGGGTTATAGTTCATCCAGTAGTTCTTATTTACTCGTTCCGGCCCCACGTTAGCACATGGCTGCTCCCTCTCCGTCCAGCGAACACACCACCGATTCCTCCGTTTTTCGCGCTGCGCTGCGCCGCGAAAAGCTGGCCGCACGCATGGAACTTGACGGATCTGCCCATGCCGCGCTCTCGGCGCGGATCGAGGCGCACCTCGCGACGCTGCTGACGGCGTTGCCACCGCAGACGCTGGCCTTCTGTGCGCCGGTACGCGGCGAGTTCGATGCGCGACCGCTGGCAGGCCTCCTGATCAGACGCGGCTGGAATGCCGCGATGCCGGTCGCCGAGGTCGCCGCGGCGCCGATGCGCTTCCGCCACTGGACACTCGCGTCCGCGATGCACAGCGACCGCCACGGCATCCCTGTGCCCATCGACGGCCCCGATGTCGTGCCCGACATCGTGCTGCTGCCGCTGCTGGCCTTCGACACGCAAGGCTTCCGGCTCGGCTACGGCGGCGGTTACTTCGACCGCACCCTGGCGGCACTGGTTCCGCGCCCGCTGGCCATCGGCGTCGGCTTCGAACTGGCCCGCGTCGCCGATATCCGGCCGCAGCCGCACGACATGCCCCTCGACGCCGTGGTCACCGAGGCCGGCATGGTGCGCTACCCGTCGTCAGTCGGCTTGCCCGGCAGAAGCGCGCCATGCGGACCATCAGATTCCGATAAAGGCTGACTTCCCATGCACTACGCAACCCGCCCCCTCTGGCTGGTCGGCTTCAGACCCTTCTTTGCCCTGGCCTGCATGGCCGGGGCGGGTCTGCCGCTGATCTGGGTGCTGATGTTCTCCGGCAGCGTGGTGGCGCCGGCGGCCCTTGCCGTGCCCGCCATGCAGTGGCACGCCCACGAGATGTTCTTCGGCTTCGGCTGGGCGGTGCTCGGCGGTTTTCTGCTGACCTCGACCAAGAACTGGGTGGGCGTCCGTGGCTACCACGGCGGCACGCTGATGTTTCTGGCCACGGCCTGGTTGTTCGAGCGGGCCGGGATGGCTTTCGGCGGCGGCTGGCCGCGACTCCTGTTCCTCGTCTCGAACAACCTGTTTCTGGCCGCCATCGTCACGCTGCTGATGCGCACGCTGATCCGCCACCGTGAGCAGGACAGCTATCGCGACAACGCCTTCTTCCTGCTGGCCTTGCCGCTGTTCCTGCCGGCCAAGTTTCTGCTGCTCGAAAATTTCGCCGCCGGCACAGGCATGACGCTCGCCCTGTTCCGCCTGGCCTTCCTGATCATGCTCGAACGGACCCTGACTCAATTCATGAAGTCGGCGTTTCAGCTTGCGCTGCCGCGCATCGCACCGCTCGACCACGCCATCAAGGGATTGGCTCTGCTGCTGGTGTTCGGACACCTGCTGCCGCCTGCCCTGGCCACCGCCGCGACGCTGCTGCTGGCTGCGCTGCTGGCCGCTCGCTGGCTGCTGTGGCAGCCGCAGATCGCCTTGCGGCGGCTTGACATCGGCATCATGTACATCGGCTACCTGGCCATCATCGCGCAACTGCTGATCGACATTCTCGCCGGGCCCGGCGGCTACGCTGCGGTCGGTACGGTGGCCGTGCATGTCTTTACCATTGGCGTGATGGGGCTCATCACGCCGGCCATGATCGTGCGCATTTGCCGCGGCCACACCGGACGCAAGGTGGCATTCGATGCGCAGGACAAGGCGGTCTTGTGGTTGATGCTGGCAGGTTTTTTCCTCCGCGTGGGCGCGCCCCAGCTGATGCCGGCGGCCTATCTCCCGCTGACGGGACTGGCGGCGGGTTGCTGGCTGGTCTGTTTCGGCATGCTTGGCTGGCGCTATATTCCGTGGCTGATGCTGCCGCGCGTCGACGGCAAGGAACACTGAGCGCCGCACCAGGTAGCGGAAGAACTAATCCAGATCAATTACCCGGGCGACTTAGCCCACTATGATCCGGCGCTACTCACCCGACGGAAGCTTGCCATGACCACGATTCAAGTCCATAACCACACCACGGCCGACGCCATTTACCCGTTCGATGCCCGCGGTATCGCCAAGCGTTTCCGTCACGCCGCCATTTTCGGCGCACTTGACGCACTCCGCGCCGGCGAGACCATGCGCTTCGTCAACGATCACGATCCCTTGCCGCTGCTGGAGCAACTGCGCGCGCGCTACGCCGACGGTGTCGAAATTGCCTACCGCCAGCGCGACGCCGGGGGCGTGATGATCGACTTCATCAAGCACTGAGGCGGCACCGCTTCCTCCGCGCCGGCTGCCTGCCAGACGGCCGGCGCCTACGGTTGGGTTTCGCGGAACCAGCGCAGCTTGCTTTGAAGGGTGACCACGCTGCCGACGATGATCAAGGTCGGCGGGCGCAGTCCTGCGCTCTCCGCCAGTCCGGGCAGAGTGGCCAGCGTGCCGGTCAGGGTGCGCTGCGACGGCTGAGTGCCCTGTTGCACGATCGCGGCCGGCCAATCGGCGGGCAAGCCATGCTCGATGAGTTTGCTGCAAAGGCAGGGCAAGCCGGCGAGTCCCATGTAAATCACCACCGTATGTGATTTGCGCGCCAGCCCGGGCCAATCCAGGTTCATGCTGCCGTCCTTGAGATGGCCGGTAACGAAGACGCAGGCCTGGGCGTGATCGCGGTGCGTCAAGGGGATCCCGGCGTAGGCGGCCACCCCGGCTGCCGCGGTAATGCCCGGGATGACCTCGAAAGGCACGTCGTCCGCGGCAAGTACTTCCACCTCTTCACCGCCGCGACCGAAGGTGTAGGGATCGCCCCCCTTGAGCCGGACAACGCGCTTGCCGGACTTGGCCAGGCGCACCAGGAGCAGGCTCAACTCCGGTTGCGGCAGCGAGTGGTTGCCTCGTTCCTTTCCGGCGTAAATTCGCTCGGCGGCCGGATTGGCCAGTTCAAGGACAGCGCCGGATACCAGGTTGTCGTATACCAGCACGTCGGCCTCGCCTATCAGACGCGCCGCCTTCAGTGTCAGCAGTTCCGGGTCGCCCGGGCCGGCGCCGACAAGATAGACCCAACCCGGCTTGGCGTGTGCAGTAACTTGGTTTTGTGTCATGGATTTGAAATTTGACGTCATAAGTTTTTGCCCGCTGTCCGGCGATGCAAACGGCGAGCCGGGGGAACACCCCGGGCCCGGTTTCTTCTTCAGCCGGGCTGACCGTCAGCACGAGACCGGATCAGCCAGGGTGTGTAGCGCCACAGGTAAAGAAGGAAAGCCAGCGTCCAGGCCGTGGCGGCAATCTGAATGCCTGCTGCCGCGGCAAGCGGCAGGGCCAGGAGAGTAAGCACACGGGTTGCGGCAGCCATCTGAATCAAGCCGTAGGCCGTGACTTCGAACCGGCTGACCTCAAGTATACGGCCGGTGTGGCCAAGTGCGGTGCGCGTGATCATGCCGAGGATCAGGCTGCCGGTGGCGCCGATGGCCAGCGCATGTACCGGCGCCGACGGCGGCAGCGACGCCACGCCGCCGGCTGCAATCAGCGCCAAACCAACCGCTATCCAGAGATGTCCGGCATGCAGAATCCACAGCAACGGGGTGTGGCGCGTCGCGGCGGGATTCCAGCCCAGGGTTCTGGCCAGTTGCAGCAGGGCCGCCAGCGCAGCAACGGGTGCGCCGACAAACTCCGGTGCATTCAGGCTCCAGAGCAAGAGTGCGATTGCGCTGCTTGCAATCGCGGCATGGTTGAGCCACGGTCGCTGCCACTGGCGAAAGCCTGGCGTCCCGCGCAAGGCGCTGGCCGTGAACGAAGGAATGACGCGGCCGCCAATGATGGTTTCCAGCATGACGACCAGGCTCAGCATGAGATGCAGCGTCGTCACCGGGTCGACTGCAATGAACTGCAGGCGGGCCAGATGAAAGGCCAGATTGCTTCCGGCCATGACCATGAGCAGGACCGGCAGGAAGTAATTGCGCTGACTGCGGCCGCGCAGCAGAACCCGTCCCAGGGCTGTTGCGGCCGCCGGCAGGAACAGCACGTCGATCAGCGCGGCAATCAAGCCGCCTTCAAATGCCATGGCGATGCGACCGCACAGCCAGATCAGCGCCAGCGCGGCGAGGGGCTTTCCCGATGGCGTCGGCAGTCCGGTCCAATTGCGCCCGGCGGTAAACAGGAAGCCGACAACAACGGCAACAACAAAGCCGAACAGCATTTCATGGGCATGCCACCAGAGCCCCGGCAGCGGCAGCTTGACGAGGCCGCCGAGCACGGCCACCCAGACCGGAACGGCGAGCGCGGCAAACAGCGCGGCGAGCAGATAGAAGGGCCTGAAGCCCAGCGCCCAGAGCGAAAATGTGCCGGCCGGGATGCGCTGGCGGGGATCATCGAGATGTAGCAGCGCCATCAGTGGCTTGTGCCTTCCGAGCGGTTGATCTTGTTGTAGAGGTTGTACTTGCCGACCGGCTTGTCCATCGGGATGCGTTTGACTTCCTTGAAGGTCTCGGCATCAAACACTATCAGCGCGCCGCCGTCGGCGCGGCGCTCCATGAGGCTGGCCAGGGCGTAGCGGCCATCGCGGGTGAATTCGACGTGGGCCAGCGTCTTGCCCTTTTCCGGCCGCAGTTCGGCGACCCGTTGCAGCGTGCTCTTGTCGATCACCTGCAGCGTGTCCTTGTTGCTGCTCATCATCGAATCGACCCAGGCGAAGCGGGAGTTTTCATGGGAACGCGTGAAGAAGCCCGGCCCCAGCGTGGCGATGCTTGTTATCGTCTGCCAGGTCTTCATGTCGATCACGGTGACCGCGCCGTCCTTGAGGTTCGGGCTGGCCATCACGGTGCGGCCGCGCCAGTTCCAGGTGATCCCGGAGCCCAGGTGCGGCATGCCGGAAAGCTCGAGATCGGCGATCTTGCGCCGGATGTCGAGATTGACGACCTGCGCCTTGCCCTGCCGGCTCGCGCCCATGACATTGGCGTAGGTGGCGTCGAAATAGAAATCGTCAAGCGGGCTTTCAAGAAGGGTGCGGCGGGCATTCTGGAAGCCCGTCAGGGCAATGGCTTCGCCCATCTGGTAGTCGTGCACATAACCGTCGAATATCGGCGCGGCATTGGTGTCGTAGGAGATTTCCCACAGTTCCGCGATGTCCTTCATGGCGACGACGAAGCTGCGGCGCGGCGCGGCATCATAGACGGCGGAAACGCGCGAACCGAGCTTGCCGTCGCGGCTGCCGGCCGTCATGACCTTGACCAGGTTCAGGTCGGCATCCAGCAGTACCAGGCTGTTGGGCAGGTAGTTGGCGGCCATGATCCATTTGCCGTCAGCCGAAACCGCCAGATTGCGGGTGTTGATGCCGACGCGGATTTCGACGGTGGTTTTCTGGTTCCAGATATCGAACTTGCTGATCCAGCCGTCACGCGAAGCAAAAAAAACGTAGCGCCCGTCGGCGGTGAACTTGGGGCCGCCGTGCAGCGCGTAGCGGCTTTGAAAACGATGAATCGGCTCAAGCTTGTCGCCGTCGAGGATGCTGACGTGATGGTCGCCGACCTCGACCACCAGGAACAGGTTCATCAGATCCCGGCCCTGCAGCAGCTCATCGGGACGGTCCGGCAGCGATCCTGCCGCGTGATGCACAAGCCGCGAGGCCATGATGTCGGCTTCAGTGAAGGCCGGTGGCGGCAATGCGGCGGTATAGATGAAGTCGGCCAGTGCCGCGATTTCATCCGCCTTCAGCTTGTCGGCAAAGCCCGCCATCTGGGTCGCGGCACGCCCGTCACGGATGGTTTTCAGCGCTTCCGGCTTGCGCAGTCGCTCGAGGCTTTCCGGCAGCAGCGCCGGTCCCATGATGCCGAAGCGGTTGGCTCCGTGGCAGCTCGCGCAATGCGTTGCGAACAGCGCAGCGGGCTCGACAGCTTCGGCGGCGGCGGGCGCGACGGCGGCGGTCAGCAGGCTGAGGGCCGCCAGACAGGGCTTCCAGCCGCTCATGTCGAGATTTCCCCGGTAGTCAGATAGCAACCCGGATCTTCCGCCCAGGGATCGCCGGTGAGTTGTTGCGCACGCACCCGCGTATTGCCGCCGCAGATGGCGAAATGGGCGCAGCTGCCGCAGCGTCCGCCGACCTTCCGCGGCCTGGCCTTGAGCCCTGCCATCAAGGGATCGGAAGTGTCCGTCCAGATGGCGGAAAACGGACGCTGGCGCACGTTGCCGAGGGTGTGATGCCACCACATCGTGTCGGCGTGGACATTGCCCAGGTTGTCGATGTTGGCAACGTTCACGCCGCTCGAGTTGCCGCCCCACTGCCGCAGCTTGGCCTCGACATGGGCGGCGCGCTCGGGAAAGCGCCGACGCACCCAATGCAGCAGATAGACGCCATCGGCATCGTTGTTGCCGGTGGTGAAATCCTTGACGATGCCTTGCCGCTGGTGGTTCCAGCAGGTATCAAAAAGCAGGTCCATGGCTTGCCGCGTCATCTGGTGCCGGGCATCGTCGGCGCGGTTGCGGTTGCCGCGCCCGGCATAGTTGAGGTGGGAGAAATAGAAGCGGTCGATGCCTTCGCTTTCGACCAGCTGCAGCAGAGCGGGGAGGTCGTGAAAATTGTCGCGGGTCAGGGTGAAGCGCACGCCGACCTTCATCCCGGCGTCGCGGCAGAGACGAAGCCCGGCCAGCGAGAGGTCGAAGGCTCCGCTCATGCGGCGGAACCTGTCGTGGGTCGGTCCGAGGCCGTCGAGACTGATGCCGACGTAGTCGAAACCGACTGCGGCGATCCGCGCACAGCGCCCGGCGTCGATCAGCGTGCCGTTGCTGGAGAGTGCCGTAAAGAAGCCCTGCGCCTTGGCACGACCGGCAATCTCGAAGATGTCCGGACGCAACAGCGGCTCGCCACCGGAAAGAATCAGCGCCGGCACCGAAAAACCCTTGAGGTCATCCATTACTGCAAAGATCTCTGCGGTGTCGAGTTCGCCGGCAAAATCCTTGTCGGCGGAAATCGAGTAGCAGTGCTTGCAGGTGAGGTTGCAGCGGCGGATCAGGTTCCAGATGACAACCGGGCCGGGCGGCGAACGCATCGCACCAACCGGGGTCGGCGCCATGATTTCCTGCATGTATTGCGATATTCGAAACATGGTGCGATTGGATGCCTGATCTCGATGCCGCGCATTGACCGCCATCAAGTCGCCGGAGGCTAATCGCCTGCGACGCCGCCCGGCGATCAGCCGGAAATGCGCAAGCCGGTCTTTTTGAGTATTTCCGTGCTGTAAAGAACTTCATGGGCGGCGCAGGCATCGCCCAGCAGCAGCGCGATCCGGGCCGCCTTGGCCTCGACTTCGGCGCGGTCGGGTCCATGCACCATGGCAAACAGGTTGTAGGGCCACTGCGGCATGCGGCGCGGACGGCGATAGCAATGCGTGACGAAGTCGAGCGCGCCGATCTGCGCGCCGAGGGCGTCGACGCGCCGGTCGTCGACATTCCACACCGACATGCCGTTGGCGGTGTAGCCGATCGCATAGTGATTGGGTACGGCGCCGATGCGCCGGATCACGCCGCTGTCAAGCATCCGCTGCAGGCGCGTCAGCACCTCGGCGGCGTCTATGCCGAGTTCCGCCGCCAACAGATCGTAGGGCCGTGACACGCGTGGCAGCCCGGCCTGGGTTGCCACCATCAGGCGCCGGTCGACGGCATCGAGCGCTGCATTTGCCGGATTACGCACGCAGCTTCATCCCGACGAAGTATTCGCGCTCCTTGGGAAAGGCAAAAACCGGGAGGCCGGTTGCCTGCTCGATACGGGCAATCGCGTCAGGAATGCCTTCCCGGGTCGCCGTGGCGAGCACGAACCACATGTTGAATTCATGCTCGCGGCGGTAGTTGTGGGCCACCTCGGGGAAGGCGTTGACCTGATCGCTGACTCGCGCCAGATCTTCATCGGCTACCACCATGGCGGCGAGGACGAAGGCGCCGCCGGCGCGCTCTATCTGAAACATCGGACCGAAGCGCGTGAGCACCCGTCGCGCCAGCAGGGAATCAAGCCGCGTCAGCAGTTCCGTCTCGCTCAGGCCGAGCATTTCGGCAACGGCGCGATAAGGTTCGGCGACCAGCGGAAAGTCGCCTTGCATGGCATTTATCAGACGGCGATCGACGTCGTCGAGGGCAGCCGCGTCATGCATGGGCCATGGCCTGGCGGGCCCCTGCATCGGCAAAATAGCGTGCGCCGCACTGCTTGAAGCGGCGCGTCGAGAACAGCGCTTCGCCGCGGCTGCCGGCAATCCGGTTCAGGCGCTCGATGACCGGCACAACCGCTTCGCGCGAGCGGCCATGGACCATGCAATACAGGTTGTAGCGCCACTCGGGAGGGCAGCGCCGGCGCTGGTAGCACAGCGTGACCCCGGGTTCCAGGGCGAGTTGCCGGCCGACACTTGTGATCGCTGCGTCGGCGACGTCGAACACGACCATGGCATTGGCATGGAAACCGAGTTCGTGATGGCGCACCACGACACCGAAGCGCTTGACCAGTCCTTCCTCCAGCCAGGCCTGCAAATAGCCGAGGACGCGGGCTTCGTCCATGCCCGCGCGCCTGCCCAGCTCGGCATAGGGGTCGGCCGCCAGAGCCAGCCCCGCAGGCAGCGCCGTCATCAGCCGGCGCTCGGCGGCGTCCGGCCGGCGCGGCACGACCGCCACCGGGGCCGGTGTCTTGTGCTTGTGTGCGCCGCGAAGGTCGAAGCCAAGATCAATGTGGTATTCGGCCAACAGGGGCAGAGACAGTATCTTGCAGCCGGTTCCGCTTTCGATATCGCGCAGCGTCGCCTGCAGTGCCTGCTCATCCGCCGCGGCTACCACGAACCACAGATTCCAGGCATGGTCGCGCTGGTAGTTGTGATTGACTTCGTTGCGCGCACTGACATATGCGGCGATTTCGTCCAGACGTGCAGCCGGCGCCTGCAGCGCGGCCAGCGTGCTGGCGCCGATGCGGCGCGGTGCGAAGACAGCGCCGATGCGGCTGATGGCGCCGCGTTGCTGAAGTCGCGACAGCGTCGTCAGCACCTCCGTCTCGCTGGCGCCGACTTTCCTGCCAAGCTCGGCATAGGGTCGCGCCGTCAGCGGAAAGTCGCGCTGGAATTCGTTGAGCAAGGCGTATTCAAGCGGCTGCCAGGGCGAGTCCATGGCGCGTCCTCAGAAGCCGATGCGCGCGGCGCGCGCGGTGAAGAAAATTCCCGAGGGCGCTTCGGCGTCAAGCGTCGCCGTTCGACTCAGGTTGCGGGTGTCGAACACGGAGACCTTGTTGTCGTCCCGCGCCGACAGCCAGACCGCCTCCCCGCGCGGAGTGAATTCCATGTGCAGGACAGCCTTGCCGGGCTGCAGGGTGGTCGCCACCCGGCTGCTCAAGGTGTCTATGACTTGCACCCAGCCGTTATCCGGCACGGCAAAATTGACCCACACCTGACGGCCGTCGGGACGGGCGATGACAAACACCGGCTGGCCTTTTACCGGAATCCGCGCGACCTCTTGCCAGGTTGCGGTATCGACCACCAGCACCTCGTGGCGACCCACGGCCGGCAGGTAGGCATTGCGCCCGGCGACGGCCCAGCCACGCAAGTGCGGCATCTTGAATACCGGCAGCCGTTCGCTGCCGCGCCCGTAATCCGCAAGAATTTTGCGGCTGCCCTGTTCCGTCTGCCACAGATCGAGCAGGGCGACGCCGTCTTCGCCGAAAAGACCGGCGAGATAGTAGCGGCCGTCCGGAGTCACCAGGCCATCATAGGGTTGCCGTCCCGCCGCAAAAATCTGCGTCGTCGGCTGTTGCGGGTTGCTCAAATCGGTAATGCGGATCTCGCCGGCATCGAACAGCGCGTAGGCAAAGCGCTGCCCCGGCAGATCGGCCAGACCGACAACCTTGGAGCGCTGCCCGGCACTTCCCCAGGTCGCCGGCACATCGGCGACCAGTTCCAGCGTTTCGGCATCGAAAGCCTTGATGCCGCCCGGTTCGTAGTTCTGGGCAACGATCAGGCGGCCGTCCTGCGATATGGCGCCGCCGATGCTGTTGCCCGCCTGCATGATGCGGCGCTCGATCCTTTGCCGCAGCAGATCAATTTTGCTCAGGCCGCCGTCGCGGCCGAACACATACGCATACCGCCCGTCGCGCGAAAAGACCACCGACGCATGCGACAAATCGCCCAGGCCATCGACCCGGCCGAGAATGCGGTTGCTGCTGCTTTCCACAATCGCGACGCGTCCGGCAGCGCGCTCGATGACCAGACCAAGATCGCCGGTGCCGCGCAGCGGGAGCTGGGCACAGCCGGACAGAAGAAGCAGAATGAAGCCGATGAGGCGCGTCAGCATCAGCGGCTCTCCTCGGGAAATCCTTCCTGCAGGCGGCCGGCAATCCACTCCGCATCGGCTTCCGACAACATGGATTTCCACGCCGGCATCGGTGTGCCGGCGCGGCCGTAAAGTATGGTTGCGGCCATGCTTTCGACCGGCTTTTCACGCAGGGCCTGCGGCGTCAGCGGCGTACCCAGCCCCCCCTTCAGCGTCATGCCGTGGCACGAGCCGCAATCCTGGCGTACCAGCCGTACCAGCGCCGCCCGGTCGTCGGCATGGACCACCGGAGCGGGCATCAGCATCAGCAAGGTCAGCAGGCTGGAACCGCGCACGACAGACTTAGAGCTTGAGGATCCAGGCCACTACGGTCTTGACATCGGCGTCGTTCAGCTTTTCGACGGCGTTGGGCGGCATCGGTATCGGACCCCAGACGCCAACCCCGCCCTTGCGTACCTTGTCCGCCAGTTTGGCTGCGGCATCGGCCTGGCCCTTGTACTTCGCGGCGACATCCTTGTAGGCCGGGCCGACGAGTTTCTTGTCCACGGTGTGGCAGGCGGTGCAGCCGCCTTTTGTCGCCATTTCCAGATTTGCCATGGCCGGCGCTGCAACAGCGCCGGCGAATCCGGCAACGACGAGCAGTTTGATGAGTTTCATGCGCATTCTCCTCTGTCGGCAATGCCTGCCTGCGTTGGCAGACAGACATTGCCAGGGTCAATTAATAAACGTCGTGCTGGGTGTTGTGCACGTTGAACTTGCCGGTCGGGGTGATCAGCAGCTTGTCCTTGATCACGGCCTTCAGCTTGCGCGTCTTGTCATCGACGATGACGATGGCCGACTCCTTGTCCTTGGCGCTCCATACCGAGAACCACACCTCGTCGCCGGCCTTGTTGTATTCCGGCTGGACGATGCGCTTGGCGCCTTCGCCGAGACCGGCCCAATCGCCGATCGGCAGGCTGACGAAGCCCTTGTCGAGGTTGCTGATGTCGAACACCGCGATCGACTGGCTGAGCTTGGCGTCCGGATTCAACGGGGTGTCCACCCACAGGTTCTTCGACTTGGGATGAGTCTTGATGAACAGCGAACCGCCGCCCTGGCCCTTGAGCGTGGCAACGACCTTCCACGCCTGCGCCTTGTGCTTGACCGGATCGGTGCCGATGACGGAGATGTCTTCGTCGCCCAGATCGCTGGTGGCCCAGACCGGTCCGAACTTGGGATGGACAAAATTGGCGCCGCGACCCGGATGCGGAGTCTTGCCGACTTCAATCAGCGCCGCCATCTTGTCTTCCTTGGTATCGACCACCGCGATCTTGTTCGAGGCATTGGCGGCGACCAGGAAATAGCGGCCGGTCGAGTCCATGCCGCCGTCATGCAGGAACTTGGCGGCATCGAGCGTGGTCATCTTCAGGTTGGTCAGGTCGGAGTAATCCACCATCATGATCTTGCCGGTTTCCTTGGCGTTGATCACGAATTCGGGACGGAAGTGCGAAGCGACGATGGAGGCGACGCGCGGTTCCGGGTGATATTCGTTGTCAACCGTCATGCCGCGGGTGGAGACGATCTTGCGCGGCTTCAGCGTGTCGCCGTCCATGATCACGAACTGCGGCGGCCAGTAGGTGCCGGCGACCGCATACTTGTCCTCGTAGCCCTTGAACTTCGAGGTTTCCACCGAGCGCGCTTCGAGGCCGACCTTGAGTTCGGCCACGGTATTCGGCTCCGCCATCCACAAGTCGATCAGGTTGAGCCTGGCGTCGCGGCCGATCACGTACAGGTAACGGCCGGATGCCGACATGCGGGAAATATGCACCGCGTAGCCGGTCTTGATGATCGACACGATTTTCTTGCTGTCGCCGTCGATGAGGGCGATCTGGCCAGCGTCGCGCAGCGTCACCGAGAAAAGATTGCTCAGGTTGAGCTTGTTCATCTGCTTGGTCGGACGCTTGGCCACCGGCACCAGCACCTTCCAGCTGGCCTCCATGTCCTTCAGGCTGAACTCGGGCGGCTGCGGCGGCGTCTGCTGCACGTAACGCGCCATCAGGTCGACCTGCGCATCAGTCAGTTCGCCCGACGTCCCCCAGTTCGGCATGCCGGCCGGCGAACCGTACTTGATGAACACCTTCAGATATTCGCTGCCGCTGGCAATGGTCTTGTCCGGTGTCAGCGCCTTGCCGGTAGCGCCCTTGCGCAGCACGCCGTGGCAGCCGGCACAGCGCTGGAAGTAGATCTCGCGCGCCGCGTCGAATTCGGCCTTGCTCATCGCGGGAGCCTTGGGATTGATATCCTGATACATCTCGACGCCGGCCATCGGCGAACTGCCTGCCTGATAGGCCGTCTCGGCGGAGGTAACGTGCTTCGCATCTTGTGAAAACGCCGAGCCGATTGCCATCGGCAGCGTGGCAAACGCAATCGCGCCGATGATGAACTTTGATTTCCTCATGTTTTGCTCCTCTCCCAGTGAGTAGATGCGGCGTGGCCGATGGGGCCATCTTCCCGCATTCGGGAGAGTCGTCTATGCGGACGTCACTTTCCTTGATTCGAGTCAAGTAAAAAAACAATCGGACCCGGATGCAATGGCGCCGTTTGAGACAGGACACCGCGGCCGGCAACGGCCGGTTCCCGGCCGTACGCGCCATAGTCGTCCGCAGAATCGCCGGGCAGCCGGCCTGACCGGCTCCGGTCGGAGCCGCAGCTGTCTATCGGCCGGGGAGAGACGGCCCTGCCGTCAAGGCTTGCGGTCCCACTTGCCTTCAGCGTCGCGCAGCCACCAGCCGCTCTTCCACTGCTGGTTCCAGCGGCTTCGCATCAGCTGCCACACTTCGGGCTGTGCTTCCCGCCTGCCGTTGCCATCGGCAATGGCGAAGATCAGGGTCTTGCGCTCGGCGTTTTCCTGATCGATGAGTTTTTCAGCGATCTGGCGCTTGGCCAGCGAGAACTTGACACCGTCGCGCAGGTAAATCAGGCCGTCCTGGCCGAGGCCGATCTCGCCCGCCTCGTAAAAACGCACCAGGCGTGAAGAGCGTTGCGCGATGGAGTGGCGGGTGATGACCACCGGCGGCGTGCCGATATCCAGGTTGATGGCCGGCGTGCCGGGCTCCGCGGCCGGGACGGGAAGGGCGAGGCAGGCAAGCAGCAGTGCGATTCGTTTCATCAGGTTTCCTTTGGGTTTCATTTGCCGGCCAGCAGCAGTCGCAGATCGGCGGCAATGTTGTCGGGCTTCTCGCCGTGGCGCACCAGCAATCTCAGCCGGCCCTGCGGGTCGAAGGCATAGCTGCCGGTGGAGTGATCGATGCTGTAGCTGCCGGGGGTCGAACCCGGCTGCCTGGCGTAGAACACCTTGAAGTCTTTGGCCACGGCCGCGATGCCCTGTTCGTCGGCATACATGCCGAGAAAGCCCGGATCGAACGCCGGGACATACTGGGCCAGCAAAGCCGGCGTATCACGCGCCGGGTCCACGGTGACGAACAGCACCTGCACCCGCCCGGCATCTTCGCCGAGCAGCTTCATGGCATCGCGCATGGTCGCCAGGGTGGTGGGGCAGACATCGGGGCACTGCGTATAGCCGAAGAACATGACCACGGCCTTGCCGCGGAAATCGGCGAGACGGCGCGGCTGGCCGCGATGATCGGTGAGACTGAAATCCCTGCCCCAGTCAGCCGTCGAAAGATCGGTGGAGACAAAAACAGGCGGCTTGGAACATCCGCCCAGGGACAGGGAAAAACACAGCAACAGGGCCGGTAGCAGCTTCATGGTAGACAGAGCGGGGGGTGGTCTGCGCGGTGTTCAGTGTAGCATCCGGCCTTGCAGCACACTTTCACATCTTTCGCGGGGCAATAGTGAATTCGCATATCATCACGGTTTCCGGGGGCTCGGCCCAAAAGCTTGCCAGAGCCTGGTTGTGGTTGGGGCTGATGGCTCTGATCGGTTCCGGCCTGCTGGCCATCCTGCTGGTGCTGTCGCGCACGCCGGGCATTCAGGACGTGTTCCCGCTGAAGGATTTCTTCCGCTCGGCGCTGGTGGTACACGTCGACCTCTCGGTGGCGGTCTGGTTCATGGCCTTCGCCGCCGTCATCTGGAGCGCGCTGGGCCGTGACGGCGCCGCCTGGCTGGGTTGGAGCGGCTTCGCGCTGGCGGCGGCCGGCACCGCGGTGATGACGGTGTCGCCCTTTCTGCCGGGCGCCGACCCCGTGCTCAACAACTACATTCCGGTATTGCAGCAGCAGGTGTTCTACGCCTCGCTGTGGATCTGCGGCGCCGGTTTCAGCCTCGCCGTAGTGCGCGCGCTGATCACCACCTGGCCGCGACCCTTCTTCGGCGCTCCGCTGCAGCTCGGCGCCTTTCTCGGCGCGGTGGCGGCTTTCCTTGCGCTGGCGGCCTTTGTCTGGTCCTGGGCCATGGTGCCGAGAATCGAAGAAAAGATTTATTTCGAAGTCCTGTTCTGGGGCGGCGGGCATACCCTGCAGTTCCAGCACGCACTGCTGCTGGCGGTGGCCTGGCTGTGGCTCGCCGCGCATCTCGGCCACCCCTGCGCGGCTTCGCCGCGCGCGCTGTCGGTGATGTTCTGGATTGCCGCTCTGCCGCTGGTGATGGTGCCGCTGATTTATGTCACGGAGGATCCCGGCTCGCTGCCGCACATGGAGCTTTTTGCCAAGCTCATGGTCTGGGGTCATCCCTACATGGCACCGCTGATTCTGGCCGGCTTCCTCAGCCTGTGGAGCGCGCGCAAGGCAGCCCCCGGCCCGGCCAAGTCGGCCTTCATCGCCTCGTTTTCCCTGTTCGCCGTCGGCGGCGTGCTGGCCTACATGATTAAGGGCGCCAACGTGGTGATTCCGGCGCATTACCACGGCTCCACGGTCGGCGTCACACTGGCCTTCATGGGACTGGGCTATGTGCTGTTGCCGCAGCTCGGCTTCGGCGAGGTGAAGGGCCGCATGGCGCGCTGGCAGCCTTATGTGTATGGCGGCGGGCAGTTGATTCACGTTGTCGGCCTGGCCTGGTCCGGCGGCTACGGCGTGCAGCGCAAGGTGGCCGGCGCCGAGCAGGCGCTGACCACCCTGCCGCAGAAGCTCGGCATGGGCATGATGGGGCTGGGCGGCCTGATTGCCGTCATCGGCGGCATCATGTTCGTGCTGGTCTGCCTCAAGGTCATGGTGCCGCGGCGGCGGTAAGGGAAGCCCGCACAGGGCAGGTCGCCATTCCATTCACCGCCTACCCCTTCGGCTGCAACGCCAGAGAGCGGGCCGAAATGGTGAAGGCATCCGAGAAGCACATGCCCTCCTCCGCGCCCTGATTCTTCAGCGTCGGGAAAATCGCTTCGACCATTTTCACCGAGCCGCAGGCGTAGATTTCATGGCCCCTGAGGTCGGGAAAATCTTCCAGGATGGCCTCGTGTACCAGCCCGGTGCGCCCGCTCCAGTTGTCCTCCGGCGCGGCGTCTGACAATACCGGAATGAAGTGGAAGTTGGCGTGCTCGCGTGCCCAGCCCAGGGGCAGGTCGGGCAGATACAGATCCGCCAGTTTGCGCACGCCCCAGTAAAGATGGATCTGACGCTTGAGTCCGCGCCGGAAGGCATCCTCGACCATGCTCTTGACCGGGGCGAAACCCGTGGCGCCGGCGACGAAAACGATGGGGCGTTCCGATTCGCGCAGGGAGAAATCGCCCAGCGGGCCTTCGAAACGGACGCTGTCGCCCGGCTTCATCTGCTCGAAGACATGCGTGGTGAACAGGCCGTCCGGCATCAGCCGGATCTGCAGTTCCACCAGTTCGGGCTGGTGCGGCGGATTGGCGAAGGAGAAGGCGCGGCGCTGGCCGTCGTCGAGGATGATGTTGATGTATTGGCCGGCCCTGAACGGGATCTGCTGACCTTGCGGCAGCCTCAGCAGGATGCGCATGACATCATGGCTGAGCTTTTCCATGGTCGCCACACGGGCCGTGTATCGGCCGATGGCGCGGGCTGCGGAGGCCTGGTATTCGATCTCGACATCGCCGAGCGCGGTGGCGCAGCACAGCAGCACCTTGCCTGCCGCGCGCTCCCCGGCCGAGAGTGCATCAGGCTGATACAGGCCGGGGTCTACATTGCCGCTCAGAACGGTGCATTTGCACTGGCCGCAGCCGCCGTTGCGACACTCGTAAGGCAGGTCGATGCCTTGTCGCAAACCCGCATCCAGCAGGGTTTCGTCGAAACGGATGGCGACGGTCCGCTGGTCGGGATGGAAGGTGACGGCAGCCTCTGCCTTGGCGCCACCGAGGCGCTTGGGCGGCAGCCACGGCGTGAGGAACAGCAGCAGCGTCAAGCCCGTCACGCCGAACCAGAGATACAGCGGGTTGATGACATAGACCAGGGCCAGTACCGGCATCTGGAACCAGTCGAACTGGATGTTGGTGGGCACCACCAGCATGTCCGCCTCGCCGCCCTGACTGACAATCGGCTTGACCAGGGCCAGCGCGATGAACATCAGAGTGACGGCGACGGCGATCTGGCGCGGCGGGTTGACGTGGGCGCGCGGCACGCGCTGCACATGCACCCAGGCGATAACCCCGGCTATCAACGGCGCGCCGAGGTGGATGAAGGCGAGCAGGGTGAACAGCCGGCTGGTGACGTTTTCCTGATAGATGAAGTTGCGGATCAGGGTGCCGTTGAACATCGGCAGCACGTCGAACCACTCGGCGGTCGCCACCACCACGAACTGCGCCAGCTTGTCCCACACCAGCATGAAGCCGTTGAGGCCGGAGATATATACCAGCCAGATCAGGGCGACGCCGGTGACCCAGGAAAACCAGCGGAAGCCGCGGTAGCGGTCATAGGCGAAGTGCCGCAGCAGATGCAGCATCATGGTCAGGATCATGCCGTCCGTGGCGTAGCGATGCACGCTGCGCATGATGCCGCCGGCCCACCATTGATTGTGGGTGATGCGTTCCACCGAGCTGTAGGCGTCATGCACGCCGGTATCGGCAAAGATGTAGAGGTAGATGCCGGTGCCGACCAGCAGCCAGAACTGCCAGAAGGTGATGGTGCCGAGGTGGTAGAAGGGATTGGTTTTTTCGCCGAAGGCGGCGTTGAACAGGCTCTCCGCACGCATGAAGAACCAGCGCACGAGCGTTTGAAGGAGATTCAGCATAATCGTTGTCCGCGGCGAAGGGTGGAGGGTTTCGTTCGATGTTGTCCGGCGGCGGCCTACTGGAAGAACAGGCCGCCCTTGTCCGGATTGAAGTCGATCACCAGCACCTGCGCCGGCTTGAGCGTGACTTGGGCTTCCTTGATGTAATTGAAGCCGGGGTTGACCAGGTTGTCGTTCATCTTCACGGCGATCCGGTAGCTGCCCGCCTTCACCTCGAAGCGCTTGTAAACGGTGGACACGCCATCCTTGGAGAGCCCGGTGGGATGCATCACGGCTTCGAACATGGGCTTGCCGTCCAGTTCCAGTTGCAGCCTGATATCGGACCGCTCGCGCGGGCACTCCAGCGGTGCGCGCATGTTGGGCGGCAGTTTGGCCAGCTCGTCGGCGCTGCGCTTGCGGCACTCGCGGCCGCCGAGGTGGCTCATCGAGAGCTTGATCAGGGCGACGTCGTCGCCGATCTGCCGATACACGGGCGAGGTGGCGAAGTAGCCGATGAAGGCGGCGAAGGCGCCGTACAGGACGATCTGGCCGACGATGGCGGCGGGCTTAGGCATGATGATTTTTTCTCCGGGAATAGGTGGGCGGTCGGCGACTGGCGGCCATCCGGGTTTCGAGCTCGGTTCTGAATTCCGTTACGGCAACCAGAAGTTGCCTGCTTTCGCTGCGCGATGCCGGCACCAGTCGCAGCCGGTCCTGCGGCACGAGCTCGCGCAGATGCGGTTCGCGCCTGTGGTCAAGCCGCTCCTGCGTCCATTGCATGCCGAGACGGAAATCGCAGCCGCCGTCGCGGCAGCCGGTGACGACGACGCCGTCGGCGCCGCTGCGCAGTGCATATTCGATGAACGAAGGCGGCAGCATGCCGGTGCACAGCAGGCTGATGGCGGCGGTGTCGGCAGCATCCAGGCTGCGCACATCGACCCCGCGCTCGCAGCCGAAGACGACCAGCTTGGTGGTGCCGCCGAGACCGGCGAGGCGGGCTTCAAGTTGCCGGCGCACGGCGTCCACCGGTTGTTGCGGCATGTCGATGCCGGTCACCAGCCTTTCCTGACTGCGGAAGGGAGTCGATGACGGGCAGGAGCCGGCGCAAATGCCGCAAGCGGCGCAAAGCCCGGGATCGACGACGGCGATCCGGTGGCCCGGCTTGTCGGGATGCCCCGCCATGGTGACCGCCTCGTAGGGACAGTCGGCGTGGCAACGGCCGCAGCCGTTGCAGTTGGCGGCATCGACCAGGGCGACGGGCTGCGCCTTCGGTCGCGGCAGCCAGGGCAGGACGAAGAGCAGCAGCGTGGCGCCGAATATCAGCGCCCACACCGCCGCCGGCGAGGTGACGTCGGTCAGCGGATGGATGAACAGGATGAACCAGTCCAGCGGCAGGGCGGCAGGCACCAGCGACAGATTCGCCGGCGCCTGGCTCAGCGCCGGCTGGATCGCCGCCAGCGCCAGAAGGCTGGCCAGAGTTCCCAGCATCAAGTTCCGCGACGGCAGGTAATCCACCCGACTGATGCGATTGACATGAGCCCAGAGGCCGAGGATCAGCATCAGCGGAATGCCGATGTGGATGAAGACGAGGATGGTAAAGAAGCGGTCGTTGATCGAATCCGGCGCGAGGAAGTTGCGCGCCGTCGGCTCGTTGAAAAAGGGCAGCCAGTCGAGCAGTTCGGTGGTGGCGATGGCGGAGTACTGCGCCACGCGGTCCCAGACGATCCAGTAGCCGCCGATGCCGGAAATATAGGCAAACCAGATCAGCGGCACGCCGGTGATCCAGGAATAGAGACGGAAACCGTAGTAGCGGCCGCAGGCCCACTCCCGCAGCAGATGCAGCATCATGACCAGGACAAAGGCATCGGAGGCGTAGCGGTGCAGGCTGCGCAGTATGCCGCCGAGATACCACTGCTGCTGCGACAGGTGGCCGATGGAGCGGTAGACGCCGTCGATGCTGGTGTCCAGCACCGCGTAAAGGTAAAGCCCGCTGGCCACCAGCAGCCACAGGAAATACAGCCCCAGGGCACCCAGATGGCGCAGGGGATTGTCGGTGCCGCCGAAGAACGCGTCGAAGAAGATCTCGCTGCGCTCGAAGAGGGTTTGCGCGTTGCCGCGCAAGCTTGCGTACATGCTCAGGGTGGGAAATTCCGTAAGGCCGCTGCTAGCAGACGGATGTCGACTATTAGCGCTTGATGATATGCAAGCCGGAAGTTTTCCGACTTGACTCGAATCAACCGGATTGAATCCCGTCGTCGCCGCGATTCCTCATGAAGCTGAAAGCCAGCCAGATCATGAAGATCATGAAGCTGATGAAACCGGCTATCTCGAAATACAGCGCATAGTTGGTCCGGTATTTCCCGGTGACCGGGTCGTAGACCGAGCAGAGGATTCTGACCCGGTCGGCGATCTCCGCCAGGGTGCCGGTCTGCGGCGGAATTGGGGCGCCGGTGATCATCGCCTTGAGCGGTTCGGCCAGGTCTGCGGCGGTGAAGCTCTCGCCATAGACCTGCCTGAATATCCTGCCCTCGGCGTCAACGATGGTGACCTGATTCAGGTGGTCGAAGCCGGCGCTCGTAGCGACATAGCTGAAGCCGAAATCCCGCGTCAACTCGTCGACGATGGCGGCGGCCGGGCTGAGGAATTCCCAGTTGGGCAGATGGATACCGTACTGGGTGGCGAAGCCTTTCATCGCCGCAGGCGAATCGAAGGGCTGGTTGAAGCCGATGCTGACGATGTTGAAACGGTCCGGCCCGAGCACGTCGAGCGTACTCTCGACCGCCCGTTGCAGATTGCGCGTCGTGGTCGGACAGACATGGAAGCACGCGGTGTAGACGAAATTCACCAGCAGAGGCTTGCCCCGGTATGCGGCAAGCGACGTCGGCCGCTCCTGCCGGTCGAGCAGGACATGGTCGCCGACGGGCTTGCCGACCACGCCCTGCGAAAGCTGCAGTGCGGCCTTTTCGTCGAGCGTGGTGAGAGTCAGGCCGCTACGCGCGCCCTGCGGACGTTCAACGAGCGCGGGAGCCGGCGCCTTGTCTGCTGCGGACTGGACGCTGCCCGCCGCAAAGACCAGAACTGCCGCAGCTGCGGCACGAATGAAGGGATGCATCACAAGCCGGGCGGCGCACTAGAAACGCGCGTCGATGATGGCGGCCGTGAGCACCAGGGTCAGCTGAGCCAGCGAGGCATGGAAGCAGGTCATGGCGGTTGCGCGGTTGGTGTTCTTGACCAGACGCCAGGCCTTCTGGATGAACAGGAAGCCGCCGGCAGCCGCACCGGCAAAGTAGATGGCGCCCAGGCCGAAGGCCAGCGGCAGGAACGACGCGGCCACCAACAGCAGAGTGCTGCCGAAAATGGTTTGCGCTGCGCGTTTGTCGCCTACCACCAGAGGCAGCATGGGCACTCCGGCCGCGGCGTAGTCATCGCGGTAGGCGATGGCCAGGCTCCAGAAGTGCGGCGGCGTCCAGAGAAACAGCACGAAAGCCAGCGCCAGCGGCACGGCACCGAGATGCGGATCCGCGGCGGTGGCTCCGGCCAGCACCGCCCAGCTGCCGGCCAGGCCGCCGAACACGATATTCAGCCAGGTGCGGCGCTTCAGCCATACGGTGTAAACAACGGCATAGAAAAATGCGCCGAGAAAGACAAACAATGCAGCTACTGCATTCAGCGCAAACCATGCGGCGCCCACCGACAGCACCATCAATCCGACGATCGCCACCAGCCAGATGGGCCCGTGGCGGATCTCCCCGGTGGCAAAAGGCCGGTTGCGGGTGCGCGACATCAGGGGATCGGTGTCGTACTCGTAATACTGGTTGAAGGCGCCTGCGCTGCCCGAGGAAATCAGCACGGCCAGCATCAGTGTAATGAACTGCGCCGCGCTCAGGCTGGGACCGCTGCTCACCGCCAGTCCTGCCAGCGCGGTGAAGGTGATGACGACGCCGATGCGCAGCTTGAACACCCCCATGATGGCACGGAAGGGGAAGCCTGAAGATCGGGTCGGGGGCAGCGTCGATTCCATCGGATGTCGGTTGGATAGTGTCGTTGCAGTTATTGTCGCTGTTTAATCCTGCTTGAATCGGGCCTGTTTGCCAAGCCCGATTCAGGCAGGCTCCCCGCACCGGAGTGCGGGGAATCCTTGCCGCCGGATCAACCGGTGATCAGCTGAGCCCCCAGACTTCGGACAGGTACTTCCAATTCACGAAGTAGTAGAGCACAAAACACACCAACAGGGTGATTGCCAGAACCACGGTACCCGGCACGTTGGTATGCTCTTCGCTGCCGGTGGCGGAAGCCGCTGCAGCAGCCGTCTGATCCGGAATCGGCGTCGGCTTGTCGGAGGTCGCGCCGCCGTCAAGCTTCTTGCCGAACAGCAGCGAGCCGACTACCAGCAGGATCCACAGCCCGCCACCGACGACTGCGATCACGCCGAAGATTCCGGTCAGACCCATCATCAGGTATGCGGCACCCGGCCATTCATACTGGAACGGCGCGCCCGAGAAGGCCATGTCCCAGTGACGGCGGGAAACGCCCAGGGTGCCGGCGCCCATCATCACCAGCGACAGCACGATCATGCTGATGCCGTACAGGTAGGGCTGGATCTGGCACAGCTTGGGGAAAATCATTTCGCGCTTGAACAAGGTCGGCACCAGCAGGTAGGTGACGGACATGAAGGCCAGCGTAGTGCCGACGACGACCGTGGCATGGAAGTGACCCGGCACGTAGAAGGTGTTGTGCATCAGCATGTTGATCTGTTCGGTTCCCAGCACGACGCCCGAGATGCCGCCGATGAAGCCGAAGCCGACCAGGGAAATGAACATGCCGGAGAACACCGGATTGCCCCAGGGTGCCTTGCGCAGCCACTCGAACAGGCCGTTGGTGAAACCTTTCCTGCGCTGCGCCGCTTCGATCGCCCCCGGCACGGTAAAGCCGTGGATCATCGAGGCCAGCACCGCGAAGTACATGAAGTAGGAGGTATTCAGCACCTTCCACTCCGCGCTCATGCCCGGGTCGGACAGCAGGTGATGCGCGCTGGCCAGTTGCAGGAACAGGATGTAGAGCAGGAAGGCGAAGCGCGACACTTTCTCGGACAGCGGCTTGGCACCGAAGGCCACGGCAGCGACCAGATACCAGATCGCGACGTGGGCCGAGACGTTGATCTGCTGCGAGGAGTGACCCAGCGCCCACCAGACCATGCGATACAGCTGCGCATCGATTTCCTTGATCCAACCCATCGACCAGGCGAAGGTCGGGATCAGGATCGCGGCGCCCGAAGCGATGGTGAACACGGCGATGATCGCCGCGGTCATGGCACCGAAAGTCACCAGCGGAATCGATCCCGTGTAGGTCTTTTCCCGCTTCGCCACCACCAGCGTGCCGAAGAACACGCCGCAGCCGATCAGCGCGCCTACCGCGAACAGGATGATGCCGAGGTAGAAGTGCGGTGCGGCCTGCATCGGCACGTAGGACGTGAACATCACGCTCGACCCGCCCTGGAAGATCGCGACGTTGGTCATGATGCCGCCGACCACCATCAGCCAGAACTGGACCCACGCCAGCGCCGGCGTGGCAATCCGGCATCGCAGCAAGGTCGAGGAAGCGAAATAGAGCACGGCCATCTCGAAGAAGATGATCCACAGGATCAGCATGTCGATGCCGTGGGCCGTCAGGATCAGGTAGAACTGGTCTGCCGGCAGCAGCTTGATCGCCGGCCAGCGCGTCAGGATCACCAGCAGGGCGGTGATGCCGCCCACCAGCAGCCACAGCACGCCGGCTACGGCATTCCAGCGCATCAGCTTCTCGGCCGCCAGATCGAATTGCAGCCCGGTACGCGGGCAGGTGCGGTAAGTAGTTGCCATCTAGGACTCCCCTTATTTCACGTAAATACGGCCAAGCATCGTGTGATGACCGATGCCGCAGTATTCGTTGCAGACGATGGCATAGGTGCCCGCCTTGGTCGGCGTCATCTTGACCACATGCTCATAGCCGGGAATGACCTGGATGTTGATGTTCACCGGCTGCAGCGAGAAGCCGTGGTTGTAATCAACCGATGACAGGTGAATCTTGTAGGTCTTGCCCGCTTCCAGTTCAAGAATCGGATACCAGGACCACAGGCGTGCGAGCAGGTAGGCTTCGTTCTTCGCATTCGGCCGCACCACCGGAATGTTCAGCTCGGTCTCGGTGCGAATGGTGTTTTCCTTGACGAATGCATCCGTCTTGGCCGTGTACATCTCGGTCGTCGTCCGGTAAACCTCGTTCGATAGATTCTGCTTACCGTTGATGTGCCAATAGACCATCATGACGAACATGATCATGGCCCAGACGAAAGCGATGCCAATCCAGGCCCACTCTTGTCCGGCGATCGGTTGTTTCCACCACAACCGCTGTGAAGGCGGCAGGATTGCACTCATCTTATTCTCCCTGTTTGACTGGATTGCTTACTTTGCGAGGGGGACGCTCATGATGTCCACGACGCCCCACAAGATGTAAATGAGGCCGGGAGACGCTACCCCCAGGAACAGGAGCAGAAAGTGGTTGTCCAGCAGCTTCTGCATGAATGGAACATCATCGTCGTTAGCCATGCACCTACCCTCCCCGGTTAGCCCCGCTGGCGCGAGATCAATTGAAACAAGCGATCGCCGCTCCTTGGCGGAGCAACGTTGGGAGAAGACTAATCGGGTCGCCGCGGAAAAAAATTGATCTGAAACAATTTTGGAATCGACAGGTAATGAAACACTGCCGCCGCCTGTGCGCTCATGAACGCCGCGGTGTCGAAAATTTGCCGGGTCTGTCGTATGCTTGGCGAATTGACAGTTCTTTACCTGTTTTCCTATCTCCGGGATATCCCATGCAACAGCACGCTCGTCGAAACATCGCTGCCTGGCTATTGATTTGCAGCGCCATGGTGTTTGCCACGCTGGTCGTCGGCGGCGTCACCCGGCTGACGCATTCCGGGCTCTCCATCGTCGAATGGCAGCCCATCGTCGGCACGATTCCGCCGCTCAACCAGACCGAGTGGCAGGCCACCTTCGACAAGTACAAGCAGACACCCGAATATCAGAAGGTCAATCACCAGATGGCGCTCGACGAATTCAAGGGCATTTTCTGGTGGGAGTATTTCCATCGCGTGCTGGGCCGCACGATAGGTCTGGTATTCCTGCTGCCGTTTCTCTGGTTTCTGGCGCGGCGCCGGATCGACCGGCCGCTGGCCCTCAAGCTGGCAGGGATATTCGTGCTCGGCGGCATGCAGGGCGCGATGGGGTGGTACATGGTGAAAAGCGGCCTGATCGACGACCCGCGCGTCAGCCAGTACCGGCTGACGGCCCATCTCTCGCTGGCGTTCGTCATATTCACCGCGATGGTGTGGGTGGCGTTCGGCCTGCTTGCCGAACGCACGCGCCAGGTTACCAATGCCGCCCTCGGCAGGCTGCAGCGGACCGGATTCTGGCTGGCGCTGTTGGCCTTTTACATGATCGTCAGCGGCGGCTTCGTCGCCGGCATCCGCGCCGGCAAGGCCTACAACAGCTTCCCGCTGATGAACGGCGCCTTCGTGCCGCCGGAGATCTTCATGCTCGAACCGTGGTACCTCAACTTCTTCAACAACATGGCGACGGTGCAGTTCGATCATCGTCTCGGCGCATGGCTGCTGGCCTTCCTGGTACCGTGGTTCTGGCTGAAAATACGATCCTCACCGGTGCCCGCAGGTGCCCGCCGCGCCGCACATCTTCTGGTGCTGGCGTTGTCGCTGCAGATCGGACTCGGCATATCCACCTTGCTGCTGGCGGTTCCCGTGGCCCTGGGTGCGGCTCATCAGGGCGGAGCGATGCTGTTCCTCGGCGTCGTGCTCTGGCTGAATCACGAATTGCGGGTGAGAACGGACGGCTACGATTCCTGACCCGCTACCGGCGACCGGTGGCCCGACACAGCCTCGCCAGCGCTTCCTCCAGCAGCGGACGCCGCGTGCCGAAATTGAGCCGGACAAACCCCGGCGCGCCGAAATCGGCGCCGTCGGAAAGCCCCAGGCCGTGCTGCTCGAACCAGCGCGCCGGATTGTCGATGCCGTGCCCGGCAGCGAACTCGCGCGCATCGATCCAGGCCAGGTAGGTGGCCTCCACCGGCAGCATCGAGAGCCCCGGGGCGGCGGCGACGGCGCGCTCGACGGCGCGCAGATTGCCGCGCAGGTAGTCGAGCAGATCCGCCTGCCAGTCGTCGCACAGCGTCAGCGCCGCTTCGGTTGCTGTCAGGCCGAGGGCATTTACGTGGGGCACGATGCCGCGCATGGCGTGGCAGAAGTCGCGCCGCAGCGAACTTGAAGGAATGATGGCAAAGGCGCAGCCGAGTCCCGGAATATTGAAGGTCTTGGACGGCGCCATCAGGGTGATGCTGCGCGCCGCCGCTTCCGCGCCGAGCGTGGCGAAGACCCGGTGCCGGCACGAGGGCGACAGAATCAGGCCGTTGTGGATTTCATCCGAACACACCACCAGATCGTGCTTTTCGGCGAGCAGGGCGACCTGCCACAGTTCGTCCTCGTTCCACACGCGCCCCGTCGGGTTGTGCGGATGGCAGAGCAGAAAGAGCCTGGCCCGGCTGCTGCCGAGGACGGCGTCCAGCGTCGGGAAATCCCACAGCCAGCCCTCGCCGTCACACAGCAGCGGCACCTGCACCACGCGGCGGCCGGAAAACTCCGGCGCCGAAAGAAACGGCGGATAGATCGGCGTCGCCGTAGCGATCGCATCGCCCGCTGCGCCGACCGCGCGGCAGGCGACATTGAGACCGGACACCAGCCCCGGCAGCCAGACGATCCAGTCGGCATCGATGCTCCAGTCGAACTTGCGCCGCAGGTAGGCGACCACCGCGTCGGTCTGGCTCGCGGTGGGCTGGTTGTAGCCGAACACGCCATGCCCGATGCGGCGGCGCAACGCCGTCAGCACCGGCGGCGGCGCGGCAAAGTCCATGTCGGCGACCCAAAGCGGGATTATGTCGGTGTTGTGCCCCCGGGCGTCGACGTACCTCGCCCACTTCACGGAATCGCTGCCGTTGCGGTCGACGACCGCGTCGAAGTCAAAAGTCATCCTGGAACACCGGGCCGGTCATCATCATCCTCATCGTCGGGCAATGCAGTCCGGGCAGGCCTGCACAGTCGCATGATAGCGTCTTGCGTCGCACCCGGCGCAGGCTGCGGTGAGCGCCCGTTTGCTATCATGGCCGCTCCAGAATCAAGCTCCCGCGCCCTCATGACTGCCATCCGGCGAAACCTGTGCGTGTTGTTCGCCGATGTTGCGGGCAGCACCCGCCTCTATGAAAAACTCGGCGACGCCGAAGCGCTGCGCGCCATCGGACGCTGCTTCGGATGCATGCAGCACGCCGTGCTTTTCTACAAGGGACGGGTGATCAAGACTATCGGCGATGAAGTCATGGCGGTTTTCGACAGCGCCGCCGACGGCATGCTGGCGGCATCGGACATGCAGCAACGCATCGACAGCCTGCCGCCGCTCGGCGGCATGAAAATGGCCATTCGCGTCGGCTTCCACTTCGGCCCGGCCATCGACGAAAACAACGACGTCTTCGGCGACACGGTGAACGTCGCGGCGCGCATGGCCGAGTTGGCAAAGGCCGGCCAGATCGTCACCACCGAAGCCAGCGTCGACCTGCTGCCGGAGCTGCTGCGGCGCCGCACCCGGGATATCGATTCCCTCACCGTGAAAGGAAAGGAAATCGATATCCGCGTGCATGAGGTGATCTGGCAGGAAAACATCGAGCTGACCATGAAGTCGGAAAGCATGGTCGCGGTCGACTCAACTCAGGCAAGGGTGCGACTGCGTCACGGTGCCGATGAAATCGTTCTCAGCGCGGAACGGCCCGCCGTTTCCCTGGGTCGCGACCTGATGTGCGACATCGCGATTCGCGACGGCAGCGCCTCGCGCAATCACGGCAAGATCGAGCGTCGCCGCGACAAGTTCGTGCTCGCCGATATCAGCACCAACGGCACTTACGTGACCTTCCAGGGCGAAGCGGAGTTCCTCCTCAAGCGCGAGGAGATCATTCTGCGCAACCGCGGCCGCATCGTCTTCGGCCATGCCTGGCGGTCCGCCGCTGACGAGACGCTCGAGTTCGTGGTCGAAACCTGATCGCTTCCCGGCACGGACTGCTTGTGCGTCGAATCGATCGCCCGAACCCTCGTCTGCACCCGTCGCCGCCTCAGCCGAGAAACAGGCGGTAAGCCGGATTCTTCGATTCATCCCAGAAGCGGTACCCCAGGCTCTTCAGGAAGACGCGAAAGTCTTTCATTTCCTGCGGCGGCACCTGCATGCCGACCAGCACACGACCGGTATCGGCGCCGTGGTTGCGATAGTGGAACAGGCTGATGTTCCAGCCGGCGCTCATCTTCTCGAGGAAATGCATCAGCGCACCGGGGCGCTCGGGAAACTCGAAGCGGTAGATCAGCTCGTTCCTCACCTGCGGCGCATGGCCGCCGACCAGATGGCGGATGTGCAGCTTGGCCATTTCGTCGTCGGTGAGATCCAGCGCCGGATAACCGTTCTTCTCCAGTTGCCGCACCAGCCGGGTCGCTTCATCACGATTGGCAACCTGCATGCCGACAAACACATGCGCCTCGCCGGTATCGTGAAAGCGGTAGTTGAACTCCGTGATGTTGCGCGCGCCGATCAGCGCCATGAATTTCTTGTAGGCGCCCGGCTTCTCCGGCAGCGTCACGGCCAGCACGGCCTCGCGCTGCTCGCCGACTTCGGCGCGTTCGGCGACAAAACGCAGGCGGTCGAAATTCATGTTGGCGCCCGAGGCCACTGCCACCAGCGTCTTGCCCTGCACACCATGCCGGTGCGCCCAGACCTTGGTGCCGGCGACGGCGAGTGCGCCGGCCGGCTCGAGGATCGAGCGCGTATCTTCGAACACGTCCTTGATCGCGGCGCAGATGGCGTCGGTATCGACCAGCACCATTTCATCGACATATTCGCGGCACAGGCGAAAGGTCTCGGCGCCGACGTATTTCACCGCGGCACCGTCGGCAAACAGGCCGACCTGTTCCAGGCGCACCCGCCTGCCTGCAGCCAGCGAACGGGCCATGGCATCCGAGTCCGCCGCCTCGACGCCGATGATCCTGATCTGCGGCCGCAGGCGCTTGATGTAGGCCGCCACCCCCGAGATCAGGCCGCCGCCGCCGACGCCGCAGAACACCGCGTCGATCGGCTCCGGATGCTGGCGCAGGATCTCCATGCCGATGGTGCCCTGCCCGGCGATCACGTCCGGATCGTCGAAGGGATGCACGAAGTTGAGCTTCTGCTGCTTTTCCAGTTCCAGCGCATGGGCGTAGGCGGCGTCATACGATTCGCCGGCCAGCACCACCTCGCCGCCACGCTTCTTCACCGCGTCGATCTTGATCTGCGGCGTGGTAGTCGGCATCACGATGACGGCGCGGATACCGAGCTTTTGCGCCGCCAGCGCCACCCCCTGGGCATGGTTGCCGGCCGAGGCGCAGATCACGCCGCGCTTGCGCTGCGCCGGCGTCAGGCGAACGATCTTGTTGTAGGCACCGCGCAGCTTGAAGCTGAACACCGGCTGCATGTCCTCGCGCTTGAACAGCACGCGGTTGCCGATCCGCGCCGACAGAATCGGCGCCGGCTCCAGCGGCGTTTCGATGGCAACATCATAAACGCGGGCATTCAGAATTCGTTCGAGATAGTCCATGACGGCAGGGCGGAAGGGGTCGCTGAAGGCAAAGGGTAACATGCGTCATGGACTTCGCTTTCACCGCAGAAGCAGGCCTGGCCGGCCTGTTTATTTCCAGCTTTCTCGGCGCGACGCTGCTGCCCGGCGGCTCGGAGGCGGTGCTGTTTGCCTTGATCCTGCTGCACCCGGAACAGGCGGCAGCGGCGCTGGTGCTGGCGACTGCCGGCAACACGCTGGGCGGCCTGAGCACCTACGCCATGGGCCGCTGGCTGCCGGCGCCGCAGAAGCCGGCCGGGGCGGACGCGGCGCGCAAGGAAAAATACCTCGCCGCCCTGCGCCGCCATGGCGCAGCGGCACTGGCGCTGGCCTGGGCGCCGCTTATCGGCGACGCGCTGTGTGCCGCCGCCGGCTGGCTGCGGCTGCCCTGGCTGCCCTGCGCGCTGTGGATGGCGACCGGCAAAGCGGCGCGCTACGGGTTGGTGGCGGCCGGCGCCGGGATGTTCTGAGCCGAGATCCGCAGAAAATATCCC
>CAINHS010000044.1 GCA_903848955.1 uncultured beta proteobacterium
CTTCGTGCGCCTGCAGGCCGCCAACGACCGCGGCGACATGGACGACATACGGGAATTCACCACGCCCGAAATGTTCGCCGAGATCAAGCTGCAGCATCAGGAACGCGGCGGCCGTGCCCAGGAAACCGACGTCATGCAGCTGAACGCCGACTTGCTCGAAGTCGTCACCGAGGAAAACCGCCACATCGCCAGCGTGCGCTTCTCCGGCCAGCTGCGCGAAGAAGCCAATGCCGCACCGGAAGCCTTCAGCGAAGTCTGGCATCTGGTCAAGCCCGCCGACGGCAGCCGCGGCTGGAACGTGGCCGGTATTCAGCAGGACTGACGCGGGCAATAACTCGCACATGCAATCCCTGCCCGCGCCGCTGCTCGCAACGATCAACCACCTGCTCGGGCAGGCTGCCTGGGCGCGCGAAAAGCTCGTTCCGTTTGCCGGGCACGCCGCGCGGATCAAGCTGCCGCCGCTTGAGGCGGCGTTTTTGATTGCCGCAGACGGCTGCATTGCCGCGCTGCCGGACGCAGGCTTGACAGAAGTCGAACCGGAAGTAAGCATTTCGCTGCCGGCGGCAACGCCGCTGTTGGCGCTGCAGGGCAAGGATGCCGTCATGCGTGCGGCACGCATCGAGGGTTCCGCCGAATTCGCCGAGGCGCTGGGTTTCATCATTCGCAACCTGCGCTGGGACGCCGAGGAAGACCTGTCGAGGATCGTCGGCGACATTGCGGCGCATCGCATCGTTTCCGGTACGCGCGAATTGGCTGCCTGGCAGCAGCAGGCGGCACAGAATTTCGCCGGGAATCTCGCCGAGTACTTTACCGAAGAGCAGCCGCTGGTTGCCCGCCAGGCCGACATCGCCGCGTTTTCGCGCGATATCGACCAACTTCGCGACGACACGGCGCGACTCGAAAAGCGGCTGCAGCGACTGGCCTGATCCCGGGTTGAACGCCGCCGGCTACCCGGAAGGCCGGATCCGCAGTGGCATCAGCGTGCGCAAGGCAATCTGACGCAGCCCGCTTCTCACTGCGCGGCTACGCCGCCGCCCAGCGCCTTGTAGAAACTGGCTGCCGCAGACAGCAATTGCCGCCGCACCGCCAGTGCCGACTGTTGCGCGGCAAAGTCTTCGCGCTGGGCATCGAGCAACTCGAGGTGGCTGGATACACCGGCCTGGTAGCGAGCCTCGACGATCTTGAGGCGCCGGCTCTGGGCTACAACATTGGCTTCCTGTGCCTGCAGTTGTTCCATCAGCAAGCGGCGGGCGGCGAGCAGATCGGCGATTTCGCGGAAGGCCTGCTGAATGGCTTTCTCGTATTCCGCCACCGTAATGTTCTTGCGCGCGATGGCCAGATCAACATTGCCACTGGTGCGCCCGGCATCGAACAAGGGCATGCTCAAAGCCGGAACAAAGCTCCAGGCCCCGCTGCCGCCGTTGAATAAACCGGTGAGACCTGCACTGGCGGTTCCTGCGGTGGCAGTGAGCACTACCTTCGGCAGGAAGGCGGCACGTGCCGCGCCGATATTGGCATTGGCAGCGATCAGCTTCTGTTCGGCAGCCAGGACATCGGGGCGGGCCAGCAGAACCTCGGATGGCAGACCCACGGCTACATCCGCAATCAGGCCTTGCTGCGCCAGTTTGCCGCCATCGATGCCGGTTGGTTCGGCGCCGACCAAGAGGCGCAAGGCATTTTCCGCGCCAGCCAGACTACGCGCCAGATTGGCCGATTCGGCACGCGCGGTCTGGAACGCGCCGTCGGCTTGCAGATAGTCGAGATCGCCGGCCAGACCGACGTCGCGACGGCGGCCGATCAGTATGCGCGTATCGTCCCGGCTTTTCGTGGTCGCCTGAGCCAGCTCCATGCGTTCGCTCAGCTCCAGCAGGGTTAGCCAGGCGTTGGCTACGTCGGCAATCAGGGACAGGCGGAAAGCCTGCTGCGCATAGTCGCTGGCGAGAAAACTTGCTCGCCCCGCATCATCCAGACTCTTCACCCTGCCCCAGAAATCGAGCTCGAAGGCGGCCATGCCCAGATTGACATCGTAGCGCTGTCCGTTCGCCTGGCGCCCCGTAACAGAAAGGTCGGCGGGCGTCAGAGCGGCAGCGCGCTGCGCAGCAAGGTTCATGGTCGGGAAGCGCTCGGCGCGGACCATGCCGGCCAGTGCGCGGGCCTCATCGACGCGCGCCACGGCAACGCGCAGATCACGGTTATGTTCCAGCGCGGCAAGGATCAAGCCCTGCAGGCGCGGATCAGTAAAGAAAATCCGCCAGTTGCCGTCGGCACGCACCGCACCGGCGGCAATCGCCACACCGCGCTCACCGCCCGTGGCATTCGTCGGCCAGACGACCGGCACCGGCGCCTGCGGGCGCAGGTAGTCGGGTGCAAGCGAACAACCGGCCAGCGCCAGAGCAAAAAGGGAAGAGAGTCTCTTACTCATCATGATTCTCCTCATGATGCCGCGCATGACCCGGAAACATGCGGCGGACAACGACGAAAAACACCGGCACAAGGAACACCGCCAACACCGTCGCCGCGAGCATGCCGCCGATAACGCCGGTACCAATGGCGTGACGGCTGTTGGCGCCGGCGCCGCTGGAAATGGCCAGCGGCAGCACGCCGAGGATGAAAGCCAGCGAAGTCATCAGGATCGGGCGAAAACGCAGGCGGCAGGCTTCAAGCGTAGCTTCCGCGAGTCCCATTCCCCGTTCCTGAAGCTCGCGGGCGAATTCGATGATAAGGATGGCATTCTTGCTCGACAAGCCGATGATGGCAATCAGTCCGACCTTGAAGTAGACGTCATTGGGCAGTCCGCGCAGGCTTACTGCCAGGGTCGAGCCGAAAACGCCGAGCGGCACCACCAGCATCACGGCAAACGGAATTGACCAGCTTTCGTACAGCGCAGCCAGCGCCAGAAAAGCCACCAGCAGCGCCAGTGCAAAGACTTGAGGTGCCTGGCTGCCGGAGAGCTTTTCCTCGAACGAAGTACCCGACCACTCGAAGCCGAAGCCTGTCGGCAAATCCTTGGCCAGAGTCTCCATCGCCTGCATGGCCTCGCCGCTGCTGTGGCCGGGAGCCGGGCCGCCGGCGATTTTCATCGCCGGCAGGCCGTTGTAGCGATCAAGCTTGGGCGAACCGATAATCCATTGTGTGCTGACTATTTCGCCGAGCGGCACCATGTCGCCGCTACGATTGCGCACGGGCAGGCGCAGCATGTTCTCCGGCGTGGTCCGCAGGTCTGCATCAGCCTGCATCAGTACGCGCAGAATGCGACCTTGCCGCTCGAAATCATTGATGTAGGCAACGCCCAGGGTCGATTGCAGGGTCTCGTTGAGGTCAGCCATGGAAACGCCCAGAGTTTCCGCTTTACGCCGGTCGATATCGAACAGCAGTTGCGGCGCCGCTTCCTGGCCTTCCGGCCGGACGCCGGCCAGGGTGCGGTTCTGGCCGGCCTTGCCGAGTGCCAGATTCCGTGCTTCGAGGAGTTTTTCGCGACCTATGCCGGCACGATCCTGGAGGCGGAAGTCGAAGCCGCCACTGGTGGCAAGTTCCGGGATGGGGGGCGGGTTGATGGTGAAAATCATGGCCTGCTTTATCTGGAACAAGGCCATGTTGGCGCGCTGTACCAGTGCCGACGCAGAATGTTCGAAACCGGGGCGCGCTTCCCACTCCTTGAGGCGGATAAAGAAGACGCCTCCATTCTGGCCGCGGCCAAAAAATGAAAAGCCGATCACGCCGATGACTTTTTCCACCTCCGGCTGCTGCCGGTAATACTGCTCGATCTGCGTCATTACCTCCAGCGTCCGTTGCTGGGTAGCACCCGGCGGCAACTGCACAATCGTATTGAAGTAACCCTGGTCTTCCTCAGGCAGAAAACTGCCTGGCAAATGCAGGAACAGCCAGCCGGTCAGCGCAATGATTGCCGCATAGACCAGGAGATAGCGTCCGCTCTGCGGCAACATCCGCCGCACGATTGACTGATAGCCGGTCCGGGTGCGGTCGAAAAAGCGATTGAAGGCACCGAAGAAGCCTGTGCTGGAAAGCACTTTCGTACCCGGTTCGTGTTTGAGCAAGGTGGCGCACAGCGCCGGAGTAAGCGTCAAAGCCATCAGTATCGAGAAACCCATTGAAAGCAGCAGGGTCATCGCAAACTGGCGATAGATCACGCCCACCGAACCGCCGAAAAACAGCATGGGCGCGAACACCGCCGACAGCACCAGGGTAATGCCGATGATGGCGTTGAAGATCTGGCCCATCGCCTTGCGCGCCGCTTCGCGCGGTGCCAGGCCTTCCTCGCTCATGATGCGCTCGACCGCTTCCACCACCACGATCGCATCATCGACCACGATGCCAACCGCCAGCACCATGGCAAACAGGGTCAGCACGTTGATCGAGTAGCCGAACACATACAAGCCGGCCAGCGCCCCTGTCAGCGCCACCGGCACGACAATGGCAGGAATCAGGGTGGCGCGCAGGTTCTCCAGGAACAGATAGATCACCAGAAAGACCAGGAGCATCGCCGCAACCAGGGTCTTCAGGACTTCCTGAATCGAGATGTCGACGAAACGTGTCGTGTCGTAGGCGACATCCCAGTCGATTCCCTTGGGAAAGTACGGTGCCATCTCGGCCATCTTGGCTCGCACCGCCGCCGCCACCTCGAGCGCATTGCCATCAGGCGCAAGGCGGATGGGAATGCCGGCGATCGGCTTGCCGTTCAGCCGGGCGAAGGAACTGTAGTCCTGCGCACCCAGCTCGACTCTGGCGACGTCCTTGACCCTCACGGCGGAACCATCCGGCTGGGTACGCACCAGAATATTGCCGAACTCCTCCGGCGTGGTCAGGCGACTGCGGGTAACGATGACGGCATTCATCTGCTGACCTTCAGGCGCCGGCGCCTGGCCGAGTTCGCCGATCGCCAGCTCGATGTTCTGGGCGCGCACCGCACGCATCACATCGCCTGGCGACAGCTTGTAGGCTTGAAGTTGCTCCGGCCGCAGCCACAGGCGCATGGCATATTCGCTGCCATACAACAGCACTTCGCCGACGCCCTTCAGGCGGCGCAGGGGGTCAATCACGCTGGCAGCGGCAAAGCTGCCAAGATCGACGCTGGAATGACTGCCGTCGGGCGATTGCAGGGCGATGATCATGACGTAGTTGCGCGACGGCTTGGTCACCGGAACACCCACCCGTCGCACGTCGTCGGGCAGACGCGCCTCGATGCGCTTGAAGCGGTTCTGCGCCTCGACCGAGGCGATATCGACATTGGTGCCGGGCTTGAAAGTCAGAGTGACGGTACCCGCGCCCAGTTCAGAAGCTGACTCCATATAGAGCAGATTCTCGATGCCGTTCATTTCCTGCTCGATCAGCGCGGTGACGGTACTCTCGATCACCTTGGCCGATGCGCCCGGATAAACGATGCTGAATGCTATGGAAGGCGGCGCGACGGCGGGATACTGGGAGACCGGCAGGATCCTGAGTGCCAGGATGCCGGCAAGCAGGATGACGAGAGCGAGCACCCAGGCAAAAATCGGGCGGTCGATGAAGAACTTGGCAAGCATGTGCGCCTCCTATTTCTTCTCGCCGACCGGCGACGGCGATGCAGCGGGCGCAGCAGATGGTGCCGGGCTCGTCGGAACGGCAGTCCATGGCACGGCCTTGACCGGCATGCCCGGACGGGTTTTCTGCAGGCCGTTCACGATGACCTTTTCGCCGGCTTTCACGCCCCCGCCGACCAGGAAATCGCTGCCGCTGATGCCGGCGGTCTTCACCAGCCTCGGCACCGCCTTTCCTTCGGCGTCGACCACCATCACGAACTGGCCCTCCGGCCCGGCCTGCACCGCGCGCAGGGGCAGGCGGATCACCTCGTTGGCGATCGCTTCAGGGAATCGCACGCGGACAAAACTGCCCGGCAGCAATTCACGCCCCGGGTTTGGGAACAGGGCACGCAAGGCGACACTGCCGGTGGACGGATCGACTGCCAAATCAGAGAACAGCAACTTGCCGGTTTGCGGAAAAACGCTGCCGTCATCGAGGATCAGTTCCACCCGGGTCTGGTTGGCCTGTTTGAGCCGGCCGGCTTTCACTGCCTGCCTCAGACGCAGCAGGTCGGCGCCGGGCTGGGTGAAATTGGCATAGATCGGATCGAGTTGTTCGATGGTCGCCAGATGAGTTGCTTCGCCGCGCCCCACCAGCGCGCCTTCGGTGACCAGAGCGCGCCCGATACGGCCGGAAATCGGCGCCGGCGGCACGGCGTTTTCAAGGTCGAGTCGCGCCTTCGCCAAGGCGGCTTCGGCCTGCTTGAAGCGCGCCCCGGCGGCATCGAATTCCTGCTGGCTGACCGCCTTGATCTCGAGCAGCGGCGCATAGCGGGCAAACACCGCTTTTGCTGCGGCAAGGTCGGCTTCGGCCGCCGCAGCCTGTGCCTGGTAAGTGCGGGCATCGATCTGGAACAGGGGAGTTCCGGCGCTGATGTCGCTCCCCTCGACGAACAAGCGCTTTTCGACCACGCCTTCGATGCGGGCCCGCACTTGCGCCGAACGGATCGCCGACAGGCGGCCCGGAAGATCCTGCGTCAGGGTCGCGCTGCCCGCCTGAAGCACGATCACCTCGACTTCCGGCGGCGGCATGGATGCTCCGGGTCCGGCTGCCGACATGCCCTTTTTTTCGCCGTCACCGCAGGCCGCAAGCAGACCGAACAACAAGAGCGTGGCTGTTTTTTTCATTCAAAACTCCGATGGAAGTTTAGGTAACCCGGGAAGCCAATACGAAATTGAAAACTCATGTGCGACTGTAACAGCCACGCAGCACGCGGAGCGGGGCAAGGAAACTTTCATTGTCTGATGGTCAGCCTTCAGACCAGGACTCATTGACAAGACCAATGACATAGACGACGGCTCAGCCTCCGACCAGCGCCAGCACCAGTGGCGTGGTAAAGGCCGACAACAGGGTTGTCAGCACGAGACCGGCGGCAACCGGACCCTGCATGGTGCAAAATTGCTGCGACATCATGTAGACGTTAACACCGATGGCCAACGACGCGAGCAGCGTTACCACCTGGGTCTCGAGCAAGGGCAAACCGATCGCGCGGGCCAGCAGCCAGACCACCAGCGGCTGGACCACAAGCTTGATGGCGCTGATCGCCGCGCTTTGCGCCAGACCATCACGAATAGGGTAGTCGGCGAGGCTCATGCCGAGCGCCACCAGCGAAAGCGGCACAGCAGCGTTACCGAGCATGGCGAGAGGAACATCGACAATAGGCGGCAGCGGCAACTCCGCAAAACCCCACGCGGTGCCGGTGAGGATGGAGGCGACAATCGGATTTGTCAGTACGCCACGCGCCGTTTTGCCGAAACCGCGGACGCTGAACTCGCCGTGGCGCACCCATTCCACCGAAACGGTGACCAGAGTCCACAGGATCAGGGCGTTGAACACTATGACCAGCGAGACAATGGGAAGGGCGGCGGGGCCGAGGGTGGCCTTGGTAATCGCCACGCCGAGCATCACGTTGTTGGAAAACACACCGCCGAGCGCGAAAACGGATTGCGCCACACCGTCGAGGCCGAACAGGCTTGCGGCAATCACGCGGCCGATGACGAAGACAATCAGGCAACCGCCAAAGAAGGCCAGCAGCAGACGGACGTCGACCGGCGGCATTTTCTGGATGTCGCTCATCATGCGAAACAGCATGGCTGGCATCGCTATGGCGTAGGCAAAGCGCGTCAGTGCATCCGCAACCGATTGCGGCCAGCGGCCGGAGAGCGCCACACCATATCCGAGCAGCACCAGAAGGAACAGCGGGCTGGCGAGCGCGAAGTGGTGTAAAAAACTCGTCACGGCAGGCGAACGGAAGGCATGGCGTCAGACAAGCACCGGCTGGCAATCATGTCACAAACAACAAAGGCAGCCGCAGCTGCCTTTGTAGCGATGTGCTGCAATGCCTCAATGGCGCTGCTTGCGCAAGCGATCGATGGCGGCAAGCTGGGCAATGGCTTCGGCCAGTTCGACCTGAGCACGGGCGTAGTCCATTGCGGAACCGCGGTTGACCATGGCTTCCTCTGCCATTTTCTTCGCGTCCATCGCCTTCGCCTGATCCAGGTCGGCGCCGCGGATGGCGGTATCGGCCAGCACGGTCACCAGACCCGGCTGCACTTCGAGCAATCCGCCGGCGACAAAAATCAGTTCCTCTTTGTCACCGGGCATCTTGACCCGAACCGCGCCCGGCTTGATGCGGGTCATCAACGGCATATGGCCGGGCAGAATGCCCAGTTCGCCGGCTTCGCCCGGCAGGACGACGAATTCCGCCAGGCCGGAGAAAATCAGCTCCTCGGCACTAACGACGTCCACGTGAATAGTCATGGCCATTACTTACCTCTTTTCCAGTCGAGCGTAAAACCGCGGTCTGCCTTCTGCCTTACTGCAGGGTCTTGGCTTTCTCGAACACTTCCTCGATCGCGCCGACCATGTAGAAGGCCTGCTCGGGGATGCTGTCGCATTCGCCATCGACAATCATCTTGAATCCCTTGATGGTGTCGGCCAGCGGCACGATCTTGCCCGGCGTACCGGTGAACACTTCGGCGACGTTGAACGGCTGCGACAGGAAGCGCTGGATCTTGCGCGCGCGCGTCACGGCCAGTTTGTCTTCCGGCGCCAGTTCGTCCATGCCCAGAATCGCAATGATGTCGCGCAATTCCTTGTAGCGCTGCAGGTTCGACTGTACGCGGCGGGCGACGCTGTAATGCTCTTCGCCGACCACCAGCGGATCAAGCTGGCGCGAGGTGGAGTCGAGCGGATCCACCGCCGGGTAGATGCCCAGCGAGGCGATGTCGCGCGACAGCACGACCGTGGCATCAAGGTGGAGGAAGGTCGTTGCCGGCGACGGATCGGTCAAGTCATCGGCAGGCACATACACAGCCTGGATCGAAGTGATCGAGCCGACCTTGGTCGAAGTAATGCGCTCCTGCAGGCGACCCATTTCGTCGGCCAGCGTCGGTTGATAACCCACCGCGGAAGGCATGCGGCCGAGCAAGGCGGACACTTCGCAACCGGCCAGGGTGTAGCGGTAAATGTTGTCGATGAAGAGCAGGATGTCCTTGCCTTCGTCGCGGAACTTCTCGGCCATGGTGAGGCCTGTCAGCGCCACGCGCAGACGGTTGCCGGGAGGCTCGTTCATCTGGCCGAACACCATCGCGACCTTGTCGAGAACCTTCGACTCTTCCATTTCGTGATAGAAGTCGTTGCCCTCGCGGGTACGTTCGCCGACGCCGGCAAACACCGAGTAGCCGCCATAGGACTTGGCGATGTTGTTGATCAGTTCCATCATGTTCACGGTCTTGCCGACACCGGCACCGCCGAACAGGCCGACCTTGCCGCCCTTGGCGAACGGACACATCAGGTCGATGACCTTGATCCCCGTCGGCAGCAGTTCCGTGGAAGGCGACAGCTCGTCGAACTTGGGCGCGTGTGCATGAATCGGGCGCAGTTCCTCGTAGGCGATCGGGCCGGCCTCGTCGATCGGGCGACCCAGCACGTCCATGATGCGGCCCAGGGTTCCGGAACCTACCGGCACCGAAACGGCGGCGCCGGTCGGCTTCACCGACATGCCGCGACGCAGGCCGTCGGAGGAACCGAGCGCGATGGTGCGCACGATGCCGTCGCCAAGCTGCTGCTGCACTTCAAAAGTCAGACCGGCTTCGGCGTTGCCTGAATCGGCTTCGTCGAGAGTCAGTGCCTCATACACCTTGGGCATGGCCTCGCGGGGGAACTTGATGTCCACTACGGCGCCGATGCACTGGACGATGTTTCCGTTGCTCATGGTTGTTTCCTTAAGGTAAATCCGCAATATTCCGTTAACATAATGCTGTTCAGCCGGCTGATCATCCGGCAATCGCCGCCGCGCCGCCGACGATCTCGGAGATCTCCTTGGTAATCGCCGCCTGCCGCGCTTTGTTATAGACCAGCTGCAATTCCTTGATCACGCTGCCGGCGTTGTCGGTAGCCGCCTTCATCGCCACCATGCGCGCCGACTGTTCGGAGGCCATGTTCTCCGCCACGCCCTGGTAAATCAGGGCCTCGACGTAGCGCACCAGCAACTCGTCGATGACGGTTTGCGCGTCCGGCTCGTAGAGGTAGTCCCAGCCGCGTTCGGGCGTGCCCATGCGTTCGCCTGACAACGGCAGCAGAGGCTCGATCACCGGCTCCTGCTTCATGGTATTGACGAAACGGGTATAGGCCAGATAAACGGCATCCAGCTCGCCCGCCTGGAAGGCGTCGATCATGACCTTCATCGGTCCGATCAGCTTTTCCAGATGCGGAGTATCGCCCAGATGGGTGACGTGCGAAATGACATTGGCACCGAGGCGCTGCATGAAACCCAGGCCCTTGTTGCCGATGCACGTAACGCGAATATCCGTTGCGCCATCGCCCTCCCACTGGCGCATCGTGTTCATCGCCTGACGCAGAAGATTGGTGTTGAGGCCGCCGCAAAGGCCCTTGTCCGTTGTCACCACGATCAGCCCGACGCGCTTGACCACCACCGCCTTGGCGCGGCCAAGGAAAGCGTGGCGGTACTCGGTGACGTTGGCCTGGGAAAGATTCGCCGCCAGGCGACGGATCTTTTCGCTATAGGGACGTGCGGCGCGCATGCGCTCCTGCGCCTTGCGCATCTTGGATGCGGCCACCATCTCCATGGCCTTGGTGATCTTGCGCGTGTTCTGGACGCTCTTGATCTTGGTGCGGATCTCTTGACTGCCTGCCATGATCGCCCTCGTTAACCGTTCGTCAGAGGCTCGTGATCAGGACCAGGACTTCTTGAACTCGGTCACCGCAGCCTTGAGCTGTGCTTCGGCGTCCTTGTCCAGATCCTTGGTTGTCTCGATCTTGCTTATCAGGTCTGCGTGCTTCTGGTGCACATACTGATGCAGCTCGGTTTCGAAGGGAAGAATGCGCGACACATCGATGTCGTCCATGAAGCCCTCGTTGGACGCGTAGAGCGTGACCGCCATTTCGGCGACCGAGAGGGGCGCATATTGCAATTGTTTCATCAGCTCGGTCACCCGGCGGCCGCGCTCCAGCTGCTTGCGGGTGGCTTCGTCGAGGTCGGAGGCAAACTGGGCGAACGCCGCCAGCTCGCGATACTGGGCGAGCGCCAGACGCACACCGCCGCCGAGCTTCTTGATGGCCTTGGTCTGCGCTGCACCACCGACGCGGGACACCGAGACGCCTGCATTCATGGCCGGACGGATGCCGGCGTTGAATAAGTCGGTTTCAAGGAAGATCTGGCCGTCGGTAATCGAAATCACGTTGGTCGGTACGAAAGCGGAGACGTCACCAGCCTGGGTCTCGATGATCGGCAGCGCCGTCAGCGAGCCGGTCTTACCCTTGACTTCGCCATTGGTCAGCTTTTCCACCCAGGCTTCTGAAACGCGGGCGGCACGCTCGAGCAGGCGCGAGTGCAGGTAGAACACGTCGCCGGGATAGGCCTCACGGCCGGGCGGACGACGCAACAACAGGGAGATCTGGCGGTAGGCCCAAGCCTGCTTGGTCAGATCGTCATAAATGATCAGCGCATCCATGCCGCGGTCGCGGAAGTATTCGCCCATGGAACAGCCGGTATACGGGGCGATGAACTGCGTTGCCGCGGAGTCGGAGGCGGTCGCCGCGACCACGATGGTGTATTCCATCGCGCCGTGCTCTGTCAGCTTGCGCACCACGTTGGCGACGGTCGAGGCCTTCTGGCCGATCGCAACGTAGATGCAGAACATGTTCTGCCCCTTCTGGTTGATGATCGCATCAACCGCCACCGCCGTCTTGCCGGTCTGCCGGTCGCCGATGATCAACTCGCGCTGACCACGACCGACCGGAACCATCGAGTCGATGGCCTTGAGGCCGGTCTGCACAGGTTGCGACACCGACTTGCGCCAGATCACGCCGGGAGCGACCTTTTCGATCTTGTCGCTGAGCTTGGCATTGATCGGACCCTTGCCGTCAATCGGTTCGCCCAGGGCGTTAACCACGCGACCGAGCAACTCGGGGCCAACCGGCACCTCGAGAATGCGACCGGTACACTTGACGGTGTCGCCTTCGGAAATGTGCTCGTAGTCGCCGAGGACCACGGCGCCGACCGAGTCGCGCTCCAGGTTCAGGGCGAGGCCAAAGGTGTTGCCGGGAAACTCCAGCATTTCGCCCTGCATCACGTCGGTCAGACCGTGGACGCGGCAGATGCCGTCAGTCACCGACACTACCGTACCCTCGTTGCGGGCGGTGGCGGCCAACTGCATGTTCTGGATTCGGCTCTTGATCAGGTCACTGATTTCGGATGGATTTAGGTTCATGGAATTGCTCCTAGTTCTTTAGCGCGGTGGCCATGGCAGCAAGCTTGCCGCGGACCGAGGCATCAATCACTTCATCGCCGACGGCAATACGCACGCCGCCGATAAGTTCGGCATCGACCTTGACGGTCGCCTGGATCCTGCACCCGAACTTGCGTTCGAGGTCGGCCACGAGAGTTTTCAGTGTCGCTTCATCGAGCACAAAGGCCGAGGTGATCTCGGCGTCCTTGATTCCCTCATGACCATGCTTGAGCTCATTGAAGAGTTCGTTGATCTCGGGCAGAACGATGAGACGGTCATTGTCGGCCAGCACGCGGACAAAGTTCTGCTGGTCGATTGACAAGCCGGAGCCGGCATCAGAGGCGGCCACATCGAGGCAGAGCTGCGCCAGCTGGACAGGGCTCAGGCGCGGATTGCCGATGCACTCTTCCATTTCCGGGCGGGCGGCCATCGCGGAAAGCCGCGACAGCACATCGGACCAGGCCGCAAGCGCATTTCCGCCCTTGGCCAACTGGAACGCGGCCTCGGCGTAGGGCCGCGCAAGGGTGACATTTTCGGCCATGGCTGCTTACAGCTCCGACTTGAGTTGCGTCAGCAGCTCGGCGTGGGCCTTGGCGTTGATCTCCTTGCGCAGAATGCGCTCGGCGCCGGCAACCGCGAGCACAGCCACATGCTCGCGCAAGGACTCCTTGGCGCGCTGCGAAGCAACACCCGCCTCGGCCTCGGCCGCTTCGCGCGCCGCATTGACGATGCGCACACCCTCAGCGCGCGCGTCTTCAATCAACTGTGCCACTTGCCTTTCGGCGCCGCTGCGGAACTCGGCCGCCGATTCGCGCGCCTTGCGCAGTTCGTCGGAAGCCTTCTTTTCCGCATGAGCGAGATCGGCTTTGGCCTTGTCTGCGGCCGCAAGCCCGTCGGCTATCTTGCCCGCGCGCTCGTCGAGTGCCTTCATGATGGGCGGCCACACGAACTTCATCGTGAACCACGCCAAAATGAGGAACACAACCAGCTGGGCAAACAGCGTTGCGTTCAGATTCACGGTAATCGCTCCTTAAGCGTTAGGGACGGCGATTACTTGGGCAGGCTGGAAAGAAACGGGTTGGCAGTGGTATACCACAGGGCAATACCGGTACCGATAATGAACGCAGCGTCGATCAGGCCGACCAGAAGGAACATCTTGGTTTGCAGGGTGTTCATCAGTTCCGGCTGACGCGCCGAAGCTTCGAGAAAGCGGCTACCCATGATGCCGATGCCGATACAGGCGCCAGCAGCGCCGAGACCGATGATAAGACCGGCGGCAAGAGCAACAAAACCAACGATTTGTTCCATGACAACTCCTTTAGTAACAGATTTGAGGTGAAAGAATGCTAGTGGGTTTCGTGCGCCTGGCCGATATATACCAGCGTCAGCATCATGAAAATAAAAGCCTGCAGCGTGATGATCAGGATGTGAAAGATAGCCCAGATGGTTCCGGCAACAACACCGCCGACCCACAGCAAGGCGCCCGACGCGGTACCTGCCCATGCCGCGCCCATCAGGGCGATCAACATGAAGATAAGCTCGCCGGCATACATGTTGCCGAACAGTCGCATGCCGTGGGACACGGTCTTGGCAACGAACTCGATCATCTGCATGGCAAAGTTGATCGGGTAAAGAACCGGGTGGCTGCCGAAGGGGGCAGTAAACAACTCATGGATCCAGCCGCCGATGCCCTTGATCTTGATGCTGTAGTAAATGCAAAGCAGCAATACGCCGAGCGACATGCCCAGCGTGGCATTAAGGTCGGCGGTGGGCACCATGCGCAGATAGGCGTGTGCAGGATCATGGCCGGCGACGGCATATACGCCGCCCCATAGGCGCGGCAGCAGATCTAGCGGCAGCAGATCCATGGCGTTCATGAAAAAGATCCAGACAAACACGGTCAGCGCCACCGGGGCAATGAACGTCCGGTCGCCATGGACGATCGACTTCGATTGCGACTCGACCATTTCCACCAGAATTTCGACGGCGGCCTGGAAGCGTCCGGGTACCCCGGAAGTGGCTTTCGCGGCGGCCCGGGCCAGGATCAGCACGGCCACCAGTCCGAGCGAAACGGACCAGAACAGGGTGTCGAGATGGAATACCGACCAATCGACCAGAGCAGCCTGCTTGTGTCCGAGGCTATTCAGGTGCGTCAAATGGTGAACGATGTATTCTGAAGCGTTTGGAGCGTGCTCGGCTGCCATGGTCAGTCAGGCCTTAATCAATATCACTAACAGATTCGCTTTCAGCGCAACGATCAGTCCGGCCAGCAGTGCCAGCCAGTGCAAGTCTCGATACGCCTCCGCCACAATCACGAGCAACGCTAACGTTGCCGCCACCTTGATGAACTCGCCTACAAGAAAACCAGCCACTGAAGCCCTGCCGCTGCGTGCTGCCGTCCAGAGATTCAAGGCGAAAAGCAGGTTCGGAACCACTACCGCCGCACCGCCCAACCCTGCCGATACAGCAGCATGCTGCCCCGCCCAAATCCACGCCAGCGCGGCGGCAAGCAGTGTTGCAACGCTTTGGTGAAAAACAGCCCTAAACATCTACAAGACCAGGCCGTCTCCGAAAGCCGGCGAATATAGGGTATTGATCATGGGTTGTCAAATTTTTATGCTGCGGCGCGCCATCGGAAAATGAACTGCTGCGAGCCGTCACGGCGACACCTTCCAGGCCAAGGGAATTCAGGCTGCTAGGCGAAGCGGGCGAGAAGGCCGTCCAACTGATCGAGACTGCCGAAACGTATTGTCAGGGCACCTCCGCCCTTGCGATTTGCGCTAATACTGACCGTTGCGCCGAAGCGATCAGACAGCTCCTCTTCAAGGCGCACGAGGTCGCGATCGGCTTTCTTCTTGTTGCCGCTGGCGGGTGGATTCAACTCCCGGGCTACCATGCGTTCGGTCTCCCGCACGGAAAAACCCTTGTCGACCACTAGTGCGGCAATACGCCCCTGCTCGCTCTTGGACAACGGCAACAGGGCTCTGGCATGGCCCATCTCGATATCGCCGGCCATCAGCATGTCCTGCGCCGGCTTCGCCAGTTGCAGCAGGCGCAGCAGGTTGGTAGCGGCTGAACGCGAGCGCCCGACGGCATCGGCAGCCTGCTGGTGGGTCATCTGGAATTCGTCGATAAGGCGCTGGATGCCTGCCGCCTCCTCCAGCGGATTGAGATCTTCGCGCTGGATATTCTCGATCAGCGACATGGCCAGTGCGGCGTCGTCGGGAATGTCGCGGATCAGCACCGGCACTTCAGCCAGGCCGGCGATCTGGGCTGCACGCCAGCGCCGCTCGCCGGCGATTATCTCGTAGCGCCCGCTGCTTACCGGTCGCACCGAGATCGGCTGAATCAGGCCCTGAGCCTTGATCGACGCCGCCAATTCCTCGAGCGAGCCTGGATCCATGCGAGTTCGCGGCTGATATTTTCCCGGTTGCAGAGTGCCGACCGGAAGCATCTCCTGGCGCTGGATCTCGGAAGTGTTGTTGGCTGCCAGCAGGGCATCAAGCCCACGACCGAGGCCCTTCTGTTTTGGTGGGGTCACGACTTGTCCTTCCAGGAATTGACACGATCAATCATTTCGACGGCGAATGCCATGTAGGCTTGCGAGCCCTTGGCTGCCTTGTCGAAGAGAACACCGGGTACGCCATAGCTGGGCGCCTCGGCCAACCGCACGTTGCGCGGCACCAGGGTTTTGAACACCTTGTCGCCGAAATGCTCCTCCAGTTGCGCCGATACCTGCTGCGCCAAAGTGCGTCCGGGCTCGAACATGACACGCAGCAAGCCGATGATCTTGAGGTCCCGATTCAGGTTGGCGTGCACCTTCTTGATGGTGTTCACCAGATCCGACAGGCCCTCCAGTGCATAGTATTCGCACTGCATCGGTATGATGACGCCATGCGCAGCGCACAGGCCATTCAAGGTCAGCATCGACAGCGACGGCGGGCAGTCTATCAGGACAAAGTCATAGTCCGCCTGGTGCGCCGCCAGCGCCGTCTTCAAGCGCATTTCGCGCGCTTCGAGATCCACCAGTTCGACTTCCGCACCGGCCAGATCGCGGTTGGCAGGCAGCACATCAAACTGGCCCGAAGGCGACGGCACCCGGGCGTCTTCAAAACTCGCCAGCCGGAGCAATACCTGATACACGGACGCTTGCAGGTTGCGCTTGTCGACCCCGCAACCCGTGGTGGCATTGCCCTGCGGATCAAGGTCCACCAGCAGCGTGCGTTGGCCGTTGGCGCCCAGCGCGGCAGCCAGATTGACGGCGGTAGTGGTTTTGCCCACCCCGCCCTTTTGATTGGCTATTGCAAATATGTGCATCTCAGGCTCTCTCAAGAACAATCAGGTGGCGTTGTGCATCCATTCCGGGAACCCGCAGTTTCACGCGCTCAAGCACTGCCCAGCCCGGCGGCAGGCGCCTTATTTCATCTTCCGGAGCCAAACCTTTCATGGCGTAGAGGCGCCCATTCTGCGCCGGAAGGTGGCCGGCGAGACGGACGAAATCCGCCAACTCGGCAAAAGCGCGCGACACTACGGCATCGAACTGCCCGCCCGTCTGGTCTTCGACGCGTCCGCCGATAACGGTGATGTTCGTCAGGCCAAGCTCGATCTTCGCCTGACGCTGAAATGCAGTTTTCTTCTCGACGGCCTCGATCAGCGTCATGTCGAGATCCGGTCGCGCGATGGCCAGCGGGATGCCGGGCAATCCGGCACCACTGCCGACGTCGGCCCAACGCCGTCGCCGACTCTCACCGGCTTCGCTCGGCGTGGCGGGAATACCGCCTGGCGGGTCAGCAAGCACCGTCGCCGGCAGTGCCGGCAGCAAGGACAAGGAATCAAGCAGATGCTGGGTTACTATTTCGCGTTCCTCGCGGATTGCCGTCAGGTTGTAGGTGCGATTCCATTTCTGCAGCAGCGCGACATAGGCAAGCAGCCTCGACTGCATCTCCGCCGACAGGTCAAGCGCCAAGGCAGCAAGGCCCTCTTGCAACTGGTCCGCCGCACTCATGCTGCCTGATACCGTTTCAGATGGACCAGCAACAGCGAAATTGCTGCAGGGGTTACTCCCTGCAGGCGCGACGCCTGTCCGAGCGTCTGCGGCCGCATCTGGGCGAATTTCTGCCGCACCTCGAAGGACAAGCCATGCACCTTTGCGTAATCGATGTCATCGGGCAGCGATAGCGATTCATGCGCAAGACTTTTTTCAACCTCGTCCTTTTGCCGCTCGATATAACCCTGATACTTGGCTTGAATTTCCAATTGTTCAATCACTTCGGGCGCTGCAACCGCAGCACCGGCGCCCGGCAAAGTCAGCAGGCTGGCGTAGCTGACTTGCGGCCGGCGCAGCAAATCGAACAGGCGGTATTCGCGCTCCATCGGCTGTCCCAGAACGCGCACCGCGTCAGCCTCGGGCAACTGGCGCGGATTGACCCAAGTGGCTTTCAGCCGTTCAGCTTCCAACGCCACAGCGTCACGCTTGCGGTTGAAGACATCCCAGCGCCGGTCATCCACCAGACCCAGTTCGCGGCCGATTTCGGTCAGACGCAAATCGGCATTGTCCTCGCGCAAGGACAAACGGTATTCGGCGCGACTGGTAAACATCCGGTACGGCTCGGATACGCCGCGCGTAATCAGGTCGTCTACCAGAACTCCGAGGTAGGCCTGATCGCGGCGTGGCGACCACGAGGGCAACTGCTTCGCACTGCGCGCGGCATTGATTCCCGCCAACAGCCCTTGCGCCGCAGCCTCTTCATAACCCGTTGTGCCATTGATCTGGCCGGCGAAAAACAGGCCCGCAATCGACTTGGTTTCCAGGCTGTCTTTAAGGTTGCGCGGATCGAAATAGTCATATTCGATGGCGTAGCCGGGACGGGTGAGATGCGCGCGCTCAAGTCCGCGGATCGAGCGGACCAGAGCCAGTTGAATGTCGTACGGCAGACTGGTGGAGATGCCCTGGGGATATATTTCGTGGGTCTCGAGCCCTTCCGGCTCAAGAAAAATCTGATGGCTGTCCTTGCCCGCAAAACGATGTATCTTGTCCTCGATCGACGGGCAGTAGCGCGGCCCGACACCTTCTATGACGCCGGTAAACATCGGCGATCGGTCCAGTCCCGAGCGGATGATGTCATGGCTGCGGCTGTTGGTATGAGTGATCCAGCACGGCACCTGGCGTGGATGCTGATGCCGCGCGCCGAGGAAGGAAAACACCGGCAGCGGATCATCTCCGGGCTGCGCCAGCAGCAGCGAATAGTCAATGCTGCGACCATCGAGACGGGGCGGCGTCCCGGTCTTCAGCCGGCCAACCGGGAGGCGCAACTCCTTCAGACGTTGGGCCAGAGAGATCGCCGGGAAATCACCAAAGCGTCCGGCCGGGTAGTTGCTGAGTCCGACATGAACCAACCCATTGAGGAAAGTACCGGCAGTCAGCACCACCGCGGCGGCTTGAAAGCGGATACCCAACTGCGTCACCACGCCACTGATGCGATCGCCACTCAGGACCAGATCATCCACCGCCTGCTGGAACAGCGTCAGATTGGGCTGGTTTTCAAGACGGCTGCGAATAGCCTGCTTGTAGAGCTGGCGATCCGTCTGAGCTCGCGTTGCGCGTACCGCCGGCCCTTTCGAGGCATTGAGGATACGGAACTGGATGCCGGCCTCATCCGCCGCTGCTGCCATCGCTCCACCGAGGGCATCGACCTCCTTTACCAGGTGACCCTTGCCGATTCCGCCAATCGACGGGTTGCAGGACATGGCGCCCAGAGTTTCGATATTGTGCGTGAGCAGCAGGGTCCGCGCGCCAGAACGCGCTGCAGCCAGCGCCGCCTCTGTTCCGGCATGGCCACCGCCAATTACAATCACATCGAATGAATCAAGAAAGTGCACGCCGCGAGACCTGTATAGCCAGAGGTGGGGAAGACTCTCCGACGTTAGCCGGATTCTGTAGAAACCGAAAAGAGGCGCATCATACGCCTCCGGTTGCAAAAGCGCCGATTCAGTGAAGGTGACCCCCGAGCCCCGAGCGAGGACCAACTACCGCAGCGAGACCGATTGTTTCACGTGAAACCAGCTAAAGCCTGTTTCACGTGAAACAACAACCTAGCGCCTACCTCCCAAACCGAGATACGACTCGACTACCTTCGGATCATCAATCAGTTGGTCGCTGGCGCCTTCCAGCGCGATCTCGCCGGTTTCCAGCACATAGCCATAATCCGCCACCTGCAATGCGGCGCGCGCGTTCTGTTCGACCAACAGAATCGATACGCCAGTCCTCTTAAGATCAGAAATGACCCGGAAAATTTCACGCACAATCAGCGGCGCCAAACCAAGGCTCGGCTCGTCCAACATCAGCAAAGCGGGTTTTGCCATCAAGGCACGGGCCACCGCCAGCATCTGGCGCTCGCCACCCGACAAGGTTCCCGCATGCTGCGCTCGCCGCTCCTTGAGTCGCGGAAATATCTGGAACACCTCATCCATGGTTTGCTCGTGATCGCGGTGACCCAGGCGATGCCTCATGAAAGCGCCCAGGAGCAGGTTATCCTCGACACTCATTTCGCCAAACAGTGCCCGTGACTCAGGCACCAGATTGATGCCAAGCGCCACCCTCTGCTCCACCTCGGCATCGCCAACTTCCAGCCCCTGAAAACGGATCACTCCGCGCGTGTGGGGCAGCACACCCATGATCGAAGACAACATCGTCGTCTTGCCGGCACCATTGGGGCCGATGACCGTCACAATCTGCCCCTGCCCCACCTTGATGCCGGCACTATGAAGCGCCTCGACTTTGCCATAGGAGACGCAGAGACCCTCAACCTCGAGGATGTTCCTGGCTTCGCTCATCAATCGACTCCTCCGAGATAAGCTTCAACCACGGCAGGATCGCACTGCACCTCCTCGGGCAGACCCTCAGCAATCTTTTCGCCAAACTCCATGACCACCACACGGTCAGCCAGGCCCATTACAAAATCCATGTCATGCTCAACCAACAGAATGCCCATGCCCTCCCCTCGCAGCTTGCGCAGAAGCTCTGCCAGTGCCTCCTTTTCCAGGTAGCGCAAACCGGCCGCCGGCTCATCGAGCAACAGCAAACATGGATCGGCGCACAAGGCACGGGCAATCTCCAGCGTTCGCTGCTGCCCCAGAGCCAGACTTCCCGCCAATTCGAACATGGAATCTCTCAAGCCGACCCTCACGATCTGGCGGGCCGCTTCAGCCAACAGACTGGCCTCCTCGCCGCGCTCCAGGTGCAGCATCGCCGGCAGCACACCCTTGCTGCCGCGCAAGTGGCCGCCGATGGCCACGTTCTCCAGGACAGTCATTGTCGGCAAAAGGCGCACGTGCTGAAAAGTACGACTCATTCCCAGCCGGGCAATTTCCCGTGAGTTGAGCGCGCTTACCACTTCGCCGCGAAACAGAACCTCGCCCTCTGTTGCGGAATCCACACCCGACACGCAGTTGAACATGGTCGACTTGCCCGCCCCATTGGGACCGATCAGCGCCATTACCTCACCCGCCCTCACCGTCAAACTCATGTTGTTGTTTGCCACCAGACCGCCAAATCGCTTGAAGACATTTTTTGCCTCCAGCAACACCTCGCCGAACTCAGGGGCCGCCTTCTTCGGCAGCAGCGCCCCATGCGGCAGTTCGCGCTTCGCTGCGCGCCGTGGCACAAAACGCGTCAGAATCGGCCAGAGACCATCGCGTGCGCGTTGCAAAACGAAGATCATCATGACGCCGAAAACAATCATCTCGAAATTTCCGGAAGCCCCGAGCAACCTGGGCAGCCAGTCCTGCAGCCATTGCTTGAGTATGGTAATGACGCCGGCCCCAACCAACGCGCCCCAGACATGAGCTGAACCGCCGACGACAGCCATGAACAGATATTCGATACCGATATGCAATCCAAACGGCGTTGGATTGACGAAGCGCTGCAAATGCGCGTACAACCAACCCGAGACGCTTGCAAACAAGGCCGCTATGAGAAAAACGGCAACCTTGGATCTGGCCGTATCCACACCCATGGCTTCCGCCATGACCACCCCGCCCTTGAGCGCACGAATCGCCCGACCCTCTCTGGAATCCAGCAGATTCTGCGTGAGCCAGACCGCAACCAGCACCACCGCCCATATCACGTAATAGAAACTGCGGCTTTCCCTCAGCTCGAAACCCAGGAGGGACAGCGCCGGAATGCCGGACATGCCGGTATGCCCCCCCAGAAATTCCAGGTTGCCAAACAGAAAATAAAGACTGATACCCCATGCTATGGTTCCCAACGGCAGATAATGCCCGGAAAGTCGCAGTGTCAGCAAACCGAGCACAAAGGCAACCAGCGTGGTGACCACGATGCCCGCCAACAGTCCGATCCACGGTGAGCCGCCAAGAGCGACGCACCAGCCAGGAAGATTCTGCGCAGTCGACAAATAGGCCGTTGTATAGGCGCCAAGGCCGACGAAAGCCGCCTGACCGAAGGAGGTCAAACCGCCTACCCCGGTGAGCAGCACCAGCCCTAGTGCAACTATGGCGTAGAGACCAATATAGTTCAGCAGGGTTACGTGGAACTCGGACACCACCCGAGGCGCAATCAACAGCAAACCAAGAAATCCGGCGAGCAGAAGGCGTGGCCGCATCACTCGTCCTCCTCGACATGACGCGTAGTCAGCGAGCGCCAAACCAATACCGGAATGATCAGAGTGAACACAATCACCTCCTTGAAAGCCGAAGCCCAGAAGGAAGAGAACGCTTCCAACAAACCCACCAGGATCGCGCCAGCCGCCGCAATAGGGTAACTCGCAAGCCCTCCAACAATGGCCCCGACAAATCCCTTCAAACCGATGAGAAAACCGGTGTCGTAATAAATTGTGGTAATCGGAGCGATCAGGATCCCCGAAAAAGCGCCGATAAGGGCCGCCAACAAAAAGGAGAGCTTTCCCGCCATTACCGTAGAGATGCCCATAAGACGAGCGCCGGTGCGATTCATCGCAGTCGCGCGCAAAGCCTTGCCATAGATCGTCCGCTCAAAAAACACTCCCAGCACCACGATCAGCAACAAGCTTGCACCTACCACCCACAACGTCTGGCCATTGACATTAACCAGACCGAGATCAAAGCTCGCATCCGAAAAAGCCGGCGTACGAGACCCTTCGGCACCGAAAAACAGCAGGCCGAGCCCCACCAATGCGAGATGCACCGCAACAGCAACAATCAGCAACACCAATACGCTCGCTTCAGCCAGCGGTTGGAAAGCCAGGCGATAAAGCATTGGCCCTAGCGGCACCACCAATGCCAACGCAAGAACAATTTGCGCCAGCAGGGGAAACTCGCTCGGCTTAAGCAGGAACACAATGGCGGAGGCTAGGGCCGGATAAGCCAGATTCCAGCCTACGATGCCTGGAATCCGTCTGAACACCCCGCTACGCAAAGCCAGCGTTATATCAACCAGCGCCACCGCCACTCCAGCGCCAATCAGCAACCATAATGTTCCCGGCGTCTTCCCTGCCTGAAAACTGGCCAGCGTCAAAGCGCCAAAGGCTACGAACTCCCCTTGCGGAATGAAGATTACCCGTGTAACCGTGAATACCAGCACCAGAGCCAATGACAGGAGCGCGTAGATGGCGCCGTTGGTAATCCCGTCCTGCCCCAACAGGAGAGCAATTTGCAGATCCATTGATCCATTCCAATTTGAACCCGGGCCGCCCGGGAAGCACACCCGGGCCTTTCGTTCAACTGCCGGCAGGCCCGCTTAGAACTCCCTGAGGAGCAACTCGAACTGAGTGGAGCGTTACCCCGTGCGCATTTTGTCCATCCACCTGTCATGGAACAACCGGCTACTTGTCGAGCTTCCAGGCGCCCTTGTCTATCCGCACCATGACTCGCGCACGCTGGTCAAAACCCAGATGGTCAGCGGGCGACATGTTGAACACGCCATGCACGCCGACCAGGTCCTTGGTGGCCTCAAGCGAATCGCGCAGGGCTGCACGAAACTCCCGCGTCCCCGGCTGCGCCTTTTTCAACGCAGCGGGCACCGCATTCTGCAACAGCAGCCCGGCATCCCAGGCGTGCCCGCCAAATGTAGCGACACTTCCCTTGCCATATGCCGCCTCATACTTGGAGATGTACACCAGCGACGGTTTCTTTATCGGATTGCTGTCTGGCAACTGCGCCGCCACCAGCATCGGACCTGCGGGCAGATAAGTGCCTTCGACGTTCTTGCCGCCGACACGCAGGAAATCGTTATTTGCCACGCCATGCGTCTGATAGAACCTGCCTTCGTAGCCCCGCTCTCTCAGGGTAACCTGAGGCATCGCTGCGGGTGTGCCGGAACCCGCAATCAACACCGCGTCGGGCTTGGCCGCCATGATTTTCAGTACCTGGCCGGTCACCGAAGTATCGGCACGGCCATATCGCTCGTTGGCCACCACCTTGAGCTTGTAGGTATCCGCATACTTTGTGAATTCCTGATACCAGCCCTCGCCATAGGCATCATTGAAACCAATGAACGCCACTGTTTTTACGCCACCCCCGGCCATGTGGGCGGCAATCGCAGTAGCCATGTGCTGGTCGTGTTGCGGCGTCTTGAATACCCATTTGGTCTTAGGGTTCGCCGGATCAACAATCCGCGCCGACGCCGCCATGGATATGGTGGGCGTTTCAGCTTCCGCTACGACATCGATCATCGCCAGCGAATTCGGAGTAATTGTGGATCCGATTATGACATCGACCTTATTCTCCGATATCAACTTGCGCACATTCTTGACCGCCGTAGTGGTGTCCGACGCATCATCCAGAACGATGTAATTCACCTTTTCGCCACCCATGGTGGAGGGCAGCAAGGCGATCGTGTTTTTCTCGGGAATACCGAGTGAGGCGGCAGGACCGGTCGCAGACAGAGTAACGCCGACAGTGATGTCCGCCTGAACACCCAGCGCACCGAAAGCAGCGGCTGCCGCGACGACAAGTTTATTGAGCTTCATGTAAGGGTCTCCTCCCCGTTCGATTAACCCTATGCAAGCGCACAGGGCGACAATGACAAATATGCATGAATTACGCTACGCCACCCGCTGACCGGCTCGAAACCCTGGCAACTCTTCCGGCCCTAGTCGGCAACCATCAAGTGCTTTCTGCAACACCGCCTCAGGTAAATGTGTCATACCCCAGACGAACAATCAACACCGACGCCACCAAAATAAAAACACCGCGGACGAAACCGCTGCCGTGGCGCAAAGCCAGACCGGCGCCAAGCAGCGCTCCGGCAATGTTGAATGCCGCCATCGCCAGCCCGGTGACCCAGAGCACATGCCCGCTCGGGACGAAATACGCGAGTGCCGCAGCATTGGTGGCGAAATTTACCACCTTGGCAGCACTTGACGCATGCAAAAAATCGAGCCGGAACAAGCGCACAAAACCGAAAATCATGAAACTGCCTGCCCCGGGCCCGAAAAAACCATCGTAGAAGCCCACTAAAGCGCCCATCAACAGCGCACGCGGCCGCTCCAATCCGGGCGCCAATTGCGAACCGCTTACCACGCCGAAATCCGGCTTGACCACGGTATAGACCATAACCAGGAGCAACAGCACGAGCACCAGCGGACGAACCACGGCCTTGGGCAGCCAGGCTACCGCCATGCCGCCGACAAACGAGAACAGGAAAGCCGCAGCAGCAGCGGGCAAGACGATCCGCCAGGGTATGCAAATACGTCTGGCATAACGAAGCGCAGCATTGCCCGTGCCAAAAATACTCGCCACCTTGTTGGTTCCGAACACGGTCGCAGGAGACTCCGCCGGTAGCGCCATCAGCAAGGCCGGCACTTGAATCAAGCCGCCTCCGCCGGCCACGGCATCAACGAAACCGGCAAACAATGCGGCCGCCAGCAACAGGATCAGGTCCACTTCGGCCATGTCGCCCCGCCTATTTTCCGATGCAGAAACGGGAGAATATTTCCCCCAGCAGGTCGTCGGCCGTAAATTCTCCGGTAATGCGTGACAGCGCTTCCTGCGCCAGCCGAAGTTCTTCGGCGCAGAGTTCGATCTGATCCAGTCGCCGCATCGCCAGCGCCGATTTTTCGACAGCCATTCCTAGCGCCTCCAGATGCCTTTCACGAGCCAGCACCACATCTTCCCCGTGCCCGCTCCAACCGGCCACCCGCAGCAACTCGTCATGCAGCAGGCCGATGCCCTCGCCGCACTTTGCAGACAGACGCAGATGCACCCGGCCTTCGACCAAGAAACGTAGCGCCGCCTTTCCCGCCAGATCGCACTTGTTCTCCACCACAATACGTTCAATGCTCGCTGGCAGACGGACGCCAATTGCATGGTCGGCTGGCGTCTCGCCAGTTCGCGCGTCAACCAGTTGCAAAACCACGTCAGCCCGCTCAATTTCGCGCCAGGCCCGCTCGATACCGATCTTCTCCACCACATCATCCGTGTCGCGCAGGCCCGCCGTGTCGATGATATGCAACGGGATGCCCTCGACCGCGATCGTCTCGCGCACTGCATCGCGCGTCGTCCCGGGTACTTCGGTAACAATCGCGCATTCCTCTCCTGCCAGACGGTTCAGCAAGGACGATTTGCCGACGTTGGGTAACCCGGCCAACACCACATGCAGACCGGAGCGCAGCAGACGGCCGGCGCGCGCGCGCTGGTGTAGCGACGACACATCGGCGACGATGCACGACAGCCGTCGTGCGACGTCCGTATCCCGCAGAATATCGACTTCCTCCTCGGGAAAATCCAGCGTCGCCTCCACCAACATGCGCAACTCGACAAGGCGCGCTACCAGAGCAGCTATCTCACGTGAAAATTCTCCGGACAGTGAGCGCAATGCGGAACGTGCAGCGGCCGCGCTGCCGGCCTCGATAAGGTCGGCTACCGCTTCCGCCTGGACCAGATCGAGCTTGCCATTGAGAAAGGCGCGCTGCGAAAACTCGCCCGGCCCGGCCAAGCCCGCGCCAAGCTCAAGGCAACGCGCCAACAGCATCTGCAGCACCACGGGACCACCGTGACCCTGAAGTTCAAGCACGTCCTCACCGGTAAAGGAATGCGGAGCAGGAAAATACAGCAATAGGCCCTGGTCAATGACGACCCCGTCGCTCCCCTGAAAGCCGCTTAGCGTGGCGTGGCGTGGCTGTGGCGACCTGCCGGTCAAAGTCTCGGCAAACGCCAACAGGCTGGCGCCCGATACCCGCACCACACCGATTCCACCGCGACCAGGAGCAGTGGCAATGGCGGCGATTATTCCAGTGCGCGGCGATCCCATCCTGTCTCTCTGCCCCCAAGGGCTATTTGCCCCGACAAGCCCCCCGGTCCATCAGGACCGGAGTTCCTCCGCCTACTTCTTCTCTCCCGCCTCTACCAAGCGGGTGATTTGCCATTGCTGCGCGATGGACAAAAGGTTATTCACCGTCCAGTAGAGAACCAGACCTGCCGGAAAGAACAGGAACATGCCGGTAAACATGATGGGCATGAATAACATCACCTTGGCCTGAATCGGATCGGGTGGCGTCGGATTGAGCCTGGTCTGGATAAACATGGTGGCACCCATGATCAGGGGCAAAACATAGAAGGGATCCTTTACCGACAGGTCGGTTATCCAGCCCAGCCAAGGCGCATTGCGCATCTCGACGGTCCCCAGCAGCACCCAGTAGAGCGCTATGAATACCGGAATCTGCACCAGAACCGGCAGGCAGCCGCCAAGGGGATTTACCTTTTCCCTCTTGTAGAGCTCCATCATTTCCTGATTCAGGCGCTGCTTGTCGTCACCGTAAGCTTCCTTGAGTTTCACCAGCTTTGGCGTCAGCACCCGCATTTTCGCCATCGACTTGTAACTCGCGGCCGACAGCGGAAAAAACACCAGCTTCAGCAAAACAGTCAGACCAATGATTGCCCAACCCCAGTTCCCTACCAATTTGTGTATCGCACCCAAGACCCAAAACAATGGCGCAGCGATCACCGTCAACCAACCGTAATCGACCACCAGATCAAGCCCCGGGGCGATCTTCTCGAGCTTGTCCTGCTCCTGCGGTCCGGCATA
>CAINHS010000045.1 GCA_903848955.1 uncultured beta proteobacterium
ACTTCCGCACTCAACTCAGAACTCGACCCAAGCCTTTCAGCCCAGACCAGCAACCGTACCTTCGATTTCGGCACGACTACCCACCACCACCTCCAGCATCGCAAGCACCTACACCTATCGGTTGTTTGGTTTTTAAAGAACTTCCGCCCTTTCGGGCAGCTCCGCAATCAGCAGAGAAGGGAGATTATATGGGGGCTTTTCAGATGTGTAAACCCCTTCGCTCCTTTTTCTTTCCCTCCGTGCAGAAAGTGCTCCTGTCGGAGGCATCGTAGAATCCGTCGCCATGACGCCTTATGCCCTGATCCGACCACTTCTCTTCGCCCTCGATGCCGAGCGCGCCCATGACTTGACGCTTGGCCTTCTTGCTCTCGGCGACTCGCTCGGATTCCGCCATCCACGGCGTGCAAGCACCCGTCCGGTGAAAGTCATGGGGCTCGATTTCCCCAACCGCGTCGGACTGGCAGCGGGCCTCGACAAGAACGGCAGCGCTGTCGATGGGCTCGGCCGTCTCGGCTTCGGCTTTCTCGAGGTGGGCACGGTCACGCCGCGCCCTCAACCCGGAAATCCCAAGCCGCGTTTGTTCCGCTTGCCGGAGCAACAGGCGATCATCAACCGCATGGGCTTCAACAACGCCGGAATTGACGCGCTGAGCGCACGGTTGGCGCAGGTACGCTATCGCGGCATCCTCGGCATCAACATCGGCAAGAATTTCGATACGCCCATCGAGCGCGCGGTCGACGATTACCTGCTGTGTCTCGACAAAGCCTATCCATTGGCCAGCTACATCGCCGTCAATGTATCGTCGCCCAACACCAGGAATCTGCGCCAGTTGCAGGGAGCCTCCGAACTCGACGCGCTGCTGGGCGCTCTGAAATCGCGTCAAACCGCCCTGGCCGACCGGCATGGCCGGTACGTTCCGCTGGCGCTCAAGATCGCACCCGACCTTGAATCCGTCCAGATCGCCGATATCGCCGACGCCCTCCGGCGACATCGCATCGACGCCGTGATTGCCACCAACACGACACTCGGGCGCGAAGGCGTCGAGACTTCGCCCCTTGCCGCCGAAGCCGGCGGCCTGTCGGGCAGCCCTTTGTTCGAAAAATCGACAGCGGTGATCCGCGCTCTTGCCACGGCCCTGGCGGGGGAGTTGCCCATCATCGCCGCCGGCGGCATTACCAGCGGCCAGCGCGCGCGGGCCAAACTGGACGCCGGCGCGGTCCTCGTGCAACTCTACAGCGGCCTGATTTATCGTGGCCCGAAGCTTGTAACGGAGTGCATAGACGCCACCGGCGCCTGAGCGCGGCACCTGCAATTCCGCCCCCTTGTACAAATACCGTTAAAAGCGAGATAATTTGATCTCCACCAATTATTGCGGAGACCTTGCGACTTTCTGCGGATCATGACCAGCTATCTTTTCATCGTGCTCGGTGCGGTACTCGTCAATAACGTCGTGTTCGTCCGCATTCTCGGCTTGTGCCCGTTCATGGGCGTCTCCAAGAAGCTCGAAACCGCCGCCGGCATGGGTGCGGCAACGACTTTCGTGCTGACCCTCGGCTGCGGCGCCAGCTTTGTCATCGACCGCTGGCTGCTGATGCCCAATCAGCTCGAGTATCTGCGCACACTATCGTTCATCGTCACCATCGCCGCCATCGTGCAACTGACGGAACTGGTGATCCAGAAAACCAGCCCGCTGCTGCACCAGGTACTCGGCATCTACCTGCCGCTGATCACCACCAATTGCGCCGTGCTCGGCATTCCGCTGCTCAACGTCAGCCTGCGCCACAACTTCCTCGAGTCGCTGCTTTTCGGCTTCGGCAGCGCAGTCGGCTTCACCCTGGCGCTGATCCTGTTCGCCGGTATCCGCGAGCGCCTTGAAGCCGCCGACGTCCCGATTCACTTTCGTGGCACCGCGATTGCCATGATTACTGCGGGCCTGATGAGCCTCGCCTTCATGGGCTTCGCCGGCCTCGACAAGTACAAATAGTTATGCTCGCAGCGATCCTGGTCATGGCGCTGGGCGCTGTCCTGCTGGGCGCCGCGCTCGGCTACGCGGCAGCGCGGTTTCGCGTCGAAGGCGATCCGCTGGTGGAAAAGATCGACGCCATATTGCCGCAGACGCAATGCGGCCAGTGCGGATTCGCCGGGTGCAAACCCTATGCCCGGGCCATCGCCAAGGGCGAGGCGGAAATCAATCAGTGTCCGCCGGGCGGCGACGAAGGCATCCACAAGCTCGCCGACCTGCTCGGCCGCGACTTCAAGTCGCTATCCGCCGAACACGGCATCGAAAAGCCGAAGTCCGTCGCCATCATCGACGAACAGGCTTGCATCGGCTGCACCTTGTGCATCCAGGCCTGTCCGGTCGACGCCATCGTCGGCGCCGCCAAGCAGATGCACACGGTCATCGCCAGACAATGTACCGGCTGCGAACTGTGCCTGCCGCCCTGCCCGGTCAATTGCATAAGCATGCAACCGATAGCCGAAAGTGCGGAAACCTGGAAGTGGAAATATCCCGCGTACAGGATCAATCCGGCGCCACGGGAGGCCGCATGACGGTACTGCAGCGCCTCTTCAGCTTTAACGGCGGCGTCAAGCCGGCCTACAACAAGGAAGCTTCGACCGGGCTGCCCATTGCCATGGCGCCAATGCCGGCCCAGCTCGTGATCCCGCTGCATCAGAGCATCGGCGGCACGCCGCGCCCCCTGGTCGCCGCGGGCGAGTACGTGCTCAAGGGCCAGCGCATCGGTGGCGCCGACGGCGACGTTTCTTCCGCCGTACATGCCTCGACATCCGGCACGGTAGTCGCCGTCGAGATGCGCCTGATGCCGCATACCTCGGGTCTGTCAGCCCGGTGCGTGGTGATCCAGCCGGACGGCCGCGAAGAATGGATTCCGCGCCAGCCCTTCGACTACCGCGGCGCGACGCCTGAGCAAACCCGCGACTATCTGCGCGACGCCGGCGTGGTCGGTCTCGGCGGAGCGGTGTTTCCCAGCTACCTCAAGATCAATCCGGGGAAAAGCGGAAAACTGGATACTCTGGTGCTGAACGGTGCCGAATGCGAGCCGTTCATTACCTGTGACGATGTGCTGATGCGCGAGCGTGCCGCAAGCATCCTCAAGGGCGCCCTCATCATGCGCGAGATGCTTGGTGCGGCACGCGTGCTGATCGGCATCGAGGACAACAAGCCACAAGCCATCGCCGCCATGGAAGCGGCCGCCCGCGCAGCGAATGAGGAAGCCGGGCATCCGGCGATGCAAGTGGTGGCGGTGCCGACGCGCTATCCGGCGGGCGGCGCCAAGCAACTGATCCGGGTCCTGACCGGCATCGAGGTGCCGCACGGCAAGCGCTCGACCGACTACGGCGTACAGTGTTTCAATGTCGCCACCGCATATGCCATTTACGAAGCCATCGCGTTGGGACAGCCGCTGATCTCGCGCATCGTCACCGTCGCCGGCAATGTTGCCCGGGCGCGCAACTATGAAGTGCTGTTCGGCACCCCGATGCGGGATCTGGTAGATCTCTGCGATCCACGTCCCGACAGCGACCGCGTCATCATGGGCGGGCCGATGATGGGTCTGCTGATGCCGGCTGACAGCGTGCCCGTGGTCAAGGCCGCCAACTGCGTGTTGGTGGGATCGCCGAAATTGTTCCCGGCGCCGCCGCCCGAAATGCCCTGCATCCGCTGCGGAGAATGCGCCAAGGCCTGCCCCGCCGACCTGCAACCGTTCGAGCTGTACTGGTTCTCGCGCGCCCGGATCTTCGGCAAGGCGCAGGAATACCACCTCTTCGACTGCATCGAATGCGGTTGCTGTGCCTACGTCTGCCCCTCGCACATTCCGCTGGTCGATTACTACCGTTTCGCCAAGAGCGAAATCTGGGCGCGCGAAACCCAGAAGGAAGCTGCCGATGTGGCCCGCGAGCGCTACGAATTCCGCCTGCTGCGTGAAGAGCGCGACAAGCAGGAGAAAGCCGCCAAGCTCGCGGCGAGGACCGTGGCGGCGCGGGCGACCGCTGCCGCAGCCCTGGCCGCAGCAGAAAAACCCGTCATCACGGCGGCAGATGTAGCGAAGAAGGCGCTGATCACGGCAGCCCTGGAGCGCGCCCGTGCCCAGAAAGCCGGGGTACGCCAGGAAAACACCGGTAATCTGACGCCCGGGCAGCAGGCCGAAATCGCCGCCATCGAGGCGCGCCGCGCCGAGATTCGCGAAATGGCGAAGCCGCACCTGCGTCAGGACGACTGAATAAAACCGTGAACCCTTCGTGAACAATTCCCCCTACCTTCTCCAGCCCGCCAGTGTGCAGTCCGTCATGCTGCGCGTGCTGATCGCACTGCTGCCGGGCATCGCCGCTTACGTCTGGTTCTTCGGCGCCGGCATCCTGGTGCAGATCGGTCTCGCCTCGATCGCCGCGCTGGCGGCCGAGGCGCTCATGCTCGCGCTGCGCGGCAAGCCGCTGCAGCTGTTTCTCGGCGACGGCTCGGCGCTGGTCACCGCCTGGCTGATCGCGCTGAGCTTCCCCTCGATTGCGCCGTGGTGGCTCACCGTGTCGGCCACCCTGCTCGCCATCATTGTCGCCAAGCATCTGTATGGCGGACTGGGGCAGAATCCCTTCAACCCGGCCATGGTGGCTTTCGCGCTGATGATCGTTGCCTACCCGCAACTCATGTCGCAGTGGCCGGCAGCCGGGGCGACCGACTTCGCGATGCAATGGCAGGCGATTTTCGGCAGCCGCATGATCGATGCCATCACCATGGCAACACCGCTCGACGCCGTGCGCACCGCCTTGCATGCCGCGCACGCCAACACCACCGTCGCCGGCGTGCTGGCCGCCAATCCCGCCATAGGCGGAATCGGCGGCAAGGGCTGGGAATGGGTCGCGGCGGGCCATCTGGCGGGTGGCCTGTGGCTGCTGCGGCAGCGCATCATCACCTGGCACATGCCCCTGGCATTTCTGGCCGGGCTATGCCTTGTCGCCGGGCTGTTCAATCTGATTGACGGCGCACGCTTTGCCGCACCGCTGTTCCACCTCTTCAGCGGCGGCGCCATGCTCGGCGCCTTCTTCATCGTCACCGATCCGGTGTCCGGCGCCACCACGCCGCGGGGCAAGCTGATCTTCGCCGCCGGCGTGGCACTGCTGACCTGGATCATCCGCAGCTTCGGCGCCTATCCCGACGGCATCGCCTTCGCCGTGCTGCTGATGAACATCGCCGTGCCGCTGATCGACATGTATACGCAGCCGCCGGTGTTCGGGCACAAGGACGGGGAGGCGCGGTGAGCGAAACGACCGGCAACTTCGATCCGGTCGCGCCGCGCGAAGCCGGCGCCTTGCGCATTTCGCTGCGTACCGCCGCCATCATGCTGGCGTTCACCGTCGTATTCACCGCCCTGATGGCAGGTATCTACGGCGTCACCGCGCCGCTCGTCGCCGCCAGCGCCGAGAAGGAAAAGCTGGCGCTGATCGGCGAGGTACTGCCGTCCGCCCTCTACGACAACGCGCTGCTCGACGACTGGATCGAAGTGCCGCCGCTCAGGGACCTCGGCCTGACCGACGCCACGCGGCTGTATCGCGCGCGCAAGAACGGCGGGCCGGCGGGCCTCGTTTTCGAAGCCGCGGCAGCGGACGGTTATTCCGGCCGCATCGGCTTGCTGCTGGCGGTGCAGGCCTCCGGCGACCTGCTCGCCGTGCGCGTCACCGGACACCGCGAAACGCCTGGTCTGGGCGACTACATCGAACCGAAGAAGGACAAGAACAAGGCCCGGCCGTGGATCACCCAGTTCGACAAGCTCAGCCTGGCCGCGGTCACGCCCGAACGCTGGCGGGTGAAGAAGGATGGCGGCCGCTTCGACCAGCGCGCCGGGGCCACCATCTCGGCCCGCGCCGTGACCGGCGCCAGCGGTCGCGCCCTGGCCTGGGCGACAAACAATCGCGAACGCCTTTTTGCCGCGCCGAGCGGCCGCAAATTCGAATGAGGAGCCGGCAATGAACGGATGGCGCAGCATCGCCTGGAACGGGCTATGGAAGCAGAACACCGCCCTGATCCAGTTGCTCGGCATGTGCCCGCTGCTGGCGATGAGCAACAGCGTGGTCAATGGCCTCGGCCTCGGCCTCGCCACCGTCCTGGTCATGGCCCTGTCGAATCTCACCGTATCCGCGCTGCGCAGCCTGATCCCCTACGAGATCCGCATTCCGGTATTCATCCTGATCATCGCCGCGCTGGTGACCATCGTGGACCTGGCCATGAACGCCTTTCTCCACGACCTGTACCTGGTGCTCGGCATCTTCATTCCCTTGATCGTCACCAACTGCATCGTGCTGGCCCGGGTCGAGGCCTTCGCCGCCAAGAACCCGGTGCTCGCCTCCGCCGTCGATGGCGCCGCCATGGCGCTCGGCCTGACCTGGGTGCTCGCCCTGCTCGGCGCCATTCGCGAACTGGTCGGCACCGGCGCCCTGTTCGCCGGCATCGAGATGATCGTGCCGGCGGCCCATGCCATCCAGATCCTGTCGCCGGACTATCCCGGCTTCCTGATCGCCATCCTGCCGCCCGGCGCCTTCATTGCACTGGGCCTGCTGATCGCCGGCCGCAACTGGCTGGATGCCCGCGCCAACCGGCGCCTGCGCCTGCAGCGCGAACACGACCGGGGTGCTGCGGCGACTTCGGTGCCGGCATGACCCGGCAGCAGGTACGCGAGATGTTCTCGCGCTTCGCCGCGGCGAACCCGGAGCCGAAGGGCGAACTCCACTACGCCACGCCCTACCAGTTGCTGGTCGCCGTGGTGCTCTCGGCGCAGGCCACCGACAAGGGCGTCAATCGCGCCACCGGG
>CAINHS010000046.1 GCA_903848955.1 uncultured beta proteobacterium
ACTTCCGCACTCAACTCAGAACTCGACCCAAGCCTTTCAGCCCAGACCAGCAACCGTACCTTCGATTTCGGCACGACTACCCACCACCACCTCCAGCATCGCAAGCACCTACACCTATCGGTTGTTTGGTTTTTAAAGAACGTTGCCGCTTTGTTACAGACGGCATCAAAGAGGGGCGCATTATACGGATCGATTTTCGTTGGTCAACAACTTCCTCGGAAATCTTTTCAGCGGTCTCACACAATCGTCACGCGCGCGAATTTTCGCTTGCCGACTTGCAGCACGACGAGCTCTCCAACACTCAGCATCGCATTGCGATCAGCGGCTTTTTCGCCGTTGATCCGCACCCCGCCGCCGTCGATCATGCGCAGCGCGTCGGAGGTGCTGGGCGTAAGGCCGGCGGCCTTCAGCACCTGGGCCAGCGAGCCCGCTGCGACACTGATCTCGGGCATGTCATCGGGCAATACACCGCGCTGAAAACGCGCCTCGAATTCGGCCAGGGCGGCGTCAGCGTCCTTTGCCGAATGAAAGCGGGCGACGATCTCCTGTCCCAGCAGCACCTTCACATCGCGCGGATTGCGCCCGTCCGCCACTTCGCGCTTGAAACGGGCGATCTCGTCATTGGCGCGGAACGACAGCAGTTCGTAGTAGCGCCACATCAGTTCGTCCGACACCGACATCAGCTTGCCGAAGATCTCCGTGGGCGATTCGGCAATGCCAATGTAATTGCCGAGGGATTTCGACATCTTGTTGACGCCATCCAGCCCCTCGAGCAGGGGCATCATCAGGACACACTGCGGTGACTGACCGTAATGCTTCTGCAACTCGCGGCCCATCAGCAGATTGAACTTCTGGTCGGTGCCGCCCAGTTCGACATCCGCCTTCATGGCCACCGAATCGTAGCCCTGGCAAAGCGGATAAAGGAATTCGTGAATGGCGATCGGCAAGCCACCGGCATAGCGCTTGGAGAAATCGTCGCGTTCGAGCATGCGCGCCACGGTGTGGCGGGCAGCCAGCTTGATCATGCCGGCCGCGCCGAGCGGCTCAAACCAGGTCGAGTTGAAACAGACCTCGGTCTTCTCCGGGTCGAGGATCTTGAACACCTGTGCGCGGTAGGTATCGGCATTTTCCAGAATCTGCTCGCGCGACAAGGGCGGGCGTGTCGCATTCTTGCCGCTCGGATCGCCGATCATGCCGGTGAAGTCGCCGATCAGGAACATCACATGGTGACCGAGATCCTGAAAGTGACGCAGCTTGTTGATCAGCACCGTATGCCCGAGATGAAGGTCCGGCGCGGTCGGGTCGAAGCCCGCCTTGACGCGCAGGGGGCGACCGGTCTTGAGTTTTTCGATGAGTTCCGCTTCGATCAGCAGTTCGTCGGCGCCGCGCTTGATCAGTGCCAGTTGGGAGTCGATATCGACCATGATGATTAACCCGATTTGACGGAGGGGGGATTTTTGCTACACTCGCCCGACTATTCAGCCGGTCCGCCCATCCAATTGCATAAAAACAAGAGCGGGATTTTAGCGCAAGTCCTTCATTACCGATGCGAACGGCCCGCCCCCTTCTGGGCCGGCGCCTTCGTCGTCGGCGCTTCGCTGTTCGGCATGGTCGCCGCTTTTGGCACCGTTTCAGCCCCGCGAGCGGACGACATGCCCCGCGCCCAGGTGACGGAACAACTCGCGCTGCCGCCCCGGACCGCGGTGCAGGACACCAGCCAAAGCTTTCTCCACGAAGAACGCGTGCAGCGCGGCGACACGGTGATGGACCTGCTGCAGCGCCTCGGCGTTGATGATGCGGCGGCCGTCGGATTTTTGAAGGAAAACATCACTGCCCAGAGCCTGTTTCGCCAACTCGGCCCGGGCAAGAACCTGACGGCACGGACGGGTCTTCACGGTGAATTGCAGCGCCTGATTTTCCCGCTCAACGGCGGCAAGGACAAGGCGCTGGTGGTTGAGCGCAAGGCAAATAGTGAAGGCGGCGGGTTTTCCGCCTCGGAGCAATCCCTGCCGCTGGAAACCCAGGTGGTCATGAAGACCGCCGAGATCAGCTACTCCTTGTTTGGCGCGTCCGATGCGGCGGGAATCCCCGACCCGGTTGCCGCGCAACTGGCGGACATTTTCGGCGGCGACATCGATTTCCATCGCGACCTGCGCAAGGGTGACCGCTTTGCTGTGATCTACGAGTCCGTCAATTACCTCGGCCGCGCCGTGCGCAGCGGCCGCATCCTCGCCGCCGAGTTTGTGAATAACGGCAAGACCTACCGTGCCGCATGGTTTGCCGATTCTGCCGGCGGAGAAGATGGCAGCGGCTATTACACCGCCGACGGCAAGAACATCCGCAAGGCCTTCCTGCGTTCGCCGCTCGAGTTTTCACGCATTACCTCCGGCTTCACCGCCGCCCGTTTTCATCCTGTGCTGCGGGAATGGCGGGCGCACAAGGGCATCGACTACGGCGCGCCGACAGGAACCCGCGTCAAAGCGACGGGCAACGGCACGGTGGAATATGTGGGCGTGCAAGGCGGCTACGGCAAGGTCGTCCTGCTGCGTCATCAAGGTCGCTATACGACGCTCTACGGCCACCTCTCGGGCTTCGCGCCGGGCCTGCGCAAAGGCAGCCGGGTCAGCCAGGGGGATGTCATCGCTTTCGTTGGCGCCACCGGCTTGGCCAGCGGCCCGCACCTTCACTACGAGTTCCGCGTCAGCGGCGTGCATCAGAATCCCCTGGCGATGGCCTTGCCCAGCGCACCGCCGCTGATGCCGCAGCAGCTTGGCCTGTTCCGGGAGCGCACCGGGGCCCATCTCGCCCGCCTCGACCTGATTCGCGGCTTCAACCTCGCCCAGGCAGATTGACATGGCACCGGCTGCGCCGCTGGTCATAGGACTGATGTCCGGGACCAGCCTTGATGGCGTCGATGCCGTTCTGGTGGACTTCTGCGCAAGCCGCCCTCGTACGCTGGCAAGTTTCTGGCTGCCGTATCCGCCTGACATTCGTCTGCAGGCATTGCAACTGCAGGCTGCGCAAGACAACGAAATTCATTCCGCGGCGATCTTTGCCAATCAGTTGGCGCGTTGCTATGCGGAAGCGGTTCGCCAGGTGATCGCCGCCGCCGGTGAAGATGCGGCGCATATCGCGGCGATCGGCTGCCACGGCCAGACCATCCGTCATCAACCTGCAGCCGGCTACAGCGTGCAGTTGAACAATCCCGCGCTGCTGGCGGAACTGGCCGGAATTGCCGTGGTGGCGGACTTCCGCAGCCGCGACATCGCCGCCGGCGGCCAGGGCGCGCCGCTGGTGCCGGCCTTTCATGCGGAAGTATTCGGCGATCCTGACCGGCATCGGATCATCCTCAATATCGGCGGCATCGCCAATGTCACCGACCTGAACCCCGGAAAGCCGGTGCGGGGCTTCGACTGCGGTCCCGGCAATCTCCTGCTGGATGCCTGGATCGAGCGTCACCAGGGGCTGCGCTACGATGAAGCAGGGCGCTGGGCGGCTCAAGGGCAGGTGCTGCCCGAACTGCTGCAAAGCCTCCTCGCTGAAACCTTCTTCAGCGCACAGCCGCCCAAGAGTTGCGGCCGCGACGAATTCAACATGTCATGGATTGATCGCCATCTGACAGGCGGCCAGCGTCCTGAGGATGTCCAGGCCACCCTGCTGGAACTCACCGCCCTGACGGCAACGCAGGCCATCAACCGCTGGTGCGGCCGCCCCGAAGAACTTTTTGTCTGCGGCGGCGGAGCGCGCAATCTGCAACTGATGGCGCGCCTGCAATACCACCTGCAGGACTGCCGTGTCGCCGCTACCGACGCTCTGGGTCAGGCTGCCGACTGGGTGGAAGCGGTGGCCTTTGCCTGGCTGGCATGGCGCACGCTGCACGGCGAACCGGGAAATCTACCCGATGTGACGGGAGCCCGCGGCCCGCGCGTCCTCGGCGCGATCTATCCGCGCTAGACGAAGCAAGGGCGCCGGGTCGGTGACCCCGCGCCCCTCGATGCTGCACGACGAATCAGGCGGAGAAGGAAGATCCGCAGCCGCAAGTGCTGGTCGCGTTCGGGTTCTTGATGACGAACTGGGAGCCTTCGAGACCTTCCGAGTAGTCGATTTCGGCACCGACCAGGTACTGATAGCTCATCGGATCGATCAGCAAGGAGACGCCGTTCTTCTCCATCACGGTGTCGTCTTCGTTGGTGACTTCGTCGAAGGTGAATCCATACTGAAAGCCGGAACATCCACCGCCGGTGACGAACACCCGCAGTTTGAGTTCGGGGTTGCCTTCCTCGGCGATGAGTTCCTTGACCTTGCTGGCCGCGTTATCCGTGAAGTTGAGCGGGGCAGGCATTTCTGTGGGGGCGTTCATGGTGGTCTCCTGTGGGGGGGGTATTCCGCAATGGGGGAGTAAGTATGTCTATATATTGTGATTTCAATAGCGCAGAAGGTCAATTGCTGGCAGCAAGCTTCAATTCAACGGCTTTCGCCGGCAGGCCCTGATGCACCAGACGGCCCTGCACCACGGCCCCCAGATGCATCTCGATGGTGCTGTACTCGACATCGCCCGTGACCTTGGCGCGCGTCTGAAGTTCAAGAAAATCGCTGGAATGCACCGGTCCGATGACGGTGCCGTTGACGACCAGATGCGACACCGAGATTTCCCCCTCGATCCGCGCGTGCTCGCTGATCACCAGCGTCGCCGCTTGTCCGTCGGCGCCGCCGCGTACATTGCCCCTGATTTCGCCGTCGACGCGCAGGCCGCCGGAAAATGTCACGTCGCCGACCAGAGAAGTGCCGGCGCCGATCAGGCTGTCAATGCGGCCCTGGGGCTTGCTGCTTTTTTTGCCGAACATCTTTGAAATCTCCTGCCTGTAATTTTTTGCGGGGTGATTTCACTCAAAGCGCCACGCTCTGACTGGCCTTGACCGCCCCATCCTGAATCAAGCGCGCCTCAACACGCAGGACCCGCGCCTCGGCGGCGACCTTGAACGTCCCCTCCAGGCGCCGGAAGTAGCGAAAACTCACCTGATACTGGCTGACTGCGGGATCCCCCTGCATCGGAAACTGCATCATAACAGTCTCTTTACCGCGCTGCACGGTGGCAACCAGTTGGATCATGCCGTTGAATTCCTTGTCTTTCCTGTCGCCGGTCTGGGCCAACAGGAGGCGATAGCGATATTGCCCGCCGCCTCCGGGGACGATCTGCAACCGGCTGATGGTCAGGCCGGGACTCCCGGCCGGTCCTCCCGCCAGACTTTCAAACGTCGCCAAATCGGACTTCAGACGGGTATTTTCCTCTTCCAGAATCCGGATCTGGGCGGTCAATTGTTCCTGCGAGGTGCTCTCTATGCGCAAGCGACTTTCACTTGAGTTCGCCACCTTGCGGACACTTTCCAGGTCCGACTGGAGTTGCGCAATACGCTCGCGCATTGCGGCGATTTCGTTCTCGCTCACCCCTTGCTGGAATCCTGCAAAGCGCTGCCCGGCATCATAAATCCAGCCGGCCAGAGCCAGCGATGCACCACTCAGGACGACGACAGACAGAGCCCGCCAGTACCACGGCAGATGCGTCCGCACCGCGACGCGGGGCGCTGAAATGCCGAAGCGGCCGCGCAGCCGCCGCAGCGTCAGGGCAATACGGGAACTTGCGAAAGACCCGAACATTCGTCCAGACCAAACATGATGTTCATGTTCTGCACCGCCTGCCCGGCGGCCCCCTTGACCAGGTTGTCGATCACCGAGAGCACCACCAGGGTGTCGCCGCCCTGCGGCCGATGCAGCGCGATGCGGCAGGTATTGGCTGCCCGTACCGAGCGCGTTTCGGGGTGGGACTTGGGCGGCAGCACATCGACAAAAGGCTCTTTGGCGTAACGCTGCTCGAACAAGGCCTGAAAATCATCTTCGCGGGTAATGCGGGCATAGAGCGTGGCATGGATGCCGCGAATCATCGGCGTCAGGTGCGGCACGAAGGTGAGGCCGATCTGGCTCGCCGGCGTGCCTGCGGCACGCGCCAGCCCCTGCCGGATTTCAGGCAGATGACGGTGGCCCGCCACGCCGTACGCCTTGAAATTGTCGGATGCTTCGGCAAACAGAATGCCGATTTCCGCCTTGCGGCCGGCGCCCGAAACGCCCGACTTGGCATCCGCGATCAAACTGCCGAGGTCGATGCAGCCGGCCTCGACCAGCGGCATGAAGCCCAACTGGGTCGCCGTCGGGTAGCAACCCGGGTTCGCCACCAGACGCGCGCCGCGGATCTGCTCGCGATTCACCTCGGGCAGGCCATACACCGCCTCGGCGACCAGCGCCGGACTGGCGTGGCTCATGCCGTACCACTGCTCCCACAGCGCCACGTCCCTGATGCGGAAATCAGCCGCCAGGTCGATGACCTTCGCCCCCGCTGCGAGCAGGCCCGGGGCCTGCTGCATGGCGATGCCGTTGGGGGTGGCGAAGAACACCACGTCGCAATCATGCAGCGGAGCATCCTTCGGATCGGTGAACTTCAGATCCACGGCACCGCGAAGACTGGGAAACATCTCGGCAACCGCCGTACCGGCCTCGCCGCGCGAGGTAATGGCCGCCAGTTGAACCCCGGGGTGCCGCGCCAGGATGCGCAACAGTTCGACCCCTGTGTAGCCCGTGCCGCCGACGATACCCGCTTTGATCATGCCAAACTCCTTGCTGCGAAGGATTGATGGTAACCCACAGACAAAAAAGCCGCCCGAAGGCGGCTATTTTGACAGCAGCCAAGCGGCCGCCGAATCTTAGCGCTTCGAGAACTGCTTGCGACGGCGCGCCTTGCGGAAGCCGACTTTCTTGCGCTCAACCTCGCGTGCATCGCGGGTGACGAACCCGGCGGTAGACAGTGCCGGCTTCAGCGTCGCGTCGTATTCGATCAGGGCGCGGGTGATGCCGTGGCGCACCGCACCGGCCTGGCCGGACTCGCCGCCGCCTTCAACATTCACGAGAATGTCGAATGTGCTGGTGTGCTGGGTCAGTTCGAGCGGTTGGCGTACAACCATGCGGCCGGTTTCGCGCGAGAAGAACTCGTCCACCGGCTTGTCATTGACCACGAACTTGCCTGTGCCGGTGCGCAGAAACACGCGGGCAATGGCCGTCTTGCGGCGACCGGTACCATAATATTGGGTGACTGCCATGAGAACTCCTTAGATTTCCAGCGCCTTGGGCTGCTGGGCGGTGTGCGGATGCGCAGCACCGGCGTAGCACTTCATCTTCTTCAGCATCGCATAGCCCAACGGGCCCTTGGGCAGCATGCCCTTGACGGCTTTTTCCAGAATGCGGCCGGGAAAACGCTGCTGCAGCTTGGTGAAGTTGGTTTCGTTGATGCCGCCCGGATAGCCGGTGTGGCGGTAATACTTCTTGTCCTCGGCCTTGTTGCCGGTGACGCGCAGCTTTTCGACGTTCACCACGACGATGTAATCGCCGGTATCAACGTGCGGCGTGAAGATGGGCTTGTGCTTGCCCCGCAGCCGGTGAGCAATCGCAGCAGCCAGGCGGCCGAGCACCTTGTCCGTCGCATCGACGACAACCCAGTCGTGCTGGACCTCAAGCGGCTTCGCGGAAAATGTTTTCATTCTGGTATTCCTTGCGTGCTTCGATAACCCGGCCTGCGCGGCGATGAATGCAATCCGCCCATGCGCTTCCCGGAAAGCCGAGCATTCTAACCAATCGCCGAAGCCCCTGTCAAATGGGAATTCTCCGGCTTGTTGTTCGAACCGGCCGGCAGTGTGCCCGGAGCAGCCAAACCCCTGCTCAGGCTTCCCTGTCCAGCCGCCAGTACTGGTACTTCATCGTGGCGGCGGCGCCCGCAACGATGGACACCAGGGTCAGCACCGACCCCAGCGCCAGCGTCGACACGCCGGTAATGCCCTGCCCCACGGTACATCCCATCGACAGCACGCCGCCGATTCCCATCAGCACGGCACCCGCGGCGTGATTGGCGAAGTCGCCGCGATTGACGAACCACTCGAGGCGAAAACTGCGGGCAAACACGGCATGAATGAAGGAGCCGACGATCACGCCCGCCAGCGCCATGATGCCGAAATTGATCAGCGAGGTATCGGCCGGGTTCATCACATAGCGCGCCAGATCGCCCATCGGGCTCATGAAGGTGAAGGACTGTGTCTCCACCCGCAACGGCTTGACGTCGGCAAAGTCGGCGAATTCCTTCCAGGCCAGGCCCATCGCGCCGCCGGAGACATACCAGCCGACGATGACCGCGCCGCCGATCACGGCACCGCCCAGAACATGATCGAAGCTGCCGCGAAAATCGCGCGAGGAGAAGACGAAACCCAACAGCCCTACCGCCAGGACCCCGCCGAACAGCGTATTGCCGACCCCCGTCAGTTCCCCCAGCGCCTGGCTGCTCTTGCCGGCAGCCGCCAGATTGATGGTGGTCGCCGACATCATGCCGCCGAAAACACTATCGTAAAAATTGGTCCACAACATGGCGTAGGCGCAGGCCGCGGCAATCGCCAGAACCACCAGCGACTTCAGGTTGCCGCCGCCGATGCGCACCAGCGTCTTGTTGCCGCAACCCGACGCCAGGGTCATGCCGATGCCGAACATGAGCCCGCCCAGCACATAGCGCAGCCAGGCCAGATTGGGTGTCCGGTAGGGCGGGAAGGTGGTGCTGCCGATTGTCGCCGTGCCCGACGCTTCGAGCACCACGACGCCGAGCATGGCCACCGCGATGGCCAGCAGCCAGGCCCGCAGGCGCCCCGTATCGCCGATGTTCACCCAGTCCGAAACCGCGCCCATGGTGCAGAAATTGGTCTTGCCGGCGACCGCGCCCATGACCATGCCGGTGACGAAAGCAATGCCCAGGATCTGCAGATGAATGGTGAATTCCATGAACCCCTCCCCAGGCTTCGCCGCGGCCAAGCCCTAGTAAAACGACCGATTCTAGAACAGCGGCGGGGGCGTGAAATCAGTCTTCTTTGGCATCAAATAATGGCAATCAATTGGCGCCGGAGTAACGGGTCGGGTCTGCCAGGCCGGCGGCGGCGAAACCCTCGCTGCGCAGCCGGCAGGAATCGCACAAGCCGCAGGCATGACCCGCGGCATCGGCCTGATAACAGGACACCGTAAGCCGGTAATCGACGCCGAGGCGGCCGCCGTGGGCAATGATCTGCGCCTTGCTCATGTCGATCAGCGGCGCGTGCAGCCTGAGCGGCCGGCCTTCGACTGCCGCTTTGGTCGCCAGATTCGCCAGCGACTCGAAAGCGCGAATGAATTCCGGCCGGCAATCCGGATAGCCCGAGTAGTCCACGGCGTTGACGCCGACAAAGATGTCCTGCGCGCCCAGCACCTCGGCCCAGGCCAGGGCCAGGGACAGCATGATGGTGTTGCGCGCCGGCACATAGGTGACCGGGATGCCGGGCTGCACGCCCGCAGTCGGCACGGCGATCGAACTGTCGGTCAGCGCCGAGCCGCCCAACTGGCCGAGGTCGAGTTTCAGCACGCGATGCGCCGTGGCGCCGAGAGCGGCGGCGACGCGAGCCGCGGCCTGCAATTCGGCACCGTGGCGCTGGCCGTAATCCAGCGACAGGCAGTGGCAGGCGAAACCCTGTTCGCGCGCCAGCGCCAGCACCGTGGCGGAATCGAGACCGCCGGAAAGAAGGACGACTGCGGGTTGCATGGCGGCGATGGTAGCAAACAGTCGTCTGCCGCGCTGCTCTATAATCCGCGCTCTCCTAATTTCTTGCGCGCCCGACGATGGCAAAGAAAGTGTTCATCCGCACCTTCGGCTGCCAGATGAACGAATACGACTCCGACAAGATGGCCGACGTACTGGCCGGCAGCGAAGGCGTGGTCAAGACGGAAAACCCCGAGGAAGCCGACATCATCCTGTTCAATACCTGCTCGGTGCGCGAAAAGGCGCAGGAGAAGGTGTTCCACGACCTCGGCCGCGTCAGGCACCTGAAGCAGCTCAACCCGAATCTGGTGATCGGCGTCGGCGGCTGCGTCGCCAGCCAGGAAGGTGCGGCCATCGTCGCCCGCGCCCCTTATGTCGATCTCGTCTTCGGTCCGCAGACCTTGCACCGCCTGCCGCAGATGCTTGCCGCGCGGCGCAGCAGCGGGCGGGCGCAGGTGGATGTGTCCTTCCCGGAAATCGAGAAGTTCGACGCCCTGCCCCCTGCCGGCCATACCGGAACCTCGGCCTTCGTCTCGATCATGGAAGGCTGCTCGAAGTACTGCAGCTTCTGCGTCGTGCCCTACACGCGCGGCGAGGAAGTCTCGCGCCCGCTGGCCGACGTACTCGCCGAAATCACCGCACTGGTCGAGCGCGGCGTGCGCGAAATTACCCTGCTGGGTCAGAACGTCAATGCCTACCGGGGAAAGTTCGCGGGCGCCGGGGATGACGAAGACGAAGACCTGACGGCGGACCTGGCCTTCCTCATCGAAACCCTCGCCGGCATCGACGGCATTGAACGCCTGCGCTATACCACGTCGCATCCGCGCGAAATGACGCAAAGGCTGATCGATACCTACCGCAGCACACCGAAGCTGGTCTCGCACCTGCACCTGCCGGTGCAGTCGGGTTCCGACCGCATTCTGGCGGCGATGAAACGCGGCTATTCAGTACTCGAATTCAAGTCGCTGGTGAAAAAACTGAAGGCGGCCAGGCCCGATCTTTCGCTTTCTTCCGACTTCATCATCGGCTTCCCCGGCGAGACCGAGGAGGATTTCGAAAAGACCATGCATCTGGTCGAAGAACTGAACTTCGACAGCAGTTTCTCCTTTGTGTATAGCCCGCGCCCCGGCACGCCGGCCGCCGAAATGGCCGACGACACGCCACAGGAAGTCAAGATCCGGCGCCTGATGCGCTTGCAGAAAACCATTGAAGCGCAGGCGCTGAAAATCAGCCAGGCGATGGTCGGCACGACACAGCGCATCCTGGTCGAGGGCCATGCGAAAAAAGATGCCGGCGAACTGGCCGGGCGCACCGGCAACAATCGCGTCGTCAACTTTGCCGGGGAACCGTGCCTGCTCGGCTGCTTTGTCGATGTCGGCATCACCGCGGCGCTGCCGCACAGTTTGCGCGGCGAACTGATCGGGCTTCCCGAAACAGACGGCCAACCGGAACAGCCATCCTGAGCGCTTCGCCCCGCCCGCTGACGCTTTCCCTGCAACCGCTCGACAACGCGCGGTTGCAGAACCTCTGCGGCGCGCTCGATGAAAATCTGCGCCAGATCGAAGCGGCCTTCGATGTCACCATCAGCCGCCGCGGGCAACATTGCCGCATCAGCGGCGAACTCGCGGCATCGCGACTGGCCGCCAGGGCTCTGCAGCTGTTTTATGAACAGGCAGGCGAGCCCCTGTCGATAGACGAACTCCAACTCGGGCTGGTGGAAATCGCGCGCAACCGCAGCGCAGTTGCGCCGGCGCAGCCCAATGCCGGACTGCTGACGAAAAAGCCCGACCTGCATGGCCGCACGCCGAACCAGGCAAGGTATCTGCGCGATATCCAGGAACACGACATCACCTTCGGCATCGGTCCCGCCGGCACCGGCAAGACCTACCTTGCGGTGGCCTCCGCCATCGATGCCTTCGAGCGCGACCAGGTCAGCCGCATCGTCCTCACCCGGCCAGCCGTCGAAGCCGGCGAGCGGCTCGGCTTCCTGCCCGGCGACCTGGCGCAGAAGATCGATCCCTATCTGCGTCCGCTCTACGATGCGTTGTACGACCTGATGGGCTTCGAAAAGGTCTCCAAGCTGTTCGAAAAGCAGAACATCGAAATCGCGCCGCTGGCCTACATGCGCGGACGCACGCTGAACCACGCCTTCATCATCCTCGACGAAGCGCAGAACACCACGCCGGAACAGATGAAGATGTTCCTCACCCGCATCGGCATCGGCGCCAAGGCGGTGGTCACCGGCGACGTCACGCAGATCGACCTGCCACGCGGGCAGAAGTCCGGCCTGGTCGAAGCGCGCCGCATCCTGGCCGACGTGCGCGGCCTGGCGTTCACCGATTTCAACGCCTCCGACGTGGTGCGCCATCCGCTGGTGGCGCGCATTGTCGATGCCTACGAGAAGCACGATGCCGTCCGCCCGCCCGCTTAAGCCCGGCCTGCCTGAACTGCGCCTGACGGTTCAGTATGCGGCGGGCCAGGACGGTGCGCCGACGCGGCCGCAGTTGCGCCGCTGGGTGCGCGCGGCCTGCAGCACTGCCGCCGAAGTCACGCTGCGCCTGGTCGACAGCGAAGAAGGCCGCAGCCTCAACCGCGACTATCGCGGCAAGGACTACGCCACCAACGTGCTGTCCTTTGCCTACGAAGACGGCGACCGTGTTTGCGGCGATCTGGTGCTGTGCCTGCCGGTAGCGGCGGCGGAGGCGCGGCAACAGGAAAAGTCGCCGGAAGCCCACTTCGCCCACCTGATCGTGCATGGTATGCTGCACTTGCAGGGCTATGACCACGAGACCGGCGACGCTGACGCCGAGCGCATGGAAGCAGTGGAGCGCGACATCCTGAATACTCTCGGCTACCCCGATCCTTACGTTTAACTTTCATGACGGTGAAAGTCATCCACCGATGACACAACACGCGAAAAGCGATTTGAAGGCCCGCCCCTCCCATCCTCCCCGCGCGGGGAGGCTACTGATCAGTTCGCTTCGCTCGATTATCGCCAGTCGCTCCGAACAAGTTATTTCACTTCGTTAAGCATGGACCCTTCCAGCAGACCCAGCCTGATCGAGCGCCTCAGCGCGCTGCTGCTGCGCGAACCCGAAGACCGCGAACAACTCCTTGAACTGCTGCACGGTGCATTCGAACGTCATTTGATGGACGCCGACGCGCTGTCCATCATCGAAGGCGCGCTGGCAGTCGCCGACATGGCGGTGCGCGACATCATGGTGCCGCGGGCGCAGATGGATGTGGTGGATATCAACGATTCGCCGGAGCAAATCGTCGAGATCGTGCTCGAGACGGCGCACTCGCGTTTCCCCGCCATCGGCGAGAGCAAGGACGACGTGCTCGGCATCCTGCTGGCCAAGGACCTACTGCGCTACTTCGCCGGCAAGGAGTTCGACCTGCGCGACACGCTGCGGCCGGCCATCTTCGTCCCCGAATCGAAACGCCTGAACGTGCTGCTGCGCGAATTCAGGGCCTCGCGCAACCACATGGCGATTGTCGTCGACGAATACGGCGGCGTCGCCGGACTGGTCACCATCGAAGACGTGCTGGAGCAGATCGTCGGCGACATCGAAGACGAGTACGACTTCGACGAAACGGCGGACAACATCGTCAAGGACAATACCGGGCGCTACCGGGTCAAGGCCGTGACGGAAATCGCCGACTTCAACGCCGCTTTTGCCACCCGCTTTGCCGACGAACATTTCGACACGGTGGGCGGTCTGGTCATGCATCAGCTGGGCCGCCTGCCCAAACGCAACGAAGTGGTCAGCATTGGCGGCCTGCGCATGCAGGTGCTGCGTGCCGACAGCCGCCGCGTGCATACATTGCTGGTCGATCCGCAAAAGGATCTGCCGCTGCTGACGCCGCCCGCCGCGGACGAATGACGCAAAGCGGACGCCGCCGCCCCCTGCTCGCCACAGCTGCCGCGTTCGTTCTGGGCGCGTCATGCGTGCTCGCTTTCTCCCCTTTCGCCTTACCGCCTGCCGCGCCTCTGGCATTGGCCGGCCTGTTCCTGCTCTGGCGCAGAGCGGACACGGCACGCCGGGCGATGCTGCTGGGCCTGGCCTGGGGCGCCGGCTGCTTCCTCGTCGGCGTGTCCTGGATCTATGTCAGCCTGTCGCAATTCGGCGGCATGGAGCCGGCCGCCGCGGCCGCCGCGACCCTGCTGTTCTGCCTCTATCTGGCCCTGTTTCCGGCGCTGGCCGGGGGCGTATTCCTGCGTTGGCGCAGCAACACGGCGGCGGACGTGCTGCTCTTCGCCGGACTGTGGACCCTCGGCGAATGGCTGCGCGGAACCCTGTTCACCGGCTTCCCCTGGCTGGCGATCGGTTATTCGCAGAGCCCGCCGAGCCCGTTGGCCGGCTGGGCCGCGGTGCTGGGGGTATATGGCGTCGGCTTCCTGGTCGCCCTGATCGGCGGACTGCTTGGCGAAATGAGCAGCAGCGGCTGGCGCAAGCCCTGGTTCTGGAGCGCGATACTGCTGCTGACAGGCCTCGGCAGCGTACTGCGCAGCATGGAGTGGACAGTGCCGGCCGGCGCTCCGGTCAGCGTCAGCCTGCTGCAGGGCAACGTGCCGCAAAGCCTGAAGTGGGACCCGAAGCGGCTGCCGCTGTCGGTGGATACCTATCTGCGCCTGGCCAGGGAGCATCCGGCGACACTTACCGTTCTGCCCGAAACCGCCCTGCCGCTGTTCTTCACCGAAGTTCCGCGCCAGGTCTTGCGCGAGCTGACAATCAACGGCAATGCCCTGGTCGGTGTCGCGGTCGGCACCAGCGACGGCGGCTATACCAACGCCGCCGTCTCGCTGACGCCGGAACTGGCAGTGCGCGCCTACGCCAAGCGCCACCTGGTCCCGTTCGGCGAATACGTGCCGTCCGGATTTGCCTGGTTTTTCGACTTTGCGCAGATCCCGATGTCTGATTTCAGCGCCGGTCCGGCGCACCAGGAAGCGATGAACATTGCCGGACAACGCATCGCGCCGAACATCTGCTACGAGGATCTGTTCGGCGAGGAGTTGCTGGCCGCATTGCCGGCCGCGACCTTGCTGGTCAATATTTCCAATACGGCGTGGTTCGGCGATTCGCTGGCCCAACCGCAACACCTGCAGATCGCCCAGTTGCGCGCCATCGAAACCGGCCGCGTGATGCTGCGTGCCACCAACACGGGCATGACCGCCATGGTGGGGCAGGATGGCGCCATCCTTGCCGCCCTGCCGCCTTTTGTCACCGCGGCGCTGGTGGTTCAGGCCCAGGGCCGCAGCGGCCTGACGCCTTATGCCCGCTGGGGCAATCTGCTGACGCTGCTGTTCGCCGCCGGCGCCTGCCTGACGGCGCTGCGCCAACGCGACAGGTCATTGCGCGCCGCGGCTACAGCTTGTATGCCGCCATATCAATGGTGAGACTTGGCCGCCCCATGGCCTGCAGCGCCGCGCACAGAAACTTTTTCACCTCGGGATGCAGCGGATCGTACTCGGCAGGCTTGAAGTTCAGGGCGAGCATCAGGATCTGGTCCACCAGCAGCAGTTTTCCCACGGGATTGGGAGTTTCCAGTTCTGCGGCATGAAACGCCTCGCCGATCCACCGGCGGGCGCCGGCCGGATCGAAGGCAGCCAGATCTTCCGCACCGAGAGGAAAAGCATAACGCTCGCCGTTCTTCAACACCACGCTGACTTGATGATCCACGGTAACCTGCTCCTTGTGTCGGTCGTTGTACTGTCGCGGATGATACCGGAAGCGGCTGCAGCAGATGACGCAAGAACCGGCCGCCGGGCAATAAACGCGCAGCGCCGGCAGACCCGGCAAGTCCGCCTGCCGGCTCAGATGCACCACGGAAACCCTGTAAAATCTGCCCTCTCGCGAATTAACGGGGTTCCCCGATGAAGAAACAAACGACGTTCAGCTCCGACGTCACGCGCACAAACGCGCATGAGTCTTCGCTGAAGGCGGGCCAAAAGCCGACTTTTAGCTCCGACGTCACGCGCACAAACGCGCATGAGTCTTCGCTGAAGGCGGGCCACGGCCCGACCTTTCAAGAAGTCATTCTGCGGCTTCAGGATTTCTGGAACAAGCAGGGCTGTGTCCTGCTCCAGCCCTATGACATCGAAGTCGGCGCCGGCACGTTCCACACCGCCACCTTCCTGCGTTCGATCGGCCCCGAGCCCTGGCGCGCAGCCTATGTCCAGCCCTCGCGGCGGCCCAAGGACGGGCGCTATGGCGAGAACCCGAACCGCCTGCAGCACTACTACCAGTACCAGGTGGTGCTCAAGCCCAGTCCGCCGGACATCCAGGAACTCTATCTCGGCAGCCTGCGCGCGCTGGGCATCAACACCTCGGAACATGACATCCGCTTTGTCGAGGATGACTGGGAATCGCCGACGCTGGGCGCCTGGGGGCTGGGCTGGGAAGTCTGGCTGGACGGCATGGAAGTCACCCAGTTCACCTACTTCCAGGAAGTCGGATCGATCCCCTGCCGTCCGGTGCTGGGCGAAATCACCTACGGCATAGAGCGCCTCGCCATGTACCTGCAAAGCGTCGAAAACGTCTTCGACCTGGTCTGGGCGCCGGGCGTTACCTATGGCGACGTGTATCACCAGAACGAGGTCGAGCAATCGACCTACAACTTCGAGCATTCCGATGTCGACTGGCTGTTTGCGCAGTTCTCCAAATTCGAATCCGAGGCCAAGCGCCTGATCGGCCTCAACCTTCCGCTGCCCGGCTTCGAGATGGTGATGAAGGCCTCGCACAGCTTCAACCTGCTCGATGCGCGCGGCGCGATTTCGGTCACCGAACGCGCCGCCTTCATCGGCCGCGTCCGCGCCCTGGCACGTGAAATCGCCCAGGCCTATTTCGATTCGCGCGAGCGGCTCGGCTTCCCGATGCTGAAAGGAAGCACGACATGAAGGCGACATTGCTGATCGAATTGCTGACAGAGGAACTGCCGCCGAAGTCGCTGGCCAGGCTGGGCCTGTCTTTCCGCGAACAGATGCAAAAGGCGCTGGCCGAGGCCGGCTTCATCGACGCCGGCAACGAGGGGCGCTGGTTCGCCACGCCGCGCCGGCTGGCGCTGCAGTTCGACGACTGTCTGGAGAACCAGCCGGACCGCGTCATCGAAAAGAAGGGTCCGGCGGTGGCTTCCGCAGTCGGCGCCGACGGCAAGCCGACCAAGGCCCTCGAAGGCTTCATGCGCTCCGCCGGCGTCGACTTCGCGCAACTGGAAAAGCTGAGCGACGGCAAGGCCGAGTATTTCGTCGCCCGCTTCAACAAAACCGGCGGGCGCATCGACGAGCACGTCTCGACGATGGTGGAGGCCGCCCTGAAGAAGCTGCCGGTGGCCAAGCTGATGCGCTGGGGCGCGGGAGAAGCGCAATTCGTGCGACCGGTGCACGGCCTGATCCTGATGCACGGTGGCCGCATCATTGACGGTCAGGTACTGGGTCTGATCAGCGACAACGTAACGCGCGGCCACCGCTTCATGAGCGTCGGAGTCATCGATATTCCCCGCGCCGAGGATTACGAAACAGTCCTGGAAACCCAGGGCCGGGTGATCGCCTCCTTTGACAAACGCCGCGCCATGATCCGCGAGCAACTGGACCAGGCCGCGGGGCCGCTGACCTGGCTGCAGGACGAGGCGCTGCTTGACGAAGTCACGGCACTGGTCGAGTTCCCGGCCGTGTATGAGGCGGGCTTCGAGCCGGAGTTCCTCGCCGTACCGCAGGAATGCCTGATCCTGACCATGAAGGCGAACCAGAAGTATTTCCCGCTGATGGACGGCGACAAGCTGACCCATCGCTTCCTCGTCGTCTCCAACATGAAGGTGGCCGACCCCGCCAACATCATCACCGGCAATGCCCGCGTGGTGCGGCCGCGCCTGGCCGACGCCAAGTTCTTTTTCGAGACCGACAAGAAGACGCCGCTCTCGGCGCGCATCGGCAAGCTGTCGCGGGTGGTCTATCACAACAAGCTCGGCACGCAGGGCGAGCGCGTCGATCGTCTGGTCAAGCTGGCCGCCAGGATTGCCCGGCGTCTCGGCACCGACGTGGCGCAGGCGGAACGCGCCGCGCTGCTGGCGAAGGCCGACCTGGTCACCGACATGGTCGGCGAATTCCCCGAACTGCAAGGCATCATGGGCCGCTACTACGCGCTGGCCGACGGCGAAGCGGCCAGCGTGGCCGACGCCATACAGTCACACTACCAGCCGCGCTTCAACGGCGATGCGCTGCCGCAGGGCGCGGTCGCCTGTGCCGTGGCACTGGCGGACAAGCTCGATGCGCTGATCGGCTTCTTTGCCATCGGCCAGATTCCGACCGGCGACAAGGATCCCTTCGGTCTGCGCCGCGCCGCGCTCGGCGTGCTGCGCATCCTGATGGAAACGCCGCTGCCGCTGGCGCTGCCGGACCTGATCGACGATGCCGCCGCCGGCTTCGCGCCGGAACTGTTCAGCGGCGACTGGCGTGCCGCCAGCGCCGGCTTTCTGAAGGAGCGCCTGCGTCACATGCTGCGTGATGCCGGACATGATCACAGGGCGGTCGATGCCGTGCTGGCGCTCGACCCGGCGCAGACCGACCAGGTTCCGGCCCGGCTCGCCGCCGTCAAAGCGTTTGCCGAACTGCCCGAAGCGGAGGCCCTGGCCGCCGCCAACAAGCGCATCATCAACATCCTGAAAAAATCCGGCGCCGAAGCCGGCGTCGAAGTCAGTGTCGCGCTGCTGCAGGAAGATGCCGAGAAAGCATTGTTCGCCCAGGTCACGGCTGCCGCACCCGGCATCGAGGCGCAGCTTGCCGCCGGCGACTACAGCGCAGCGCTGAAGGCCCTCGCCGGATTGCGCGGTGCGGTCGATGCCTTCTTCGACGGCGTCATGGTGATGGCCGAGGACCCGGCAATCCGCAGCAACCGCCTGGCCCTGCTGTCGCGCCTGGCCGGATTGATGAACCGGGTAGCCGACATCTCGAGGCTTTCTTCTTGACCGAGGGGGTCAGGCAAGGGGGTAAACCCCGTCCTGTTTTTGCCGTGCCCCCCGTGTTCTCCATGGTGAAATGTCTCTCATGAAACTTGTCATCCTCGACCGCGACGGCGTCATCAACCACGATTCCGACCAGTACATCAAATCGCCGGAGGAGTGGAAGCCGGTTCCCGGCAGCCTCGCCGCCATCGCCCGCCTCAACCAGGCCGGCTATCGCGTGGTGGTGGCGACCAACCAGTCGGGCATCGGCCGCGGTCTGTTCGAAACGGATACGCTGATGGCCATTCATGACAAGATGCTGAAGGCCCTGGCGCAAGTCGGCGGCCGCATCGATGCGGTGTTCTTCTGCCCGCACACCAACCTCGACAACTGCGATTGCCGCAAACCGAAGCCGGGCATGTTCCGCGAGATCGCCGCCCGCTTCAACGCCGATCTCGCCGGGGTGCCGGCCATCGGCGATTCCATGCGCGACCTGCAGGTCGCCGCCGCCGTCGGCGCACAGCCGATGCTGGTGCTGACCGGCAAGGGCCGCAAGACGGTCGACGACCCGGCCCTGCCCGCCGATACGCTGGTGTTTCCCGATCTCGCTGCCGCCGCCGCGCACATCGCCCACTGAGCGGCTGGCGAGCACATGGCCGTAGTCCGCTCCCTGCTGTTCATGCTGATCCTGCTGCTGGTGACGCCGCCCTACACGCTGCTGGTGATCCTGTGCCGGCCCTTGCCGCACCACATGCGGCGGCAGTCGGTGGTGCCGTGGGTGAATTTCGCCATCTGGCTGGTCAAGCATGTACTCGGCATTCCCTACCGGCTGCTGGGCGCCGAGAACATCCCCGCCGGCGCCGCCATCGTTCTCGCCAAACACCAGTCGGCGTGGGAAACCCTGATGCTGCAGGAAGTGTTCAAGGACACCGTGTTCGTCTGGCGCAAGGAGATCAAGTACCTGCCGTTTTTCGGCTGGGCGCTGGCCTCGATTCCCATGATCGAGACCGACCGCAGCGCCAGCAGGTCGAGCCTGAGGCGGCTGGTCGATCAGGGTCGGGATCGACTCGGCCATGGCTACACGGTCATCATATTCCCCGAGGGAACCCGCTCGCAGCCGGGCGCAAAGGGTCGCTACAAGATCGGCGGCGCGCATCTTGCGGTCGAAACCGGGGCGCAGGTGATTCCGGTGGCGCTCAATTCCGGGGAATTCTGGGGCCGCAACGCCCTCTTCAAGCGCAGCGGCATCGTCACCGTCAGCATCGGTGCCGCCATCGATCCGGCAGGACTCACGGCGAACGAAGTGACGAGCCGCGCCGAGGCCTGGATTGAAGCCGAAATGAGCCGCATCAGCCCGCAACTGCATGGAGTCTCCCGGTGAGCATGGCAACAGGCCGCAACCCGCAACTGAATCTCAAGCTCGACAGCAGCAGCCCCGATCCGGCCACCCGCTGGCGCGACGGCGCATCGCTGGCATTCATGGGCGGCAGCCTGCGTCTGGTACTCGGCACCCGGCACAAGGACGCCCTGCACCAGGGCGACACGCTGGACTTGCCGCTGCCGCCCCAGGCCAGCCCGCGCCAGATTCAGGACCGGGCCGAAGCCTGGCTGCGCGACGAAGCCCGGCGCCGCCTGCAGCAGATCATCGAACAGAAATCGGGTGCCGCGGCGGTACGCCGCGCACCGCGTCTGGCGCTGTCGTTCGCCGCCCGCGGCCATTGGGTCGAAGTGCAGGACGGCGACACGCTGCGTTGCAACTGGCGCCTGATCGAACAACCCCTGGCCGTCATCGAGCAGGCGATCGCCCGCGCCATTGCGGCTTTGCCGCCGGAAGACCGGGAAGCCGATCTGTTCGGCACCCCGGCCGGTTGATGTTCCTCGAACAACTCAAGCTGTTCCGGCTGCCCTCGGCGCCGCCGGAGGCGAAGACGCGCCACCTGCTGATCGGCGGCCGCATTGTCGACTACCGGCTCAAGAGCGGCGCCAAGCGCCTGACCATGACCATCGACGAGCGCGGTTTGCGCATCGGCGCACCGCGTCGCGTCCCGCTGACGGAGATCGAGGCCTTCGTCCATGGCCACGGCGACTGGGTCCTGAAGAAACTCGGCGAACTGGCTCACGCCACGCAGCCGCGGCACCTCACCGTCAAAGACGGCCTGCGCCTGCCGCTGCTCGACGGCGATGCCGAAGTTCGCGTCCTGCCGGGCGCCAACCGGGTGCGCTGGGTCGCCGACGTACTGGTCCTCGAAGCGCGGCCGGAGGCGGACCTGGCCCAGTTGGCGATACGCGCCCTGCAGAAGCGGGCGCTCACCCATTTCAGCGGGCGGCTTGCGCATTACAGCGGCCGGCTCGAGCTCGAGCTGCCGAAGCTCGGACTGTCTTCGGCGCATACGCGCTGGGGCAGTTGCAGCAAGCATGGCGGCATCCGCGTCAATTGGCGGCTGATTCATCTGCCCGCGCACCTGGGTGACTACGTGGTCGCCCACGAAGTCGCCCACCTTCTGGAAATGAACCACAGCCCGCGCTTCTGGGCCGTGGTCACCTCGCTCTACCCGGAGTGGAAAGACGCCCGCAGCGAACTCAAGCAGCGCGCCGCCTCTCTGCCCATACTCTAACGCTCATGGCAGCGACAACCACCGGCCGATTATGAAACTCGCGAAAGGCGAATTGAAGGCCCGCCCCCATCCCCCTCACGGGGGGCTAATGATGATTCCCCTGCGGAGCGGGCTAAGCCGCTCCGGATGAGTTATTCCACACTAGAAAGGCTCACCCATGAGAATTCTGCACACCATGCTGCGCGTCGGCGATCTCGACAAATCCTTGAGCTTCTATACCGGGGTGCTGGGCATGCGCCTGTTGCGGCGCGACGATTATCCGGAAGGAAAATTCACCCTGGCCTTTGTCGGCTATGAGGACGAGAAAGACGGCGCCGTGATCGAACTGACCCATAACTGGGGCGTCGGGCACTACGAAATCGGCACCGGCTACGGCCATGTCGCGCTGGCGGTCGAGGATGCCGGCGCCGCCTGCGACGCCATCCGCCAGCGCGGCGGCAAGGTCACGCGCGAAGCCGGCCCGATGAAAGGCGGCAGCACCGTCATCGCCTTCGTCGAAGACCCGGACGGCTACAAGATCGAGCTCATCGAAAAGAAACCGTAACTGCAACCCGTGCCGGGGAGGCCCGCCGGAATAGACTGCAGCCATGGACTTCATTCCATCTGCATTCATTTCCCACGGCTCGCCGATGCTGCTGCTGGAGCCGGGTCGCACCGGGCCGGCGTGGCAATCGCTGGCGCAGAGCCTGCGGCGGCCGCGGGCCATCCTCGCCGTCTCGGCGCACTGGAACACCCAGGCGCCCGCAGTGAGTGCCGCCCTGCAGCCGCAAACGATCCACGATTTCTACGGCTTCCCGCCGGCGCTCTACGAACTCGATTACCGGCCGCCCGGCGCACCCGATCTGGCGGCGGAGATCGTCGGACTGATTCCCGGCATCGACGTCGACCACAGCCGTGGACTGGATCACGGCGCCTGGTCGCCGCTGCGCGCCATGTATCCGGCGGCCGATATCCCCGTCATCCAGCTGGCCGTGATGCCGCTGGAAAGTGCCGCAAGCCACTACCGGCTGGGGCAGATGCTGCAGCCGCTGGCGCGGCGCGGCGTGCTGATTCTGGCCTCGGGCGGTCTCACCCACAATCTGCGCGACATCGTCGCTGACGCCGCAGACGGCGAGGCGCTGCCCTATGTCAGCGAATTCCGCGACTGGTTTGTCGGGGCGCTGCAGCGGCGCGACCTGCCGGCCTTGCTCGACTATCGCCGCCAGGCGCCGCACGCCGCGCGCGCTCATCCTGCGGCGGAGCATCTGCTGCCGCTCTACGTCGCCCTCGGCGCCGCCGGTGAAAATGCCGCCGCACGCAGTGCGTACAGCGGCTTCCAACTGGCCGCGCTGGCGATGGACGTCTTCAGCTTTTCCACAGACCAGGCCTGAGTCGCCGCCGCATCGCGCGCCGTCATGGTGCAGATCCGCTGATGCAGGCGAGGCTCTGCACCACCTTGTGGCACGACGCGCTTTTGCGCTGCGAGCGGTCACGGCGATATTTCTCAACACCATGATTCAACTTCGAATTTTCTTCAGGCGTGGTTCGTGCTTTAGTCAGTTGAAGGATTCACCCAATCACCCTGAGGGCAGCAATGAAGACCGCCTACGACGAAATGTATGCCGCTGACGGCTCGGTGCGGGAGAGCTATCGGAGCTACGCCGACTGGCTGCGGGCCACCCCGCAAGAGGTTATCGGGCGCAAGCGCGAGGAAGCCGACATCGCCTTTCATCGCGTCGGCATCACCTTTGCCGTGTATGGCGAGGATGCCGGCCAGGAGCGGCTGATTCCCTTCGACATCGTGCCGCGCATCATCCCGGCGCACGAATGGAAGCGCATGGCCGACGGCCTGCGGCAGCGGGTCAAGGCGCTCAACGCCTTCCTCCACGACATTTATCACGGCCAGGAAATCCTCAAGGCCGGACGCATTCCGGCGGCACAGGTGCTGGGCAATTCACAGTTCCGCCAGGAGATGGTCGGCGTCGAAGTGCCCGAGCAGATCTACGCCCACATCGCCGGAGTCGATCTGGTGCGCGCCGGCGAGGGCGAGTACTACGTGCTGGAGGACAACCTGCGCACGCCGTCAGGGGTGTCCTACATGCTCGAAGACCGCAAGATGATGATGCGGCTCTTCCCCGAACTGTTCGCACATCAGGCCATCGCCCCGGTCGAGCACTACCCCGACCTGCTGCTCAACAACCTGCGTTCGGTGGCGCCGCACGGCGTCGTCAATCCCAACGTGGTGGTGCTGACGCCGGGCCAGTTCAACAGCGCCTACTTCGAGCATGCCTTCCTCGCGCAGCAGATGGGCATCGAACTGGTGGATGGCAACGACCTGTTCGTGCGCAATGACACGGTGTTCATGCGCACCACTCAGGGACCGCGCCGCGTCGACGTGATCTACCGCCGCATCGATGACGATTTCCTCGACCCGCGCGCCTTCCGCAAGGACTCCATGCTCGGCGTTCCCGGCCTGTTCTCGGCCTATCGCGCCGGCACGGTGACGCTGGCCAACGCCGTCGGCACCGGCATCGCGGACGACAAGGCGATCTATGTCCACGTCCCCGAAATGATCCGCTTCTACTGCGGCGAGGAACCGATCCTGTCCAATGTGCCGACCTGGGAGTTGAGCAAGGCGGAGGATCGCGAGTACGTGCTGGCGCACCTGGCGGAACTGGTGGTGAAGGAGGTGCACGGCTCCGGCGGTTACGGCATGCTGGTGGGGCCGACCTCGAGCGCCGCGGAAATCAGTCTGTTCCGCGACAAGATCAGCGCCAGGCCGGAAGGCTACATCGCGCAGCCGACACTGTCGCTGTCCACCTGCCCGACCTTCGTTGACAGCGGCGTGGCGCCGCGCCACATCGACCTGCGGCCTTATGTGCTGTCCGGCAAGGAGATCACCATGGTCCCCGGCGGGCTGACGCGGGTCGCCCTCAAGCAAGGCTCGCTGGTCGTCAACTCGTCCCAGGGCGGCGGCACCAAGGACACCTGGGTACTGGAAAACTGACCATGACTACTTATCCCCCATCCCCTTTTCCAAGAAAAGGGGTGACTATGGTTCGGTCGCTGCGCGACATCCATGTTTATGGACGTATGCCCCCTTGGGGCCGCCCGGTGGAGGCATAGAAATGCTCTCCTCCACCGCAGATCACCTCTACTGGATGGCCCGCAGCATGGAGCGGGCGGAGAACACCGCGCGCATGCTGGACGTGACCTACCGCATGTCGCTGCTCAAGCAGGCGGTCGCCGAACCGCGCCACGAATGGCGCGCCATGCTGTCGATCAGCGGCCTGCACGAGGATTTCGAGGCACGTTATGCGGAGCCCGACGCCGACAACGTGATGCACTTCATGGCGCTCGACGAAAAGAATCCGGGCAGCATCTACAACAGCATTTTCAACGCCCGCGAGAACGCCCGCGCCGTGCGCGGCTCGATCACTTCCGAGATGTGGGAGGCGCTCAATTCGACCTGGCTGGAGATGCGCGGGATCCATGCCGCTGGCATCGCCGAGGACGGCGTCTCGCGCTTCTTCGACTGGGTCAAGGAACGCTCCCACCTGTCGCGCGGCATCACCCACGGCACCCTGCTGCGCGACGATACCTATCGCTTCATCCGCCTCGGAACCTTCTTCGAGCGTGCCGACAATACCGCCCGCATCCTCGACGTCAAATACCACATCCTGCTGCCCGGCATCGACGGCGTCGGCGGTGCCGCCGACTATTACCAGTGGGGCGCGCTGCTGCGCTCGGTCTCCGCCTTCGAGTCCTATCGCAAGGTGTATCGCGACCAGATCACGCCGAAGCGGGTCGCCGAACTGCTGGTGCTGCGGCCCGACATGCCGCGCTCGCTGACGACCTGCATGAACGAAGTCAATCGCCTGCTGCAGGAAATCAACGGCCCGCGTGCGGGGGAACTCATGCGTCGCTGCGGCCTGCTGCACAGCGAGCTACGCTTCGGCAGCATCGACGACATCTTCGCCCGCGGCCTGCACGAGTACCTGTCCGAATTCCTTGAGCGCATCTACGACATGGGCGATCTGATCAACACCACCTATTTCCGGTTTGCGGATGAATGACGGAGGCTACCGCGCGCCGCCTTGCCTGCATGCGTCCATTCCTTTAAGGTGCTGCCTCCTGCCTGACGATGGCGCCACGGCGCCCGAGAAAATTGAGCCATGACTTATTGCGTTGCCACCATGATCGATGCCGGCATCGTCTTCGCATCGGATTCGCGCACCAACGCCGGAGTGGACAACATTTCCACCTTCCGCAAGATGAAGACTTTCGAACGTCCCGGCGACCGCTCGCTGGTGATGGTCAACTCCGGCAACCTGGCCGTTACGCAGGCCACCATCAACCATCTCGAACAGGCTATCCGGCGCAACATCGAGCCGAACCTGATGAGCGTCTATTCGATGTACGACGTGGCCGAACTGGTCGGCCTTGCGCTGCGCGAAGTGCGTCACCGCGACGGCCCCTTCCTGATGGAAAATAACGTCGACGGCAGCGCCAACTTCATCGTCGGCGGCCAGATCGCGGGCGAGAACCCAAGGCTCTTCCTGGTCTATTCGGAAGGCAATTTCATCGAGGCCACGCCGGAGACGCCGTATTTCCAGATCGGCGAGGTCAAGTACGGCAAGCCCATCATCGACCGCGTCATCACCGCCGATACCTCGATGGATGACGCTATCAAGTGCGTGCTGGTGTCATTCGATTCGACCATGCGTTCCAACCTGTCGGTAGGCATGCCGATCGACCTTGCCTGTTATGAGCGCAATTCGCTGCATCTGGGCCACTGCCTCCGCTTCGACGAGCACGACCCCTACATGCTTCGCCTGCGCCAGAGCTGGGGCGAGGGCGTGCGCCGCGCCTTTGCCCAACTGCCGAATCTCGACCGTCCATAGCGGCGCGCCGAACCCGCTTTCCCCTTGCCCTGACACCCTGAACGGTTCCCGATGACCATCCGCGTTGCTCTCAACCACCAGACCCGTTACAGCTTCGACCGCGCCGTCAGTCTCTGGCCGCACGAGGTAAGGCTGCGTCCCGCCGCGCACAGTCGCACGCCCATCCTCAGCTATTCGCTGAAGGTCGAGCCGGCCGGCCATTTCCTCAACTGGCAGCAGGACCCGTTCGGCAACTGGGTTGCCCGCCTGGTGTTCCCGGAGAAGGCCGAAGCGCTTTCGATCAGCGTCGACCTGGTGGCCGACATGACGGTCATCAATCCCTTCGATTTCTTCATGGACGAGTTCGCCGAGAACTTTCCCTTCGACTATCCGCAGGAACTCAAGCGCGAACTCGGTCCCTACCTTGAGGCCGACCCCGCCGGACCGCTGCTGGCCGGTTGGCTGGCCCGCGCACGCAAGGAACTGCTGAACAAGGAGATGCGCACCATCGACATGCTGGTAGGCATCAACCAGCGCGTTCAGGGTGACGTCGGCTACATCGTGCGCCTCGAAGCCGGTGTGCAGACGCCGGAGGAAACCCTCGAATCGGCGCGCGGTTCCTGCCGCGACTCGGCCTGGCTGCTGGTGCAGGTGCTGCGCCACCTCGGCCTCGCCGCGCGCTTCGCCTCGGGCTACCTGATCCAGTTGAAGGCCGACGTCAAGGCGCTCGATGGCCCGTCCGGCACCGACCATGACTTTACCGACCTGCATGCGTGGACCGAGGTCTACATCCCCGGCGCCGGCTGGATCGGACTCGATCCGACCTCGGGCCTGCTGGCCGGTGAAGGCCATATCCCGCTGGCCTGCACCGCCATGCCCTCCTCGGCGGCACCGGTAATAGGCGCCACGGAAAAATGCGAGACGCATTTCGATTTCGCCATGCGCGTGACCCGCATCCATGAAGATCCGCGCGTCACCCAACCCTATACCGAAGCGCAATGGCAGGCGGTGCTCGACCTCGGCCAACAGGTCGACGCCGAACTCCTTGAGCACGACGTGCGTTTGACCATGGGCGGCGAGCCGACCTTTGTTTCCATCGACGACATGGACGGCCCGGAATGGAATTACACGGCCTTGTCGGACAAGAAACGTGAACTCGCCGGCGATCTGCTCAAGCGTCTGCAGGGACATTTTGCGCCGGGGGCGATGCTGCATTTCGGCCAGGGCAAGTGGTATCCCGGCGAACCGCTGCCGCGCTGGGCGCTGGGCTGTTACTGGCGCACGGACGGCAAGCCGCTGTGGAAAGAACATGCGCTGATGGTCACCACCGATGGCGACGGCGCGCAGCAGGCGAAAGACGCCCTGCATTTCATCCGCCGCCTGACGCGGGAACTCGGTCTCGATCCGGGTTTCGTCATTCCGGCCTTCGAAGACGTCACCCGCATCATCGACGAGGAACAGCGCTGGCCGGAAAATTTCGATCCGCTCAAGGCCGACCTGAAGGAACCGGACGAGCGCCGCCGCGTGGCGAAACTCATCGAACGCGGCCTGGGCCAGGCCGCGGGTTACGTGCTGCCGCTGAAGTCGCTGCCGCCGCCGGCTGACAACAGGAAATTCGCGTCCCGCTTCCGTTCCAGTCCGTGGCCGCTGCGGCGCGAGCATCTCTACCTGATTCCCGGCGACTCGCCCTTGGGCCTGCGCCTGCCGCTGGCATCCTTGCCCTGGGTCGCCGCCGGAGACAAGGAAGAAGACGTCGGCCGTGACCCTTTCGACGCGCCTGAGGCCCTGCCCGATGCGAAGCCCGCGCTGCTGAAGGTCGAAGCGCCGGCGACTCCGCCCAAAGCCGGCTACGATCCGCGTGAAATCGTGCACACCGCGCTGTGTGCCGAGGTGCGCGACGGCGTGCTGTGCATTTTCCTGCCGCCGGTGCCCCTGCTCGAAGACTTCGTCACGCTGCTGACCGCGATCGAAGCCAGCGCCGCCGACCTGAAACTGCCGGTGCGCCTGGAAGGCTACACGCCGCCCTCCGACCCGCGCCTGAAGGAATTCCGCATCACCCCCGATCCGGGCGTGATCGAAGTGAACATCCATCCCGCCAGCACCTGGCCGCAACTGGTGGAGAACACCCGGACGCTTTACGAAGAAGCCCGCCTGACGCGCCTCGGCGCCGAGAAATTCATGCTCGACGGCCGCCACACCGGCACCGGCGGCGGCAATCACGTGACGCTGGGCGCCGCTTCGCCTGCCGACTCGCCCTGCCTGCGCCGGCCCGATCTCTTGATGAGCCTGATCACCTACTGGCAGCATCACCCGGCGCTGTCTTTCCTGTTCTCCGGATTGTTCATCGGCCCCACCAGCCAGGCGCCACGCGTCGACGAGGCGCGGCACGAAAGCCTCTACGAGCTCGAGATCGCCTTCCAGCAGATGGCGGAACGCTTGAAGCCCGGCGAGGAAAGCCTGCAGCCCTGGCTGGTCGATCGCCTGCTGCGCAACCTGTTGGTCGATCTTTCCGGCAACACCCACCGCGCCGAGTTCTGCATCGACAAGCTGTATTCGCCCGACAGCGCCACCGGGCGCCTCGGCCTGGTCGAGTTCCGCGGTTTCGAGATGCCGCCGCACGCGCAGATGTCGCTGCTGCAGATGCTGCTGCTGCGCGCGCTGGTCGCCCGCTTCTGGCAGACGCCTTACGCCGGCAACGGCGGCCAGGGCCTGATGCGCTGGGGCACCGAACTGCACGACCGCTACATGCTGCCGCACTTCGTCGCCCAGGACATGAAGGACGTCGTGCGCGACCTGCAGCGTGCCGGCTATGCCTTCGACTTCGAGTGGTTCGCGCCCTTCATCGAGTTCCGCTTTCCGCGCTTCGGCACCGTGGTCTATCAGGGCATCGAGATCGAACTGCGGCAGGCCATCGAACCCTGGCACGTGCTGGGCGAGGAAGTCGCCGCCGGCGGTACCGCGCGCTACGTCGATTCCTCGGTCGAGCGCATGCAGGTCACGGTGCGCCACATGAACGACAACCGCCACATCCTCACCTGCAACGGCCGGCCGTTGCCGCTGGCCGCCACCGGCACACGCGGCGAATATGTCGCCGGCGTGCGCTACCGCGCCTGGAGCCCGCCGTCGGGCCTGCACCCGACCATAGGCGTGCAGGCACCGCTGGTGTTCGACCTGGTGGACAGCTGGAGCGGACGCTCGATCGGCGGCTGCACCTACCATGTCGCCCATCCCGGCGGCCGCAACTACGATACCTTTCCGGTCAATGCCAACGAGGCCGAGGCACGCCGCGTCGCGCGCTTCTGGAACCACGGCCACACGCCGGGGCCGATGCACGTGCGGCGCGAGGGCCGCAATCCGGACTACCCGCTGACGCTGGACCTGCGCCGCGCGCCGGAGGCCTGGATGGAAGGTCCGCCGGGCGTGGCCAGGGAAGTCTCGGCGGAGCAGCAGCAGGGGCAACAGTAGGGGGCAGGTGACGGCGGCGAGTACTGCAACCCCGCAAGCCGGCGGCAAAGGAGTGAAATGTGCCATGTCCGGCTGATGCCGACTTTTCCCGGGCGATCTGTCATTGCTGGCGACATGGTCGAAAGACGTGTTGAAAAATCAGCTTTCCATGAACACATTCCCTGTAACGTGATAAGAAAATGTCGAATTTTATACATATCATAGGCAACGTGATAAACTATCCGCGATTTCTTATCATGTAACGGCAGGGGAACGCATGACCGAACTGGATATTCCCAGTCCCGCCAGCCTTGAGACCAAGGCGGTATGGCAGAGCCTGGCCAAGGCGCACCGCCATCTGGCGGAACTGAAGGGCTTGTGCGAATCACTGCCCAACCGCGCGATCCTGCTCGATACGCTGGCCATACAGGAGGCGAAGGACAGTTCCGAAATCGAGAACATCATCACCACGCATGACGAGCTCTACGCCTACGACCAGAGCAGTTCGGCATCGCCGGCGGCCAAGGAGGTGCAAAACTATGTCGCGGCCTTGAAGGTGGGGTTTACCGACGTGGTGAATTCCGGCCTGATCCGCATGAGCACCATCCTGCGCGTGCAGGAACAGGTCGAACAGAACAACGCCGGCTTCCGCAAGTTGCCGGGGACGGTGCTGAAGAATCAGGCCACGGGAGCGGTGGTCTATGCGCCGCCGCAGGATGCCGTTCTGATCGAAAAACTGATGACGCAACTGGTGGAGTTCATCCATGCCGATGACGATTACGACCCCTTGTTGCGCATGGCGATTGCGCACCACCAGTTCGAAAGCATTCACCCGTTTTACGATGGCAACGGCCGCACCGGGCGCATCCTGAATTTGCTGATGCTGCAGCGCGAAGGCCTGATGGAACTGCCGGTGTTGTACCTGAGCCGCTACATCACCTCGACCAAGGCGAAGTATTACCAGCTGCTGCAATCGACCCGCGAGACGCATGACTGGGCGGACTGGTGCGTTTATGTCGTGAAGGGCGTGGCGCTTACCGCGAGAAGCGAAATCCGGCTGATCAAGCAACTACGCGAGTTGATGCAGGCCACCAAGCAACGGCTGCGCAAGGAATTGCCGAAGCTGTACAGTCAGGAGTTGCTGAACAACCTGTTCCGCTATCCCTATACGAAAATCGAGTTCGTCGAAAACGATCTGGGCGTTTCGCGGATTACGGCAGCGAAGCACCTAGATGCGCTGGCGGCAGCTGGTTATGTGGAAAAGAAAAAAATCGGGCGCACGAATTTTTATATCAACCGCCCCTTGTTCACACTACTGACGCAGATCAGCCTGAACGATGAATGAGACTGAAACCCGCGCCGAGCAAATTGACCCTGCCCTTGCTGAAGCTCAAATATCACGATTCGATTGCGGATGCGGTGGCTGATCCGGGCAAACCAGATGAGATCGGAAAGGTGTTCAGCGGATTCCAGCGGTATCTCTACGTCGAACGGGTGTGAAGCTTTGTCTGTGCTGATCGGAACAACTGCGCCGGGGTGCGGCGTAACACCAGCGCGCACGCCCCAAACTGGACCCGACATGCCGGCAGCGGCTCCGGTTTGGTGCGCAAAGCCGGCCCGGTGCGCTTCTGCGACTCCGGGCAGCGGGAACAAATGCGATTAATCATATCGTTGCAATCGGTGGCACGGGACCTGCGTTTACCCCGGTAACTACTTCTACCGGGAGATCACCATGTCACTGCACGATCCGTTCGATCCGAACCTCCGCACCACGGCATGCAACTGCGGACATCACGACTCGCAGACAGAGCACGATGCCGACTTGCATGAAACGGAAAAACTCAACAGCCGCGTCCTCCAATCAACTGTCATGCGGGCGCTGTTCCCGCAGGATGCCGAACGGCGCCGTTTCCTTTCCGCCGTGGGCGCCTCGACCGCATGGGCGGCCATTTCCTCGCTGATTCCCTTCGGCACGCTGGAAGCCATGGCCCAGGAAAAGGGCAGCCTGGAAAAGAAGGACCTCAAGATCGGCTTCATCCCGATCACCTGCGCCAGCCCCCTGCTCATGGCCGACCCGCTGGGCTTCTACAAGAAGCAGGGGCTCAACGTCACCATGGTCAAGACCGCCGGCTGGGCGCTGATCCGCGACAAGGTGCAGAACCGCGAGTACGACGCCTCGCACATGCTGGCGCCGATGCCGATAGCCATGTCGATGGGCATCGGCTCCAACCCGATGCCGCTCAACGTGGCGACGATCCAGAACACCAACGGCCAGGCCATCACCCTGCACGTCAAACACAAGGACAAGCGCGACCCGAAAATGTGGAAGGGCTTCAAGTTCGCCGTGCCTTTCGAGTTCTCGATGCACAACTTCCTGCTGCGCTACTACGTCGCCGAGCACGGGCTCGACCCGGACAAGGACATCCAGATCCGCGTCGTGCCGCCGCCCGAAATGGTGGCCAACCTGCGTGCCGGCAACCTCGACGGCTACCTCTCTCCCGACCCCTTCAACCAGCGCGCGGTATATGACGAGGTCGGCTTCCTGCACCTGCTGTCGAGGGACCTGTGGGACGGCCACCCCTGCTGCTCGTTCGGCGTGCCGACGGATTTCATCCAGCAGAATCCCAACACCTTCGCCGCCCTCTACCGCGCCATCCTGACTGCCGCCGCCATGGCGCGCGACCCGAAGAACCGCCCGCTGATGGCGGAAGTGCTGTCGCCGGCCAACTACCTGAACCAACCGAAGACCGTGCTGGAACAGGTGCTCAGCGGCAAGTTTGCCGACGGCCTGGGCAACGTGCAGAACGTGCCCAACCGCGTCGACTTCGATCCCTTCCCCTGGTATTCGATGGCGGTGTGGATCCTCAGCCAGATGAAACGCTGGGGCTACATCAAGGGCGAGGTGCGCTACCAGGACATCGCCGAGAAGGTCTACCTGCTGACCGACGCCAGGAAGCGCATGGCCGAGATCGGCATGACGCCGCCGAAAGCCGACAGCCAGAAGTTCAAGGTCATGGGCAAGGAGTTCGACTACACCAAGCCCGACGCCTACATCAACAGCTTCGCCATCAAGCGCACCTGAGGCGGCCGCGATGCGTTCCGAATTCCTCAAGGCCGCGCTCATCTCGCTGCTGCTGTTCCTGATTTTCATCGGCGCCTGGCACATGGCCACCCTGCCCAAGGAGTCGGCGACGCTTGCCGGCGCCAATGCCGAGTACGCGGCACTGATGGGCAAGGGCGCGGAAAAATCGGGCGGCTTCCCGCCGCCCGCTGAAGTCGGCCGCGCTTTTGTCACCTATCTGTCGGACCCGTTCTACGATCGCGGGCCCAATGACAAAGGCATCGCGATCCAGCTCGCCCATTCCCTGGGCCGCGTCGGCATGGGCTTCTTTCTCGCCGTGCTGGTGGCCTTGCCGCTGGGCTTCGCCATCGGCATGTCGCCGCTGCTGACGCGCGCACTCGATCCGTTCATCCAGGTGCTGAAACCGGTTTCGCCTCTGGCCTGGATGCCGCTGGCGCTCTACACGCTCAAGGATTCGTCGGTATCCGGCGTGTTCGTGATCTTCATCTGCTCGATCTGGCCGATGCTGATCAATACCGCCTTCGGCGTCGCCTCGGTGCGGCGCGACTGGCTGAATGTGGCGCGCACGCTGGAAGTCCGGCCGTTGCGCAAGGCATTCCTGGTCATCCTGCCGGCGGCGGCGCCGACCATACTCACCGGCATGCGCATCTCCATGGGCATCGCCTGGCTGGTCATCGTCGCCGCCGAGATGCTGGTGGGCGGCACCGGCATCGGCTATTTCGTCTGGAACGAATGGAACAACCTGGCGCTGCCCAACGTGATTTTCGCCATCACCATGATCGGCGTGGTGGGGATGCTGCTCGACATGGTCTTCGGCCGGTTGCAGAAGCTGGTCACGTATCGCGAATAGGAGAAAACCATGAGCTCACATTTTCTTCTGGTCGAGGCGTTGAAGAAGGTCTATCCGTCGGGCGCCGGCGGCAAGGACAACCCTCCGGTGTTCGAGGACATCCACTTCCACATCGACAAGGGCGAATTCGTCTGCATCGTCGGCCACTCCGGCTGCGGCAAGACGACCATTCTCAACGTGCTGGCCGGACTCGAACAGGCGACCGCCGGTGACGCCTTCATGGACGGGCGCGAAGTCAAGGGTCCGAGCCTGGATCGCGGCGTGGTGTTCCAGAGCCACGCCCTGATGCCGTGGATGAGCGTGCTGGGCAATGTCGCCTTTGCCGTCAAGTCAAAGTGGCCGGACTGGTCGCGCGACAAGATCACGGCACATTGCACGCGCTATCTCGAGATGGTCGGCCTCGGCCAGTCCATCCACAAGAAGCCGTCCGAACTCTCCGGCGGCATGAAGCAGCGGGTCGGCATTGCGCGGGCCTTCGCCATCCAGCCCAAGATGTTGCTGCTCGACGAACCCTTCGGCGCGCTCGATGCACTGACCCGCGGCACGATCCAGGACGAGTTGCTGAAGATCGTGCAGGCCACGCACCAGACCGTTTTCATGATCACGCACGATGTCGACGAGGCGATCCTGCTCGCCGACAAGATCCTGCTGATGAGCAACGGCCCGCACGCCAAGATCGCCGAGATCGTCGAAATCACCATGCCGCGCCAACGCACGCGGGCTGCGATTCATCACGATCCGCAGTACTACCTCATCCGCAATCACCTGGTCGACTTTCTCGTCAACCGTTCGAAGAGCTATGCCGGCGCGGACGCCGAAATGTTTCATGACGCGAAAAATCCGCCTGTGGTGCGGCCGGGTCTGGAACGGGAACGTGCGCCGGTACTGACGCTGACGACGGAAACGCCCGCCCCCCCATTGAAACGAGCCATCAATCATTGAAAGGAAAAAGCATGAATCGCAATGACGTCACGGAACTGATCATCGAGGCCAAGATCAAGAAGGGTCTCAAGTGGCAAGATGTCGCCGCAAAGATCGGCCTGTCGAAGGAATGGGTTACGGCCGGTTGTCTCGGCCAGATGACGTTCGACAAGAAGCAGGCGGCCACCCTCGGCAAGATATTCGGCTTGCCGCCGGAAGCCGTGGCACTACTGCAAGTCGTGCCTTACAAGGGTTCGCTGCCGACGGCGGTGCCGACCGATCCGCTGATCTATCGCTTCTACGAACTGATCAGCGTGTATGGCACCACCTTCAAGGAGTTGATCCACGAAGAATTCGGCGACGGCATCATGTCGGCAATCGATTTCAAGATGGACTTGAAGCGCGAGCCGAACCCGGCCGGCGACCGGGTCAGCATCGTCATGAGCGGCAAGTTCCTGCCGTACAAGACCTACTGAGCCGGAACGACCGGACAATCCGAAACCGGCCGCATCAGAGCTTGGCCGGATCGAACCCGGTTTCCTTGTAGATGGCCTGCAGCAGATCCTTGCCGACGCGGTCGGCCATCTTGGCGTGCACCGGGATCATGGCCTTCTTGAAGGCCAGCTTCTCGTCTCTGGTCGGTACGTAGATGGCGGTCTTGCCGCTCTTCCTGACGCCTTCCAGAGCAGAGTCATTTTCTTCCTGCGCAATCTTGTTGGCATAGACCGTGGCTTCCTTCATGGCCTGCTCCAACTGGCCGCGAACATCTGCCGGCAATCCGTCCCAGAACTTCTTGTTCACGATCACCGCGTAGCCGAGGTAATTGTGGTCGGTGATGATCATGTGCTTCTGCACTTCATGCATCTTCTGGGTAAAAAGATTGGAGTGCGGATTGTCAGTGCCGTCAACCACGCCGGTCTGCAGCGCCTGGTAGACCTCGGAGAAGGCCATCACCTGCGGCAGCGCACCAAGGGTGCGGAATTCCTCTTCCAGCACCTTCGATGACTGGATGCGCATCTTCTTGCCCTTGAGGTCCGCCGGCGTCCTGATCGGCGTATTCGCCGAAAACGACTTGAAGCCGTTATCCCAGAACGCCAGTCCCTTGATCCCCTTGGGTTCGAGTTTGAGCAGCAGCGAAGCGCCTATCGGTCCCTGCGTGATCTTGTGCAGGTCGGTGTAGTCATCGAAAATGTAGGGGAAGTCGAAAACCTCGAATTCCTTCACGCCGAGCGGGCCGAACTTGGACAGCGACGGCGCCAGCATCTGCACCGCGCCGAGCTGCAGGGCTTCGACTTCTTCCTTGTCCTTGTACAGGGCGCTGTTGGCATAGACCTCGACCTTGGCCCGGCCCTTGGTCAGTTCCGCCGCCCTCCTGGCAAAGAACTCGGACGCCTTGCCCTTCGGCGTATCGGCCGCCACGACGTGGCTGAACTTGATCACGATGGGCGTCTGGGCCAGCGTCAGAGCGGAGAAAGCCGCCGTGGCGAGACCAATCAACAATGTACGGAGTTTCATCATCGGTCATCCTGAAAAGTGTGGTGGCCGCAACACTAACACTTCCCCCGTCCCGGCGTGGAAATACGCCGGGGCTGTCTTTCATCAAGCCCTGTCTTTCGCTGACGGCAATGATCCCGGGCACCCCCTGAGCGGTCTCCCGTGTGCGGGCAGCCGCCTGCGGCCGGGCTACCGCTTCTTCTTCCGCGCCGCAGCGGCGCGGGGTTTTGCCACAGTGCGCGCCTTGGCTTCAAGCACGGGCGCCGGCGGCTTGTCGCCGACCAGTTTCTTCAGCGGACAAATCTTGAACGCGGGGCATTTCCGGCAACCGGCGACGATGGCAATCGGACAAAGAGTCATGGACATTCCTGTTGATGGTGACTTCAAGCGCGGAGTATGCGCGGGGCCGGTGGGCGAAGGTAGTCTGTTTCGTCTAATGCGCTCTGCCGTCACGCCCGATTCAACACACACCCGATTCAATTCCTGACGGATTGATAATCATTTGCTAATATATTGATCCCTGCCGCCGGTCTCGTCTCACCTCCATGCCATCCCGCCGTAACTTCCTGCTGAGCCGGTGGCTGCCCTTTCTCGGGTGGTGGCCTCTGGTCGGCCGCGAGACGCTGCGCGACGACCTGATCGCCGGCCTCACCGGCGCCCTCATCGTGCTGCCGCAAGGTGTGGCCTTTGCCACCATCGCCGGCCTGCCGCCGCAATACGGCCTCTACGCCGCGATGCTGCCGACCGTCATCGCCGCCCTGTTCGGCTCCAGCTGGCACCTGGTTTCGGGCCCGACCACGGCCATTTCCATCGCCGTCTTCGCCGCCTTGTCGCACCACGCCGAGCCCGGCTCCGCCCACTACATCAGCCTGGCCTTGACGCTGACTTTCCTCGTCGGCATCTTCCAACTGATACTGGGACTGGCGCGCCTCGGCGTGCTGGTGAACTTCATCTCGCACACCGTGGTGATCGGCTTCACCGCCGGCGCCGCGATCCTCATCGCCGCCAGCCAGGTCAGGAACTTCTTCGGCATCGACATCCCGCGCGGCACGCCCTTCTACGAGACACTCCATCAGCTCGTCTTGCAGTTCGCCGGGATCAATCCTTGGGTCACGGCCGTTGCCCTGATCACGCTCGCCAGCGGCATCCTGGCGCGGCGCTACCTGAAAAAGCTGCCCTACATGATCCTGGCGATGATCCTCGGCAGCCTCGTCGCCGAAGCGCTCAATCTCTGGCTGGGCCAGGCCGCCACCGGCATCAGGACGGTCGGCGCGCTGCCGGCAACGCTGCCGCCGCTGTCGCTGCCCGACCTCTCGCTCGAGTCGCTGCGCGCGACCCTCGCCCCGGCGCTGATCATCACCATGCTGGCGCTGACCGAGGCGGTGTCGATCAGCCGCGCCATCGCCGTGCGCTCCGAGCAGCGCATCGACGGCAACCAGGAGTTCATCGGCCAGGGCCTGTCCAACATCGCCGGCGCCTTCTTCTCGGGCTATGCATCGTCCGGCTCGTTCAACCGCAGCGGAGTCAATTTCGAAGGCGGCGCGCGTACGCCGCTGGCCTCGGTGTTCGCCTCGGCATTCCTGATCCTGGTGCTGCTGCTGGTGGCCCCGCTGGCCGCCTACCTGCCTACCGCCGCCATGGCCGGCATCCTCTTCCTGGTAGCCTGGGGCCTGATCGACTTCCATCACATCCACGCCATCTGGCACACTAGCAAGGCCGAATCAACGATCCTGGCAGCGACTCTGGTCGGCACCCTGTTCGACCTCGAAGCCGGCATATTCGTCGGCGTCTTCCTCTCGCTGGTGATGTTCCTCTACCGCACTTCGCGCCCCGAGATCATCCCCGTGGTGCCGGCACCGGAAGCCGGTGCCTACCACTTCGTCCGCGCCCGCGGCCGGCCGGAATGCCCGCAACTGCGCATCGTGCGGGTGAACGGTCCGCTCTACTTCGGCGCCGCCAACTACGTGCAACAGGCCTTGCAGCAGATCGACGAGGACAACCCGCTGCAAAAGTCCGTGTTGGTCGCGGCGGCCAGCCTGAGCTACATCGACGTCGCCGGCGCCGAGGTGCTGGCGCAGGAAGCACGACGCCGGCGGCGACTCGGCGGCGGCCTGTATTTCTACCGGCTCAACCAGCCCCTGCAGAATTTCCTCAAGCAGGGCGACTACGTCAAGGAGATTGGCGAAGGCGCCTTCTTCCCGGTCATGAGCAACGTCACCGGCGCGCTCTACTGGACGCTCGACCCCGACGTCTGCCGCAGCTGCAAGACACGCATCTTCAAGGAATGCCACGGCAAGCTGTTGCCCGACGGCTTGCGCCGCCAGCGCCTGCTGCTGGCCACCGACGGCAGCGAGTTCTCGAGTGCGCCGACCGCAATCGCCATTGCCCTGGCGCGCAGTTTCGGCGTCACGCTCGACATCATGACCGCCGTCGACACGCCGGCCGAGCAGGAGCTGGCGCGTGCGCGCCTCGCCCCGGCGCTGCGCCAGGCACTGGTGGCCGGTGTCGTCAGCGAGGAGATCATGCGCCACGGCAAGCCGCCGGCGCAGGAAGTCATCGCCGCTGCCGCTGCAGCCGACAGCAACATCCTGATCATCGGCCGGCGACCGCCGCGCGACCTCAAGGACCGGCTGCTTGGCGACGCCGCGGCGCAGGTCATCGGCAGTGCGCCCTGCCATGTCCTGGTGGCCGGCTGGCAGGCGGCCATGTGGCACAAGCGCATCCTCCTCGCCAGCGATGGCAGCGACCACAGCGACAGCGTCGCCGAACTCGCAGCCCAGCTCGCCCGGGTCACCGGCACGCCGGTCACCATCGTCTCCGCCATCGCCCACGAAAAGCAGCGCGCCGGAGCCGCCGCCGATGCCGCGCACAAGGCCGGGCTGATGCGGCTCGACGGGGTGGTCTGCGACACGCGTATCGTCATCGCCTCAGCGCAACAGGCCATCATCGAGGCGGCGGAGGAACTGGATGCCGACCTGGTCGTGATCGGTCAGCGCCGCGGCAAGGGTCTG